>JBHICV010000030.1:0-20077 GCA_046759765.1 Acidimicrobiia bacterium
GGCGGTCGCCGCTCGAATGCCGCGCACCTTGTTGGCAGCCACCGCGGCCCCGGCTCCGGAACCGCATACCAATATGCCGCGGTCGGCACGATCCTCGCGAACTGCGGAGGCAACCGCGGCCGCGATGTCCGGATAGTCGATGGGATCCTCGGAGTCCGTCCCCAAATCGAGCACCGCGTGCCCCTGGGCAGCCACCTCTCCCAGCAGCTCTTGTTTCAGTCTGAAGCCCGCGTGGTCGGACCCGATCGCGACACGCACGGCGCGGAGGCTAGCGGCGTCCCGGTACGCTTGATCAGATGCACAGATGGGCCGCGGTTCTGCTCATCGCCACCGCATGCGCCGGCTCGGTCCCCGCGCCGCCCATCGAACCTACGAGCCAGGTCTGCGCCGATTCTTTTTGCGTAACCGTGCCTGCCGGATGGCAGCACGAAGCCGGCGAAGAGGCCATCTCTTTCTCCCATCCCGATGCCACCTCAGCGATCGCCTTTGTCTCCCTCGTTGACATGAGCTGGATGTTGGAGTCGGTCGGCGCCACCTGGCCCTCTTCGCTCGAATCCGTCGAACGCGCCTACTGGAGCCTTCTCAGCGACCCGCCGCTGACCCCGGATCGGCTCACCGTCTCGGAGGAAGGGTGGGCCAGCTCCCAAGGTCGATTCGAAGGCTTGCCTCGCTGGCACGCGGTTCACGCCTTGGGCGACGGTCCCGTTGCCTTGGCGATCACGGTTGAGGCGCCAGGAGATCAATGGGAAGCCCACGCCAGAACCTTTCTCGAAGGCGTGACGTTGCTTCCGTAAAACCTCCTCCTCTCCGTAGGATGCGCGATGTGCACGAAATAGTGGTTGCCGGTGGCCGGCCCATTGAGGGCATCGTCTCCGTCAGTGGCGCTAAGAACGCGGTCCTCAAGCACATGGTGGCGTCGGTACTGGCACCAGGGACGCATGTTCTTCGCAATGTGCCGGCCATTGCAGACGTCGAGCTGATGGTGGAGGTGCTCACCTACGTCGGGGCTACGTGTACGACGGAAGGTGACGTTCTGACCATCGTGATGCCGGAGGTCGTGCGGCCCGAGGCTCCTCTTGATCTTGTGCGGCGCTTCCGGGCGTCGATCCTCGTTCTGGGACCTTTGCTGGCGAGGTGCGGAGTGGCGCGGGTCGCTTTTCCCGGCGGTGACGAGTTGGGGGCGCGACCCATCGACATGCACATCGACGGCCTCCGCCGCATGGGAGCTATGTTCTCGCTGGCGCACGGCGTGCTCACGGGCAATGTCGAAGGTCGGCTGCGGGGAGCCGAGATCGATCTCGAGTTCCCGAGTGTCGGCGCCACCGAGAACCTCATGCTGGCGGCTGCGACAACCGACGGCGAGACTCTCATTCACAACGCGGCTCGCGAACCCGAGATCCAAGACCTGGCCAAGCTGCTCTCCGAGATGGGCGCCCGGATCGAGGGCACCGGAACGGCCACGGTCCGGATAGAGGGCGTGACCGAGCTCGTTCCTGCAGATCACGAGGTGATTCCCGATCGGCTGGAGGCAGGTACTTACGCGGCCGCGGCCGCGATCACCGGAGGGACGGTGACGGTGAAGGACTGCGTACCTGCCGATCTCCGGATGGAGCTGCACAAACTGGCGGAGGCCGGCTGCGAGATCTCACGGGGCGACGACGCCTTCGAGGTGACCGGCCCGAATCGTCCGATAGCGGTGGACGTAGCCACCTTGCCTTTCCCGGGCTTTCACACCGATATGCAGCCGCAGATGGTGTCGTTGCTGTCGGTCGCCGATGGGACCTCGATCATCACCGAGAACCTCTACGACGCCCGCTTCCGTTACGTCGGTGAGCTCGCTCGCATGGGAGCCGACATAACTATCGAGGGACAGCACGCAGTGGTGAGGGGAGTCGAGCGACTATCCGGCTGTCCTGTCGAGGCTCCAGACATCCGAGCAGGAGCGGCTCTTGTCCTGGCCGGCCTGAGGGCCGACGGATACACACGCGTCGGCGAGATTCATCACATTGATCGCGGGTACGGCGACCTGGTCGGGAAGTTGCGGTCCCTCGGAGCCGAGGTCAGCCGCGCCGAACGTGTCGATTAGAAGACTGGCGACTGCGCTCCTTCTCTTGACGCTGATCGCGGCAGCGACCCCCACCGCAGCTGCTCAGGATGATCCGCAGGAACCGGTCGGGTTCTTCCGCGAGGTCGAGTTGGTCCCGGCGGAGGGGGTGAGGTTCACTTGGGAGGGCGGGGTCTACGAAGGTTCGCTGATCGTCCGCGGCCACGCTGACGGGCTCTCACTGATCGAGACCGCCTCCCCGGAGCGCTACTTGCTCGGGATTCAGGAGGTTCCCTATTCGTGGCACATCGAGGCTCTTCGGACACAGGCGGTAGCGGCCCGGACCTACCTGGCATGGACGCTGGCCCGAGGTCGTGCAGGCGCAGCAAGGCAGTATGGGTTCGACATCTGCGCCACGTCCGCCTGCCAGGTCTATAGAGGGCTTGGGCTCCTCGAGGGTGGGATCGGAGATACCTGGGCAGAGGCAGTGACGTCGACGACAGGCGAGGTGCTCCTTCACGAAGGAGCACCGGCCCTAACGCTCTACAGCTCGACCACGGGCGGCCGGACCAGCTCCATCGAGGATGTCTATATCGATCGCGATCCGGTCCCCTACCTCCAGGGCGTCCCCTCGGGGGGAGAGCCCTCCCCGTTCGTGGACTGGTCCTTTCTGCTCCCCCAAAACTCCATGGAGCGGATTCTCGACGAGTGGGGGGAGCTCCCCGGCTTGCTTGAGGACATAGAGGTGACCACGAAGGGGGTCGGCGAAGGCCCCTGGACCGTCACGCTCACCTCCGACCAGGACTCGGTCGATATGTCGACCTGGCAGTTCAGATCGGTGATGAACCAGTTGGGACCGGATGCAGCTCCCGACTACCTGCCCGGACCACGGCCCGAGGGCGGACGCTACCCGCAAACGGTGCTGGCTCCGACCTACACGATCATGAAGCAGACGCGGTATGTGCCCACGGACGGGCCCCGTGGCCTCCAGCGCATGGTCGTCTATCGATTCCGCGGCGGCGGCTGGGGCCACACAGTGGGCCTGAGCCAATACGGAGCTCTCGCCATGGCCGAGGAGGGCGCTGCTTACGCAGAGATACTCAGCCACTACTACACCGGCCTCTTTCCCGACGAAGCACCCGATGCCCTCCCGGAGGAGATAACGGTGGGTTTGGCGTGGAGACGCGACCGGGTGACGCTGAGACCGGATGGCCCCGTAACTGTGATTGCGGACGGAGAAGAGATTGCCACCGAGGCACTCGGGACCTGGAGCTTCCGACCTGACCGAAGGGATGTCGTCGTGCAGGCGCCGGTCGGGCTCGGGTTCCCGCTTGTCGTCCGGGACACCGCGCCGTTGATAGCCGCCGCGTTCGGGGAAGCTCCGGTGATTCCTTTCACACTCTCCGGCCCCGCTGAGGTGCGTCTGGTGGTATTCGACGGGCCCGGGGTAGCCGCCGAGGGAGAGTGGGTGATCCGGGAAGCCGGTAATCAGGTGATCGTGTGGGACGGGCTCGCGCAAGGGAAGCTGGCCTCTCCGGGCAGATACAGGGTCCTGATCGAAGCCCGCTCCTCGGAAGGTGCCGCCTATCAACTGACGACGGTCGGAATCGGCCAGGTTCGGACTGCCCCCTAAACTGGAACAGGTAGGCGCCGTAAAACGTTTCTGAGGACGACCTATGACCCAGGAAGTGACAATCCGGAGCTCTGCGCAGCCCTCCGAGGACGTTGTCGATCTTGCGGAGCTCGAAGAGACGCTCGATTATATCCGACCTGCTCTCCAGTCCGATGGCGGTGATCTGATCCTGCTGGGCGTGGAGGGCGGACGGGTAACTCTGCAGATGGTCGGCGCCTGCGGCGGCTGCCCTCTCTCGACATTGACGCTGCAGGCCGGAATCGAGCGTATCCTCACCGACCGGGTTACAGGCGTGACCGAGGTGATTGCCAAGGCCTAGGTCCGTTACTGGATCAACATTCGCACTGCGGTCTACCCCTAGCCTCGCGTCAATGTCAGGTCTTGCCGAGCTCGTGCGCGAAGGGGACTCGAGAGCAGTGGCTCGTCTTATAACCCTTCTCGAGGAAGGCGATCCGACGGGCCAAAAGGCTCTGGCCGACCTCTTCCCGCACACAGGGCGAGCGCACGTCGTCGGCGTCACCGGAGCGCCTGGAGCAGGTAAAAGCACTATCTCCGACCAGATCATTCGACTGGTTAGGCGCAGCGAGCAGGGGATTGGGGTGCTCGCCGTCGACCCCACCAGCCCTTTCTCCGGGGGAGCGATTCTCGGAGACCGCGTTCGCATGCAGGATCATGCTTCCGACCCTGAGGTCTTCATTCGCTCACTGGCCAGCCGCGGGCACCTCGGCGGCCTGTCGGCGGTTGCCCCCCAGGCCGTCGCGGTCCTAGACGCGGCCGGGAAGCCATTCGTTCTGGTCGAGACGGTAGGGGTAGGCCAGGCAGAGGTCGAGATCGTCGAGCGGGCCGACACAATCGTCGTGGTCGTCGCGGCCGGCTGGGGAGACGGGATCCAAGCCGCCAAGGCGGGACTGCTCGAGATCGCCGATGTATTCATCGTCAACAAAGCGGACCGTCCCGGCGCCGACGAGACCATCTCCGACCTCCGGCAGATGCTTCAGCTCGGGAGTGAGCGGCCCTGGACGCCTCCGATCATCAAGGCGGTTGCGACCAGCGGCGAAGGAATCGCGGAGGCGTGGGATGCGGTCCTTGCCCACCGTGAGCACCTCACCTCCAGCGGTGAGCTGAACCAGAGGCGAGCTGCTCGGCTCCAGAGCGAGCTCAACGAGGCCTTAGCCAGTGAGATGAGGCGGGCGGCCGCCAAGAAGTCTGGTCGAGAGATGACGAGCCTCACCGAGGACGTCTTGAGCCGGCGCGTCGACCCGTGGACGGCGGCCCGGCGCTCTGCCGAAACTGCCTAGCCCGAGCCGGGCCCATCCTCCCCACGGTTAGGCTGCCGCGCCGAGGAGGCGACGTGGAACTATTGGAATACTCAGTAGACGGGGCCGTGGTGCTGATAAGGCTGAACCGGCCCCCGGTAAACGCAATCTCAAATGAGGTCACGCACGAACTAGCTGAGGCATTCGAGAATGCGTCTGATCCGGGCATTCGTGCGGCCGTTATCTGGGGCGAACCTCACTTCTCGACTGGAGCGGATATCAAGGGGTTCGTTGCCCATCAGAAGGAAGGATCCGGAGAGCAATACGACATTCCTCTCCGCGCTGCAATTCGAAAGTTCGAGCAGCTCGCCAAGCCGACCTTCGCCGCCGTTTACGGCTACGCGCTCGGAGGGGGCCTGGAGCTCGCGGTGGTCGCCGACTTTCGTTACCTGGCCTCAGACGCCCAGGTAGGGCAGCCCGAAATCAACCTGGGACTTATACCCGGCGCGGGCGGCACCCAGCGACTCACGCGACTCGTCGGCGTGAGCAAGGCACGGGACATCGTCTACTCGGGGCGTTTCGTTCCCGCCGATGAAGCCCTCGCCATAGGTCTGGCGGACAGGGTCGCAGATCCCGACGAGCTTTTGGACGTGACCCTCGAGGATGCAGCTCGCTATGCCAAGGGGCCGACCCTCGGGCTGGCCGCGGCCAAGCGGGCCATCAACGACGGCTGGGGCAGGCCGATCGACGAGGCCGTAGCTGTCGAGGAGCAGGCCTTCAACGACGTCTTCTGGACGGAGGATGCCGAGGCCGGAGTGGCGGCCTTCATTACCAAGGAGTCTCCCGAGTTCACCGGCCGCTGAGGACCCGCTCGGTCAACAGGGCCAGGCTGCGGCGCCAGATACGGAGCAGAATCGGCCGAGCGGCAAAGATTCCGAGTCTTCCTCCCATATACCAGGGGAACTCCAGATCCTCGCTCCAAGTCACCTTGGTAGCTCCGCCCACGTCGTCGAGGCGAAACTCACCGGTTCCTTTCACTCGCCCCCGATGAGCGACGGAGAGGACGTTTGGCTCGTCCCAGGCAATGACTTCCAGCAGGTCCTGGACTCGAAACGGCCCAACTCGGCTGCCCACGATCATCCTGGTTCCGAGGCCGCTCCGTTGACTGGTGGCGAACTCGATCGACGTCACGTCGCTCATCCACTCGGACTGACCGGCAAAGTCGGCCAGTTCGGCCCAGACCCGCGGTGGCGGCGCTTCGATTCGCGCGGACAGGGAGATCACGCGATCTGGGACAATACCGATCATGTTGTATCTCGATCATGCGGCTACGACGCCTATGCGTCGCGAGGCGTGGGAGGCAATGGAGCCGTTCGCCGGGGATCTTTTCGGCAACTCGTCGGGCATACACGCGACCTCCCGTAAGGCGAAGGACGCTCTCGAGGAGGCGAGGGAACACTCCGCCGAGCTCATCGGCGCCGCTCCAGGCGAGGTGGTCTTTACGAGCGGTGGCACGGAAGCTGACAACCTGGCGATCAAGGGGAGAGCGTTGCTCGGCGGGGGGCGAAAAGCGATCGTTACGTCCGCGGTCGAGCACGATGCGGTGCTCGAGAGCGCTCGCTTCTGCGAGGTTCTCGGCTGTCGAGTGGACATTGCTCCGGTCGACGGGTGGGGACGGGTCGATCCCGAGCGGATGGCTCATCTGGTGGACGAGGAAACGGCAGTCGTCTCCTTGATGACGGCCAACAACGAAACGGGAGTCATCGAACCGGTGTCGGAGATGGCCGAAGCCGCCAAGGCCCGGGCTGCCGGCGTCGTCGTTCACACCGACGCGGTGCAGGCGTTCGTGTCTACCGAGATCGACGTGGAACGGCTGAATGTCGACATGCTCTCGCTGGCGGCGCACAAGTTTGGCGGACCCAAGGGCGTAGGCCTTCTCTACGTCAAAGACGGCGTGGACCTCGAGCCCGTGGCTCACGGCGGCGGACACGAGTTCGGCCGGAGATCGGGAACGCACAACGTCATGGGCGCGGTCGGAATGACTGCGGCGATGAGCGTCGCCGCCAAGGATCGAGACCGATTCCAGGCGGACGTCTCGGAAGCCCGGGCTCGGTTCGAGAGCCATCTCCGCGCGGGTAGGCCGGACGTCGAGCTGACCGTTCCGCCGGACTCGCGCCTCGTGCAGCACTCTCATGTTCGCATCCCGGGAGTGCAGAACGACACGCTGCTGATCAAGCTCGACCAGGTCGGCTTGGCGGCCTCTTCGGCGTCGGCATGCCAGAGCGGCGCCGTTTCGGTCTCCCACGTGCTGCGCGCCATGGGTTTCACAGGTGAACGCGCTCGAGAGTGCATCCGCTTCACGTTCGGGTGGACTACCAGACCCGACGACGGCACCACTGCCGCGGCTCTCGTGCTCGAGGCGCTGGAGAGGATTGGATGAAGGTCCTGGCGGCAATGAGCGGTGGGGTGGACTCGTCGGTGGCAGCCGCCCGAATGGCTAACGAAGGCCACGAGGTCATCGGCATCACCCTCAAGCTGTGGGAAGAGCCCGATGGGACTGCCCCGACGGCCGGATGCTGCACGCTCGCAGACTCTGAAGATGCCCGACGCGTAGCGGCCCAGCTGCAGATTCCCTACTACGTGCTCGATTACACCGACCAGTTCCGATCCGGCGTCGTCGACCACTTCGTCTCGGAGTATGCGTCGGGCCGGACGCCGAATCCGTGTATCGAGTGCAACCGGGTGGTGAAGTTCGACCTGTTGCTGGATCGAGCCTCCGAGCTGGGCTGCGAGATGGTCGTGACAGGCCACTATGCCCGCACCAGACGCACCGCGGCGGGGATCCAGCTACTACGAGCCGTCGATACGGAGAAGGACCAGTCGTACGTTCTCTACATGCTGGGACAGGAGGCGCTTGGGAGAGTTCGGTTTCCCGTCGGCGACCTGACCAAGGCTGAGACTCGAGCCGAGGCCGCCAGGCTGGAGCTGCGTACGGCTGAGAAAAGGGACAGCCAGGATGTCTGCTTCGTCGGCCGCGGTAACTATCGGAGTTTCCTCCGGCGGCATGCGCCAACCATGACCGATCCCGGTCTCATCGTCGATATCGACGGGGCCGTGCTCGGTGAGCATGCGGGCATTTCGAACTTCACCGTCGGTCAACGCCGGGGCGTCGGGGTAGCCCTGGCCGAGCCACGGTATGTAGTGGAGCTCCGCCCCGAGGACCGGCAAGTGGTCGTCGGCACGAAGGACAGCCTTCTAGCTCGTGGGTGCCGGGTCTCAGGCTTCAGCTGGGTGTCGGGCTCGCCGCCGCCCTTCGACGACGTCGAGGTGAAGCTTCGGTACCGAGCTCACCCGCAAAGAGCCCGGCTGGCTTCGCTCACGGGCGAGGGAGTGGCTGAGATCCGGTTCCAGGAACCCCAGCCTGCGGTCACCCCGGGCCAAGCGGCTGTCGTTTACCGGGGGGACCGTGTTCTAGGGGGAGGCACCATCGACTCTGCCGTCAGATGACAGAGGCGGCGGCACGGGTCGACGAGCTCCGGGAGCAGATTCGCTACCACCTGTACAGGTATCACGTCCTCGACGAGCCGGTGATCTCGGACCGGGAGTACGACGAGCTGGTGGCAGAGCTGGAGGCCCTCGAGGAGGAGCATCCGGAGCTCGTCACGTCGGACTCGCCGACCCAGCGGGTCGGTGCCCCGCCGTCCGAGCTCTTTGGCAGCGTCAGTCACCGCGAGCGCATGTTCTCGCTTGACAATGCAGACACTGCCGAAGACCTCGAAGCGTGGGAGAAGCGCTTGGCGCGGATCCTCGGCCGAAGTCCCGGCGGCTATGTCTGTGAGTTGAAGATCGACGGCTTGGCCGTCTCCCTCACCTACGAGAACGGCGCTTTTACCCAAGGAGCCACCAGAGGCGACGGCTCGGTAGGGGAGGACATAACAGCCAATCTCAGGACCGTTGAGTCGATTCCACTTCGCGTGCTGGGCGATGCACCGGCCGTGATGGAGGTGCGCGGCGAGGTATACATGCCTCTGGGAGCATTCGAGGACCTCAACCAGCGGCGGGTCTCCGCCGGCGAGCGAATCTTCACTAACCCCCGCAACGCGGCCGCCGGATCAGTCAGACAGAAGGACCCGGCGGTCACCGCCTCGAGGGCCCTCTCGATCTGGATCTACCAGATCGGATATCTGGAAGGCGGCCCCGGCTTCAAGAACCACGCCGAGAGCCTCGACTACCTCCGCGATCTGGGCCTTCGGGTCAATCCGGCCTCGGCCGTGCTCGACAACCTGGAGGCGGTTCAGAGCTACGTCGAGGAGGCGGAGTCCGGCCGCCACGAGCTGGACTATCAGACCGACGGAGTCGTCGTGAAGGTAGATGACCTGGCCGAGCAGTCCGCGCTCGGGTTCACGGCCAAGGCGCCGCGCTGGGCGATCGCTTACAAGTTCCCCGCCGAGGAGCGGGTCACTCTGCTCCGCGACATCAGTGTCAACGTCGGGAGGACCGGGGCGGTCACGCCATTCGCCGTTCTGGAGCCGGTGTTTGTCGGCGGTGCCAACGTAGGAATGGCGACGCTCCACAACGAAGATGAGGTCCATCGCAAGGACGTCCGGATCGGCGACCACGTCATCGTCCGTCGGGCCGGAGATGTGATTCCCGAAGTGGTCGGACCGATCGTCGACCGTCGGAGCGGGAAGGAGCGTCGGTGGAAGATGCCGGCCCGGTGTCCGTTCTGCGGTAACCGGATCGTCCGGGCCGAAGGGGAGAAAGTTGCCCGGTGTACGGGCGGTTTGGAATGTCCCAGTCGGTTGCGGGAGTGGCTGGCTCACTTTGCGGGCCGGGGCGGCATGGACATCGAAGGCCTCGGCTACAAGACCGTGGATCTGCTCTTGGACGAGGGTCTCATACGCGACCCGGCGGACATCTTCTATCTGGAGGCGGACGATCTGCTGGGGCTCGAGGGCTGGGGAGAGGTTTCCGTCGGCAATCTCCTCCTTGCGATCGACGCGGCGCGGGATCGGCCTTTGGCCCGGCTGTTGGTGGCCCTCGGAATCCGTCATGTCGGGGGAACGGTCGCCAGGCTCCTCGCTCGGCAGTATCGGAGCATGAAGGCTCTGATGGAGGCGTCCGAGGCCGACCTCGCGGCTACCTCGGGGATCGGGCCTGTGATCGGCACCTCGGTCCGCGCTTGGGCAGATGACCCGGAGAACCGAGCTCTGGTCCAGAAGCTAGGAGACGGCGGAGTGCGGCTCGAAGATCCAATTCCCGACGAAGACGTTGGAGACCTTCTCGAGGGGGTGACGGTGGTGCTGACAGGAACGTTGGAGGGCATGACCCGCGACGAGGCCAAGGCCGCGATCGAGGAGCGGGGCGGCAGGGTCACCTCGTCAATATCAGGAAAGACGACTGCGGTCGTTGCCGGTGCCTCGCCGGGAGGATCAAAAGTCGCCAAGGCCGCCGAGCTCGAGATCCCCGTGCTGGACGAGGAAGCGTTGCGAGAGCTGCTGGCGGGAGAGCTCGAGCTCGGGTCGTAGGAGAACGCGTTCGTGTCAATCTCAGCCGCGGAAAGCGCGGCTCATATTGACAGGAAACTCAGAAGGAGAAGAAGCTCCAGTCATACGACCCCGTGTCGGTTAGGCCCACCGTCGTGTTCCAGAGGATTCGGACCGCGTGCTCGCCGCGGCTCCATTGCTCGAAGAGCCGATTGGGGCCCGGCCGCCAGGAGTGGACGCCCGTTGCTGCCACGACGACGAGCTCGGCGTCGGGTATTTCCACGCCGTCGATGAACAGCTCCAGGTCATATCCGGGCAGCATGTCGACCTCGATGGGCGATTGCCTCTGCACCGAGTCACCGGGTCTCGGGCTGATGCTCTCCACGGGGTCCGGCAGAGGGATTGCATCTCCTCCTATCGATCCAAAGGCGATGCCGAGGGCGACCACGGCCACTAGGGCCAGAGCCAGACCGGTGTAGATGAGCCGGTAGTTCACCGGCTGGATTGTATGAAGTATGACCTCGCTACCTCCTCAGACCGCGCTAGTAGCGTGACCTCGTGCGAACGAATCCGGTACTCGACGAGCTTGGCTCATACGCGATCGCCGAGCTCCAGGAGAAGGCGCGGTTGCTGCGTTCCCAGGGAGAACCCGTTTTGGACTTCTCGATCGGCGACCCAATCGAGCCGACACCCGGGTTCATCCGCCATGCCGTTGCTGGTGCCGTTCCGGAGGTCTCCCAGTACCCAACGGTTCCCGGACTGCCGGAGCTCCGGCAGGCACTCGCCGGCTATGTAGAGCGCAGGCTCGGGATCGAGGTGGATCCGGAGTCCCAAGTGCTGCCCACCTCAGGCTCGAAGGAGGCCATCTTCTCGGCCGCGATGGCGTTCTGCAGTGAGGGCGACCTGGTGGTTTGGCCCAGCCCGGGTTATCCAATCTATGAGCGAGGTGCGCGGCTGACTGGCTCAGCGACGCACACGGTCCAGCTGACAGGCGACTTCGTGTTGACCCCCGAACAGATCCCGGCCGAGATCTGGGGTCGGGCCCGTCTGCTGTGGATCAACTACCCGCACAACCCGACCGGTGCCGTCGCCTCCCGCTCAGCTCTCGAGTCGCTGTATCGGGCCAGCCGCGAGCACGGCACGTTGCTGTGCACAGACGACTGCTATCTGGATATCTACGAGGGAGATACTCCTGCCTCGGCGCTGCAGGTTGCCGACCAGGGATTCACAGGGATGCTCTCCTTTCTCAGCCTGTCGAAGCGATCCGGGATGACGGGATATCGCAGTGGAGCCATCATCGGTGATGCCGACGCCATCGCCGCCCTTCGGTTGCTCCGCACGTCCACGGGGACCGCGCCACCGGAGTTCGTACAGGCCGGCGCCATCGAAGCCTGGAGCGACGATGATCACGTCTCGGAACGGCGCAAGGTCTTTGCCGAGAAGCGAGGGGTGCTGCGCGCCGCGTTCGAGTCCATCGGCTTGGAGGTGATCGCGTCAAAGGCGGCGATTTATCTGTGGGTTGCCGTCCCCGACGAAGTCGCTGCGGCCGATCGGCTGTTGGCTCAGAACGTGGTCGTCTCACCGGGCCACACCTTCGGACCAGGAGGAGAGGGTTTCCTACGGCTTGCCCTGGTTCCCTCGTTCGAGCAGTGCGAAGAGGCGGCAGGGATTCTGAAGGAATGTCTGACCGGGATCTGATCGAAGCCGCCTTCCACGACCTGGATCGTCTCCCGGAGGCGACCGACGCGGTAGAGCGGACGATCGCGGCGCTCGATGAGGGCCGGCTCCGAGTGGCGGAGCGCATCGGAGGGGCGTGGACCGTCAACGACTGGGTGAAGCAGGCCATTCTCCTCTACTTCCGTTTGGCTCGGGTCGAGACCCTCGAGTCGGGGCCGTTCGAGTATCACGACCAGATTCCCACCAAGCAGGGCCTCGCTTCGGCGGGTGTGCGGGTGGTGCCGCCCGGCTCGGTTCGTTACGGAGCCTTCCTGGAGCCAGGCGTGGTCGTCATGCCGGCGTTTGTGAACATCGGCGCCTACGTGGGAGAGGGATCGATGGTTGACACCTGGGCGACCGTGGGCTCCTGCGCGCAGATCGGGCGCGGCGTCCATCTGTCGGGCGGCGTGGGCATAGGGGGCGTACTCGAGCCTCCTGCAGCCCAGCCTGTGATAGTGGAGGACGGCGCCTTCGTGGGGTCACGGTCGATACTCGTCGAAGGCGTGCTCATCGAAGAAGAAGCCGTTATCGCGGCCAACGTGTCCATCACGTCCAACACGCCGATCATCGATGTCTCCGGCCCGGAGCCTGTCGAGCATCGGGGAAGGGTCCCGCCCCGTTCCGTGGTCGTACCGGGAACCCGCCCGAAGGAATTCCCCGCCGGTTCCTATGAGGTGCAAGCCGCACTGATCATCGGACAGCGAAAGGAAAGTACGGACCGCAAGACCTCACTCAACGAGGCGCTTCGTACCTTCGAGGTTTCCGTGTGAGCAGCCTCTCGGACACGCTTCTGGACCTGGTTCGGATTAAGAGTGTGACCGGCGACGAAGGTCGGCTGGTAACCACTATCTCGGAACGGCTGTTTCAGTCTGTCGGTCGGGAGGCGACCGAGCGCATCGGCAACAATCTCATAGTCGGGCGGCGCACCGGGAAACGGCTGCTACTGCTTGTCGGGCATCTCGACACGGTCCCCGCGCAGGTAGACCGTGCGCCCTACATCGAAGGCGATCTCCTCTTCGGCCTGGGCGCATCAGATATGAAGTCGGGCCTGGCCGTGATGATCCATCTCCTCGAAGACCCGGACATCGTCGCGGGGCCATACGACGTCGTGGGTGTGTTCTATGACAGGGAAGAGGGGCCGGCTGAGGACAATGGGCTGGCCATCCTTCTTCGGGAGGGACCCTGGCTAACCGAAGCTGAGTTCGCAGTCGTGTTGGAGCCGACCGGACTGGAGATCCAGCTCGGATGTGTAGGTGGGATCAACGCTCGAGTCGCCTTCACCGGCTCTTCGGCGCACAGCGCACGCCCCTGGCTGGGCGAGAACGCGATTACCCGAGCGGGGGAGTGGCTGGCCTCCCAACACCGACGCCGGCGCGTGCCCGTGGACGTCTCCGGCCTCGAGTTCTACGAGGTCGCAACAGTGACCGTGGCGGAGGGCGGAATCGCAACTAACGTCGTGCCGCCTCGATTCGAGATCAACGTCAACTATCGGTTCGCACCCAACATGACCTTGGACGAAGCCGAGGACAAGCTGAGGGAGCTACTGGACGGGGTCGATGAAGTGGAGATTTTGGACCAGGCTCCGCCCGGACCCGTTCCGGAGAACAACGAGCATCTCGATCGCCTGAAGTCACTGTCCGGAGCCTCGGTGGCGCCGAAGCAGGGCTGGACGGACGTGGCGCGGCTGGCACAGGTGGGAGTGGACGCGGTCAACTACGGTCCCGGCGACCCTGCTCAGGCGCACCAGGCTACCGAGAATGCACCGTTGGGTGCGATGGACGAGGCTTTCTCAGTGCTGAAGGAGCTGCTGACCGAGAGCTAGGGCTCGAGCGGGTCGCCGTCGTCCACTTGCTCGAAAACGCGTTGGGCCTTCCCTACCTCTTGGCGCGGCATCGCCCCGGGGGGACGCAGCTCGACCTCGACTCGGATGCGCACTTGCTCCGCGAGACGATCCTGCAGGCGGCGGGCAATCTGGGGAGCTCTCGAGACGGCTTCCTCGCTCTTTAGCTCCGCCCTGGCTCGCAGCTCCGCCATCGTCCCCCGCCGGTCAACGATCAACGCGTACTGGCCGGCGACGTCCGGGTCGTCGAGTATCACCGACTCGACCTCGCGCGGGAAGACGTTGACGCCGCGGACAATGAGCATGTCGTCCGCCCGGCCTGCGATTCGCTCGATTCTTCGGAACGTGCGTCCACAGCTGCATGGCTCTTCGATCAGCCCGGTGATATCGCCGGTCCGATAGCGGAGAACCGGCTGTGCTTCCTTGGTCAGCGTGGTGAGAACGAGCTCGCCCTGTTGGCCGGCCGGCAGTGGCTCACCTGTCTCCGGGTCGACGATCTCCGGATAGAAGTGGTCCTCGAACACGTGGAGGCCGCGCTTCTCTTCCCTGCACTCCATTGCCACGCCGGGCCCGATCACCTCGGACAGCCCGTAGATGTCGCAAGCGTCGATTCCGCCCCAGGCGTCCTCGAGCTGGTTTCGATAAGCGTCAGACCAGGGCTCGGCGCCGAAGACTCCGTATCGGATCGTGATCTGGTCTTCTATCTCTTCCGCCCGGACGCGTTCGGCGAGCAGCATCCCAAAAGACGGAGTGCACGCGATACCGGCCGCGCTGAGGTCGACGATGAGCTGTAGCTGGAGGCCGGGGTTGCCGCCAGAGGCGGGTACCGCGGTTGCCCCCAAGCGCTCAGCTCCGTAATGGAGGCCCAAGCCTCCGGTGAAGAGGCCGTACCCGTAGGCGATGTGAAAGACGTCCCCCGGGCCTCCGCCTGCGCATGCGATCGAGCGAGCGTTGACGTCGGCAAACACCGAAACGTCGGCGGCGGTGTAGGCGACGACCGTGGGCTTGCCCCGTGTTCCAGAGGAGGCGTGGACACGAACGGTGTCATCCAAGGCGATGGCCAGCATGTCGAATGGATACGTGTCCCGCAGCTCGGCTTTGACAGTGAATGGAAGCTCCTCTATCTGCTCGATCGATTTCAGGTCCGGAGCGGTGGCGAGCTTCTCCTTCCAGTATGGGGTTTTGGAAGCCTTGAGCCGCGCCAGAAGCTCGGAGAGCCGCTCACCTTGGAGCGCTTGACGAGCTTTCCGGTCTTGAGTTTCGAGTTCCGGCTGGAAGAACATCGATGAGAGTTTGGCACGGCTGCTGGAATGGCGTCATGACGCGGCTCGTGTTCCTGTGCACCCACAATGCCGGCCGCTCCCAGATGGCCGCCGCGTGGGCACGCCACTTCGGAGGGGACGATCTCGAGGTCCTCTCCGGTGGCTCCGAGCCTGCCGCGGAGATCAACCCCCACGCTGTGACTGCTATGGCCGAGGTCGGTATCGACATCTCGAAGGCAAAACCAACCCGGTTCACGGACGAGGACGTGCGTTCGGCTGAGCGCGTCGTCACGATGGGATGCGGCGATCAGTGCCCCGTGTTCCCCGGGGTCCGCTACGAGGACTGGGAAATCCCCGACCCCGCCGGTCGGGACCTGGATTTCGTGCGATCCGTGCGCGACACGCTCGAAGTCAGAGTGCGCGAGCTTCTCGAGTCGGCACTCTGAGTGCAACCCTCGAGCTCTGCCCGGTGTTCAATACTTCGATGGAGCTAACAGCCCGGCTGGCGCGCGATGTTGACGAGGCGTACGCGGGTGTGATCGAAGAGCTGCAGCACGGTGTTTTCTCAACCGCACTCCAGTTGGTCCGCAACCGACATGATGCCGAGGACCTCACGCAGGAGACCTTCGTTCGGGTCTATCGGGCGCTGACCGGCTTCACGCCCGCCCGGATCCGAGATATGAGCCTCAAGTCCTACGTGTGGACGACCCTGATCAACTTGTCGCGGAACAGAGCCCGCTACGCCCGTCGCCATCCCGAGTTTCCGGCCGACGGCGAGGAGATTCCGAGCCGGATCGAGACTACGGAAGCGCCGGAGGACTGGGTCGAGGCGGAGCAGATATGGCGGCCGCGCCTTGCGCAGCTCTCGGAGCGCCAGCGCATGGCCGTGCTCTTGAGGCACGTGGCCGGGCTCTCGTACGCCGAGGTGGCCGAGACGCTGGAGGTTCCTGTGGGCACGGCCAAGGCAGACGTTCACCGCGGGTTGGAGCGTCTCAGGACAATGATCGAAGCCGAAGGAGCAGTCGCATGATTACCGAATTGGAGCAGCTCTACGTCGAAGCTCCCGAGTCGTTGATGACCCGAGTGCTTGTGGACACGGGATTGGCCGACGGCTACGTGTCCCGCCCGAGCGGCATCGGTGACGTGTGGATCGCATTCAACGGCAACGGTGTCTCCGCCTGTTTTCCCACGGACTTCGTCGAGAGCGTCGAGGACTACTTGGGAGAGATGACTGGTCGCGAGGCCTTCCCTGCCGAGATGCCGAAGCGGCTGGCCGGGCGGGTCGATCAGGCCCTGGCGAGCGGCAGGGCCCAAGATGTTCCCTTCGACCTTCGGGGGGTGAGTCCCTTCCAGCGGGCCGTGCTCCGGAAGACCACGGAGATCCCTCCGGGTGAGGTCAGGCCGTACGGCTGGGTAGCCCGCGAGATCGGCAAGCCCAAAGCGGTCCGAGCGGTCGGCACGGCCCTGGCTCGTAATCCCGTGCCCGTACTCATTCCATGTCACCGAGTGGTTCGGTCTGACGGCACTGTCGGCCAGTACGCGTATGGCTCGGAGCGGAAGAAGGCGATACTTCGGTCGGAGGGCGTTGAAACTACCGTATAGGTAGGTCAACAAGAACGGATCGCCGCCGATGGGAAGCGGCCTCTACTACAGCGACTACCTGCACCTCGACAAGCTGCTCGGGGCCCAGGACCGAGAGAGCGCCCGCAAGGGCGAGCCGGCCCATGACGAGATGCTCTTCATCGTCGTGCATCAGGCCTACGAGCTCTGGTTCAAGCTGGTGCTGTTCGAGCTCGAGTCGGTGATCGAGATCATGGACCGCAGCTTCGTGGACGACGATGACATGGGCCGCGTCGTCCAGCGGCTCCGTCGCATCATCGAGATCCAACGTCTCCTCCAGCCGCAGCTGGACATCCTCGAGACGATGACGCCGCTGGACTTTCTGGACTTCAGGGACCATCTCGTACCCGCCTCCGGGTTTCAGAGCTGGCAGTTCCGGCTCATCGAGAACCGCCTCGGTATTCGCCCGGAGCGGCGGATACAGATCGACGGCGCCTCTTATACGTCCCGCCTCTCGGCCGAACATCGGGCGCTGCTCGAGCAGTCCGAGCAGGAGACGTCTCTCTTCGATGTTGTGGAAAGCTGGCTGGGCAGGACCCCATTTCTCCACTTCGGGCAGTTCGACTTCTGGCACGAGTACCGCAAAGCGGTAGAGGGCATGCTGGCCTCGGACCGCGCCGTGATAACGACCAACCCGAGCCTTTCTGCCGAGCAGCGGGAGGCTCAGCTAGCCGTTTTCGATTCTTCTGCGGCCCATTTCGACACTCTTTTCGACGCCGACCGCTATAAGGAGCTCAAGGACGCGGGAGTTCGCCACCTGTCCCATGAGGCCTTCCTCGCCGCTCTGCTGATCAACCTCTACCGGGATGAGCCGATTCTCCAGCTTCCCTTCCGGCTCCTCCAGAGCCTGATGGATATCGACGAGGGCTTCACGTCGTGGCGTCATCGCCACGCCCTCATGGTCTCGCGGATGATCGGCTCGAAGATCGGAACCGGGGGTACCAGTGGCTTTGAGTATCTCCGTTCCACCACCGAGCAGTACAACGTGTTCAGCGACCTCTTCGAGCTCTCGACCTTTCTGCTCCCGCGGTCGGGCGTTCCCAAGCTGCCTCCCGACGTGCGGGAGAAGATGGCTTTCCGGTTCGAAGGACCCGAGGGCTAGCCGCCTCTTCGGGTCAGCGACAGCAGGCTCACCTCTACACTCGGCCCGTGCCCATCGACATCGATATCGCCTATGTGGCGCGTCTGGCGCGGCTGCAGCTCGACGCCGACGAGCTGGACTTTTACGGGACTCAGCTGGAGGTGATCCTGGAGCACGCGGCGCAGATACAGGCGCTGGCCACCGACGATGTGCCACCGACCTCCCATGCGCTGCCGGTTGTCAACGCGTTCAGGGACGACGAGCTCGTCCCCTCGCTCGATCGCGACGAGGTGCTCTCGCAAGCACCGCAACAGGAGGACGGATACTTCCGCGTTCCGCCGACGTTGGAGGAAGAGCAGTGACGGCTCCCGCCGACCTCACGGTGGCCGAGGTCGGTGACGCGCTCCGGGCTGGGGAGCTCTCGGCTGTGGATTTGCTCGACTCCGTGAGCCAAAGGGCGGCCGTGACAGAGGCCGAGCTTCATTCGTTTCTCCACATCGATCACGACGGGGCCCGGCAGGCGGCCGAGCGCGCCGATAAGGAGCTCGCCGCCGGGGAGGACCGGGGACCCCTGCACGGTATCCCGATGGCGATCAAGGACAACATGACGACCAGGGGTATTGCGACGACCTGCGCCTCGCAGATCCTCGAGGGATACGTGCCTCCTTACGACGCCACAGTGGTCAAGCGGCTCCGAGAGGCCGGGGCGATCATCTTCGGCAAGGCCAACCTCGACGAGTTCGCAATGGGCTCGTCTACCGAGAACTCGGGCTACGGACCCACCCGCAACCCCTGGGACACCTCCCGCGTTCCCGGAGGATCCTCGGGCGGGGCGGCGGCGGCGGTGGCCGCCGGCAGCGCCCTCGCCGCGCTCGGCTCGGATACCGGAGGCTCCATCCGTCAGCCGGCATCGCTTTGCGGGGTCGTCGGTATGAAGCCGACGTACGGTCTCGTGTCTCGTTACGGCCTCGTGGCATTCGCCTCCTCTCTCGATCAGATCGGCCCGCTGGCCAAAACCGTCGAGGACTCGGCTCGGGTGCTCGCCGCGGTGGCGGGTCATGACCCGTGCGACGCCACCTCGTATTCAGGCGATACACCGGATTTCCTGACGGGCATGATGGAAGGCGTCGCCGGGTTGCGCGTCGGCGTCGTGCAGGAGCTCGCCGGCGAGGGCATCGATCCCGAGGTGAAGGCCAGCCTGGATGGGACAATCGCGGCACTGGCCAGCGCCGGCGCCGAGGTGAGCCAGGTGTCTCTCCCGGCCATCGCTCACGCGCTCTCTGCCTACTACCTGATCGCGCCGGCCGAGTGCTCGGCCAACCTGGCCCGTTTCGACGGAGTCCGCTACGGGCTGCGGGTCGACGGATCCTCGGTGGAGGACATGATGGGTCGGACGCGGGCGGCGGGATTTGGTCCCGAGGTAACTCGCCGAATCCTGCTTGGCACTTATGCGCTTTCGGCCGGTTACTACGACGCCTTCTACGGACAGGCCCAGAAGGTGAGGACGCTGGTCATATCCGACTTCGAGCGCGCCTATGAGTCGTCTGACGTGCTGGTATCGCCGACGAGCCCGACGACTGCCTTCGAGCTGGGAGCGCGCACCGAGGATCCCCTCTCGATGTATTTGAGCGACATCTGCACCATCCCATCGAACCTGGCCGGCTCTCCGGCGATCTCGGTTCCGGTCGGACTCGATGCCCGTGGGCTTCCGATCGGGTTTCAGGTGATGGCCCCGCCTCTAGGCGAAGGGGCGATGTTTCGGTGCGCGGCGGCCGTGGAAGGGCTTGCCGCCTTCAGCGCTCGCCCACCGTTGGTGGAAGCGGCGTGAGCTTCGTACCAACTATCGGTGTGGAGACCCACGTAGAGCTGAATACAGCCTCCAAGATGTTCTGTGGGTGTTCGACTCGCTTCGGCGATCCTCCGAACACCAACATCTGTCCTGTGTGCCTAGGCCTCCCCGGCGCCCTGCCGGTTCCGAACCTCGCCGCTATAGAGGACATTCTCCAGATCGGGGTGGCGCTCAGGTGTGAGGTCAACGAGGAGTCGATCTTCCATCGCAAGAACTACTTCTACGCCGACATGCCCAAGAACTATCAGATCTCTCAGTACGACATCCCGATCTGCACCGCCGGCTCTTAT
>JBHICV010000031.1:0-19856 GCA_046759765.1 Acidimicrobiia bacterium
GGGTACAAGCAGGTTTGGAGGGTTTACGACCAAAGAGGACGGGCGACTGCAGATGTGCTTGCGCTCCGGGATGAGGACATTCAGTCGACCTCGGAGCTGCGGCTCTATCACCCGACGGACTACGGCGTGAGACGCCACCTGACCCGCGAGGACATATCGTCCGCGGAGCTGATGCTCGGCACCGCTTTCGAAGGCGGCAAGCGCACGCAACCGGAGGCGCCGCTGGGAGAGCTCAGAGAGCGACGGATTCAGGATCTGGAGAGGCTGGACCCGGGCGTGCGTCGACTCGTCAATCCACACCGCTACCACGTCTCGCTCACTAGCCGGCTGTGGGATCTGAGACAGGATCTCATCGAGCAAGCTCGCAGCAAGTGACGATGATCAACATCGAGGAGCATCGGGCCCCCGAGATAAAGCGAGGAGACCGCACTTACGTGCCCGTGGCGCGCACGTGGAGAGTCGGCTTCAGAGGCGGCGGATACTCTTACACGGTCCCACATCGCATCGAAGTTGCAAGCCCCGGAAAGGAAACCGAATGGATTCGAATCCCGGATCCCCAACGAGTGATCAAGTTGGTGGCCGGTCTCGTAATGGGTCTGGGTCTGGCTCGGCGACTAATGAAGGGATGAAGATGGAAACCATTGACGAGATCTCGAGCGGAGTTCAGGAAGGGTTCGACCGGCTGATCGGCGGCCTGTCGGCAGAGGCGGTCTTCGGTGCTCCTCAAGAGATAGGGGAGCGCATCGTCTTCACAGCCGCGGCCATCGAGCGGATGGGGGGCTTCGGATTTGGCGGCGGCTTCGATGAGTCCGCCGGCGGAGGAGGAGGCGGCGGCGGAGGTGGCCGGGCCGAAGGACGGCCCGTTGCGGTCATCGAGATCGACGACGCCGGCGTCCGAATACAGCCCGTAATCGACGTGACTCGCATCGGCGTGACGGTGGCACTGGCGCTGTTGGCGCTCCTGAAGGGTGGCCGCGGCGGTTGACATCGTTCTTGTGACGTTTCAGGAGCCCATAGGTAGTTGAGCGTCACAGGAATCCGTGCCGAATCTGGTTGTGTCGTCTGAACGCCGTTTGGGTAGTTGAGCGTCAGAAGAACGGGAGGGGGACTGACTCGCGGAGGGGGACGAGAGGGGTGCTGGCTTCATCTAGTTAACATAAGAGGGATTATGGGCAGTCAAATCCCTCGAGTCTGCACCACCTCTAGATAACGTCACGTGACGTAATTGCACGCCAAAGGAGGGGTGTCTGCATGCAGCCCGATCAAACTTGCGTCTGGTGCGGCGCTGCGTTTGTACGCACCGCGGGTCCAGGCCGCCCACGCCTCTACTGCCGGCGGAGCCACCGACAGCGCCATCACGAGGCGAAGACGTTGGGTACTCGCATGGGTCTGGGTACGGATGACGTTTTGATAGGCCGGGACGCCTACAGGTCGGTGCGCGATCAGATCTACGTTCTGCAAGCCGCGCTCGAGGACGCGGCTGCCGACCTGGGCGAAGGCGCTGAGTGCATCGACGTGCTCAATGACCTGAGGGGGGCGGCTCGTCCATTGGTGAGGATCCGTTGGGATCCAAAGGCCGTAGGGAGCTGATCTATTTCGTCACGTGACGAAATAGCGCCAAAGAAGGGGCCGTTAGTCTGCCCGCCGTGCGCGTCGTCGTTGTGGGAAGCATCAACGAGGACCTCGTCGCTCGTGTGTCCCGTTTACCGACTCCCGGAGAGACCGTCAGTGGAACCGGCCACTCTTGGCACGGCGGCGGCAAGGGTGCCAACCAGGCCGTGGCGGCCGCGCGCTTGGGGGCTGAGGTCGCCATGATCGGCAGAGTGGGTGACGACGAGTCAGGACGGCGGCGGGTAGCCGATCTGATGGAAGAGGGCATCAACGTGGACCACATCGGCCGGGACGGCGATATCGAGACGGGACTGGCGCTGATCCTTGTAGATGCGCAAGGACAGAACGTGATTGCGGCTAGTCCGGGCGCCAACCATGCCCTGACGCCGGAGCACGTTGTTGCAGGCGAAGAGCTGCTGTCTGAGGCCGACGTTGTACTTCTGCAGCTCGAGATCCCGGACACAGCCGTGAGCCAAGCCGCCAAGCTGGCGCCTCACAGAGTGATCCTCAACGCGGCTCCTGCTCGGGACCTTGATCCTGGGCTTCCCCTCGATGTGACCGTGGTCAACGCAACGGAGTTGGCGACCCTCACCGGTCGACCCATCCGGCATTCGACGGAGGATTTCATCGGAGACGCTCGGGCCGTCGGAGGTGCCGTCGTGGTGACGTTGGGTGAGGGAGGTGCGGTCATCTCCTCCCACGAGGCGGGGAAACGGATGCCGGCCCCCTCAGTTAATCCGGTCGACACGACCGGCGCCGGAGATGCCTTCTGTGGCGCACTGGCGGTCAGCATTGGCGAAGGTAAGGACCTCGAGACCGCGGTCGGCTATGCGGTCGCGGCCGGCGCCGCAGCCACATTGAAGCCCGGTGCGCAACCGTCTCTCCCCTACCCTGACGAAGTCGAGGCTTTGCTCTAATGGCTGCTCAAAAGATCATCATCGATACCGATCCGGGACAGGACGATGCGGTTGCCCTGTTGCTGGCGCTGGCTTCTCCGAAGGAGCTGGAAATCCTCGGGGTCACAACCGTCGCCGGAAACGTTCCCCTGAAGCTGACGTCGAGGAACGCTCGGATCATCTGTGAGCTTGCCGATCGCCCCGAGGTCGGCGTCTATGCAGGTTCCGATCGGCCCCTTCGGCGGGACCTGGTGACCGCCGAGTACGTCCACGGCAAGACCGGGCTCGACGGGGCAGATCTTCCCGAACCAACAATGCCCCTACAGCCAACCGAAGCTGCCGATTTCATTGTGGAGGCCGTATTGGGGACCAAGCCGGGAACGGTCACCCTTTGCACTCTCGGACCGTTGACCAACATCGGAACCGCCCTCCAGAGAGAACCAAGGTTGGCATCGTCACTTCAGCAGATAGTGATGATGGGCGGTGGCTTCTTCGAGGGAGGCAACACGACGCCTACCGCAGAGTTCAACATCTACGTCGATCCGGAAGCGGCTGCCCTGGTGTTCACATCCGGGATACCGATCACGATGATGCCACTTGATGTCACGCACCGCGCCTTGACGACCCCTGAATTCATCGGTCAGGTAAAGGCGCTCGGGACGCCGGTGGGACAGGCCACAGCGGGAAGGCTGCAGTTCTACGAGCAGTACGACCGGCGCCGGTATGGAACGAGCGGAGCCCCGCTACACGATCCATGCGTCATCGCCTACCTGTTGAAACCCCAGCTGTTTCGTGGCCGGGCATGCAACGTCGAGGTAGAGACGCTTTCCTCCCTAACGCTGGGTATGACGGTCGTGGATTGGTGGGGGCAGACCGATCGTCCCCGCAACGCAATGGTGATGCGTGATATCGATGCGGATGACTACTTCGATCTGATCGTGGAACGCCTCTCCGAGCTCTAGTAACCGCGGCGAGCTTGCGCGAATGTGCGCGCGGCCACGAGGACAAGAAAGCCACCGAAAAGAGCTTGTGAGAGTCGCGGGTTCAGATCTACCGCGATCCTGCTGGCGATAAAAGCACTGGCGATCCCGGCAGCGCCCACCACCGCCGCCATCTTCAAATCGGCGTTGCGGTTGGCGAGATTGCGGATGGTTCCTACTGCGGCCGTAGGAAGTATGACGGCCAGCGACGTTCCCTTGGCCACCGCGTCCGGTATTCCAAACAGGATGACCATCGCGGGAACCATTACGATCCCACCGCCAACTCCCATCATCCCGGAGAGAGCGCCCGCGAACAGACCCACTACTGCAAGGGCAACCCCCACCGTGAGTGTCAGGTCGCGCTGGGCGATCCCTGGTCCAATCGAGACGAACAACCGGGCCGCGGCTACGACAAGGAGGATCCCAAAACCGATCTGGAGCCCGCGGATGGGAAGACGATGGAGCCAGTGAGTGCCGGCATAAGCACCGATCACCGACCCTGCGATGAGCAGGGCGGCGGCTTCCCAGTAGACGAGACCATCGATCAAATAGCCGATCAGGGCAGCTGCTGCGATCGGCGCGATCGCAGCCAGCGAGGTGCCGTGGGCGAGGCGCTGGTTCAGCCCCACGAGGAAGACGAGTCCGGGGACTATGACCACTCCCCCGCCGACCCCAAACAGCCCGGAGATCAGGCCGGCCAATATCCCTACTAGCGCCGCACTCAGAAAGGTATTTCGAGCGCGGACGGAAGCACCTTCCAAGCTTCAACCCCTAGCACCAGCGGTCGGTGAACGTTAACGGCTTACAGCTAACGTGCCCCCGTGCTCAGCTCGCTCTCCCCCCAGCAATTTCGGATACTCATCGGCCTGTTGGCTGTCCTCGCAATCGTGCTCATCGCGCTCATCGTCACACAGCTCACCGGGAGTGACGAGCCGGGGGCAGCGGGAGCCACAACCACCGTAGCCACCACCGCGCCGCCGTCGACGGAGCCGGAAACCACGACCACGAGCGAGGCGACCACCACTACGGAGCAGACGACGACCACGACCGAGGCCACCACCACAACGGAGCAGTCCACGACTACGTCCACCGCTACTACCACTACCGCCGAGACCACTACCACGGTCCCTCCCCCACCAAATTTGGTGCTGAACCCGGACGGGCTCGGAGCAGTCGCGTTTGGTACGTCTCCCGACGACACGGTCGCCGTCGTCACAGCCGCGGTCGGCGAGGATCCTGACCTGGATACCGGTTGGGTCGACAGTTTCGATAACCCCTACGGGACCTGCCCGGCGCCGGAAGTCAGAGGCGTGGAGTGGGGCATACTCGTAACACTGTTCACGAAAGCGGCCACCGACTTCGCCTCCGAGGGCACTGAACACTTCTTCGCCTACATGTACGCGCCGAATCCCTCCAAGCCGGGTGCCGGGCCCCACGGTCTCGTGACCGCCGAAGGAATCGGACTGGGGTCGTCACGGACCCAACTGCAGGGCGCCTATCAGGATCGAGTAGAGATCTTCGACGATGAGATATTCGGCAGTTTCTTCCAGATCGACCTCGATTTCGAGAGCGACACCGCCCTCGGAGGGAATCTCACCGGTCCGGAAGACACCGATCAGGTGTCGAGCTTTCTCGGCGGACAGGGCTGCGGAGAGTAGAACCTCTTAGCCCAGCAGGGCGACGACCTCGGCTAGGCGTTCGAGCACTTCGGTCTGGTGTTCGAATGTCAAACCTGGAAAATAGGACCGCGAAACCAGCTCGAGATCGACACCGGACTCGCTCCGGATCTCCCCGAATTGGTCGGCTAGCTGTTCTGCCGTCCCGAGCAAGGTGAAAGCGCGAAGCCGCTCCTCCCCTTCGGCGTCAAGGGGAGGAGCGGATGCGAGAGGCCCGGTTCTATGAGCGGAAGCCTCCATATCGGAGTACTTCCAGCGGATTCGCCACACATGCTCACGGATCTCCTCCCATCCCTTATCGGGATCGTCGCATGGGTAAGCCACTGCGTAATAGATCCAGCGGAACGCCTCCGGGTCTCGACCCACGCGCTCGAGCTCGGAGATCCCAACCTCGATCTGATGAGCTAGTCGGCGCCTCGAGGCGTTGGAGAAGAACCCGTCGGCCCCACGCGCCGCTCTCTTCACAGCCGCGTCGACGGTTCCACCGACAACGATGGGGAGAGCAGCCTCCGGGTAGGGTCGCACGGCTACCTCGGGGATGTCATAGATAGGGCCGTGATGCTTGACGACCTCACCTGACCAGGCCTGCGGCAGGACCGCGAGTATCTCCTCCATAGCCCGTCCCCGCTTCGACAGTCCTTCACCGAAGGCGTCGAACTCGATGGCCGACCATCCGAGGCCCAGGCCCAGTGTGAACCGTCCCTCCGCCAGCAGCGAGACGGTGGCGGCATCCTCGGCGAGCCGGAGCGGGTGATACAAGGGTGCCAGCAACACACCGGTTCCGATCTCGATCCGCTCTGTAGACGCCCCAAGGGCGGCGCTAACCGGAAGAAGCGAGGGCATATAGCCGTCATCGACGAAGTGGTGTTCCGTGGTCCATACGCTCCCAAATCCGAGGCTCTCCGCCTTCTTAGTGAGCTCGATCGCCTGCCGATACAGATCGGTCCAGGTGCGCGGATCATCAGGCGATCGTTGACAGGAGATAAGGGCGAAGCCCAACGACATGGCGCGAGAAGCTACCCGCTTACCCTGCTGGTTCCAAGGCGAGGTCCAGGACTTCGGCAATGGTCTCGGCGGTATGGAAGGTCAGATCATCGGCCACGGTCGAAGGAATCTCGTCGAGATCCACCTCATTGCGGCTGGGGACGATCACCTCGGTAAGGCCGGCTCGGTGGGCGGCAAGGGCCTTCTGCTTCACGCCTCCGATGGGCAGCACCCTGCCCTGGAGCGTGACCTCGCCCGTCATTCCGACATGCTCCGACACCTTGCGATCCGTGAGGAGGCTCACCAGGGCGGAGGTCATGGCGATTCCGGCCGAGGGACCGTCCTTAGGGATGGCGCCGGCGGGAACATGAACGTGGAAGTGCCGATTGAGCAGCGATGGATCTATATCGAGCTCGTCGGCGTGGGATCGGACGTACGAGAGCGCGATCGAGGCCGACTCTTTCATGACGTCGCCGAGTTGGCCGGTCAGCGTCAGGCCTTGGTCGCCCTCCATGAACGCAGCCTCGATGAACAACACGTCGCCGCCGGCTCCCGTCACCGCCAATCCTGTGGCTACTCCGGGCACCGATGTACGATCGGCCGCCTCGTCGTGGTGGACCGTCTGCTTGCCGAGATAGTCACGAAGGTCATCGACCTCGACTCTCACGGTTCCGCCGTTAGTCGCAACCTCTGTAGCTGCTTTGCGGCAGAGCTTGCCCAGCTGGCGCTCGAGCCCTCGCACACCGGCTTCCCGGGTGTAGGAGTCGATGACGTTTCTCAGCGCCTCGTCGGAGATGTCCAGCTCGTCGTCCGTCAGTCCCGCCTGTCTGATCTGGCGCGGGAGGAGATGATCGCGTGCGATCGTGATCTTCTCGAGATCCGCATACCCGTCGAGTCGGATGACCTCCGTTCGGTCGAGTAGCGGGGCCGGGATCGTTTCCACGATGTTGGCGGTCCCAACGAACAGGACATCGGAGAGGTCGAGATCGACCTCCAAGTAGTGATCACGAAACGTGTGGTTCTGGGCTGGGTCGAGGACCTCTAGCAAGGCCGCCGAGGGATCTCCTCTCCAGTCCGCCCCTACCTTGTCCATCTCATCGAGCAGGAAGACCGGGTTCATGGTTCCGGATTCGATCAAAGCACGAACGATGCGCCCCGGTCGAGCTCCGACGTAGGTGCGTCGGTGACCTCGGATCTCGGCCTCGTCGTGGATGCCGCCGAGTGATACCCGGACGAACTCTCTCCCGAGCGCTCGGGCGATTGACTCTCCCAGGGATGTCTTGCCTACTCCGGGCGGACCCACGAACAACAGAATGGCTCCCGATCCGCGCCGAGAGGTCGAGTCCTCTGCCAATCCGCGCTCCTCCTTGAGCCTTCGGACTGCCAGATGCTCGACTATCCGCTCTTTCGGATCCTCCAGCCCTGTGTGGTCCGCGTCCAGAACCTCACGAGCGTGCTCGAGATCGAGTCGTTCTTCGCTGCGCTCCGACCACGGAACGTCCAGGAGCGTGTCGAGCCAGGTGCGGATCCAGGAGTGCTCCGGGCTCTGCTCCCCCACTCGCTCCAGCCGATCCACCTCGCGCTCGGCTGCCTCTCTTACGCTCTCGGGCATTCCTGCTTCCGCAATCTTCTCCCGATATTCGGAGGCGACATCTCCGCTGCTCTCCCCGAGCTCGCTGCGAATCTCCTCGAGCTGGCGGCGGAGCAGGTATTCGCGCTGAGATTGGTCGATCTTGGAGGCCGCGTCGCGGTGAACCCGTTCGCGAATCTCGATGTCAGCGAGTATCTCCCGCATCCAGTCGCTCACGAGACGCAGCCGATCGCGTACGTCGATGGTCTCGAGCAACTCGACCTTCTGCGCAAGTGTCAGATCCGGCGAGTAGACGGCCAGGTCGGCGAGCTGACCGGGGTCGTCGATGTCGGTAATGCGCTCGGCAACCGCCCCCATTCCTCGATGGTCCAGGATGTCGGAAACGAGAGCTCGGTACTCGCGAGCTATCGAGAGCACTTCTTCGTTGTGATCCGACGGTTCCGGCACCACGTCGACCTCCAGCCAGAGGGCCTCTCCGGAGCCCGGGCGAGCTGTGCCCGCTATGGCGCGGCTCATAGTTCGCACCACCGCGGCCCTGGGCCCTCTACTCCCTTGTGACACCTCCTCGAACTCCGCCACCACACCGATTCGGGCGTACTCTCCCTCGATCTGAGGGAGAAGCAGCACTCGGCCGGCGCTGTTGGAGGCAGCCTCGATAGCGGCCACCGCCTCCTCGGACTCGATGTTCACGGTGACCACCATGTGCGGGACCAAAACCCCGTTGCGAATGGGAAGCACCGGGAGCGCAAGCGTCGTTACTTCATCCACTGAAAACCTCCTGGAGTACCTCCAGCGTATACAACTTTTGTGATATTCCCTGAGCCCTGAGCGCTCAGATCTGACGCGAGCCGAACTGATCCAGGTGAACCATGGTCTGGAGGGCCCGGCGACCCTTCGGAATGAAGGCCCGGGCGACTCTCCCCTCGGCTTTGGGCGAAGGGTGCCCGACAGCCAGGGCGTACCGACAGTGATGGTCCTCCGGCACGCCCAGAACGGCGCGGGCCTTGTTCTGGTTGTGCAGCGTCACCGGACACGAGCCCAGGCCCAGTGCCGCCGCAGCCAGCATCATGTTCTGGGCGAGCCTGCCGATGTCGAAGCTGCTCCCTCCGGGTCGCCCCACCAGGACAATGCAGCTCGGCGCGGCCGTTATTGGGCCCGTAAAACGGCCACAGCGACTCAGGCTCCTTCGGATCTCGGGGTCTGAGACGACGATGAGGTCCCATGGCTGGCTGTTGCGGGAGCTTCCTGTCCACCGGCCGGCCTCGAGGATCCGGAGTAAGTCTTCGGCGTCGACGGGTGAGTTCGTGAATGCCCGTACCGCCCGGAGCTTGATCGTCTGTTGGTAGGTATCACTCACGAGCGTTTCGCGATCTCCTCGAGCATGATCTCGGTGGTCCCGCCGCCAATGGAGTGGATCCTTGCGTCTCGCACCATTCGTTCGATGACCGATTCACGCATGTAGCCTGCTCCGCCGAAAAGCTGCTGGCAGGCGTACATCACCTCGTTGACCAGCTCACCTGCCACGGCCTTGGCCATCGAGACCTCTCTAGTTGGATCACTTCCTTCTTCCATCGCCCAACCCGCCCAGTAGACCAGCTGGCGTGCCCCTTGGATGCGGGCCTGAAGCATCGCCAGCCGGTGACGTACCGCCTGCTTCTCATACAGTGGAGCTCCGAATGCCTGGCGCTTCTTGGTGTAGTCCAAGGTGAGCTCGATGGCTGCTTGCGCTTCGCCGATGGCTGTGGCAGCTAAGACCACGCGCTCGTTCTGGAAGTTTCGCATGATCGAGTAAAACCCCTCGTTCTCTTCCCCTAGCATCGACTCTCCTCCCACCCAGCAATCCTCGAAGGCGAGCTCCGCAGTGTCTGAGGAGTTCCAGCCAAACTTGCGCAGAGCCCGGCTGACCGAGAACCCCTTGGTCTCCTTGGGTATCAAAAACAGCGAGATTCCCCTGGAACCGGCCGACGAGTCGGTCTTGGCGGCCACGAAGAACAGGTCACCGTGCACTCCGTTGGTGATGAAGGTCTTGGAGCCATTGACCACAAACCCGTCGCCCTCTCGTCTGGCGGTGGTTCGGATGCCGGCCACGTCGGATCCTGCGCCCGGCTCGGTGACAGCAATGGCCGTTAGCGTCTCCCCGCTGAGGATCCCTTCTGACCAGCGGGTGATCTGCTCTTCGGATCCGGAATGAAATAGGTGGGGCGAAGCCATGTCGCTGTGGACGAGCACCGTGGCTGAGAATCCCCCGTACGTCGATCTGCCGAGCTCCTCGGCAAACACAACGGAGGTCAAAGCTCCCATTCCGATCCCGCCGTGCTCTTCTGGGACCCTCAGACCGAAGAAGCCGATGTCACCCATCTTCCGGAGGACGTCGCGCGGTACGAATCCCTGTTCCTCCCAGGTGTCGCCGTGGGGCTTGACTTCGGCCTCGACGAACCGCTTGGTCTGGTCTCTGATCGCCCGGTGGTCATCTGTCTCGTAGACGGTGGTCACTGGTTGCCTTTCAGTCCTACCAATGCTCTTCCGGCCCTGCTCATGTGAGGAATTCCAAACTTCGCGCAGAATTCCACCCCGATCCGCGCCACCTGGGCGATATCGACTCCGGTCGGGACACCGAAGCCCTCGAGCATGTAAAGGAGATCTTCGGTCGCCAGATTCCCTCCTGCGCCCGGGGCGGAAGGACTTCCGCCCAGGCCGGCTACGGAAGCGTCGAATCTCGTGATTCCCCGCTCGAGGGCTGCTGCCGCGTTGGCCAGAGCCTGACCGTAGGTGTCGTGTGGGTGAAGCGCGAGGTTCTCTAGGGGTACGACTTCCAGTGTTCGGTCGAGCAGCCGGTTTACGGTGGCGGGAGTCCCCTCTCCCGTTGTATCACCGAGGGCTACTTCATCGCAGCCGAGCTCCAAGAGGCGTGCCGCCAGCTTGGCCGCTTGCTCGGGCGCGACCGGTCCCTCGTAGGGACAGCTCACGGCGCAGGACACGTAACCCCGGGCTGAGATACCGGCCGGTATGGCCGCCTCGAGAATGTCGGAGATCCGTTCGAGGGACCCTTCGATCGTCGTGTTGGTGTTGCGAAGCGTGTATGTCTCGGTTGCCGCCGCCAGCACACCTATATGACCGAGGCCCGCCCTCGTCGCTGCTTCGAGGCCTTTCAAGTTGGGAACGAGGGCCGAAAAGCGTGCTTCGGTGTCTGGGGGCAGAGCCGCGGCCACGTCGGCGGCGTCTCTCATCTGCGGTACAGCTGTCGGACTGACGAAACTGGTCGCCTCGATGAAGCGAAGCCCGGCTGCGGCCAGGTCGGCAATTAGCTGGCCTTTGTCCGGTGTGGGGATGAAGTCAGGGATCGCCTGCAGCCCATCACGGGGGCTCACCTCGAGAATCTGGACTTCGTTCCGGGCTGCGTTCACCTCCTGAGCATCTTACGAGCCGGAGTCGGTACCGAAGGCACACGTAGGGGCGCTAGGCTGGCCTCGTGGATCGTTCACATTTGCGTCCACTCGAGCGGGCCGTGCTAGCTCGGCTCGACGAGGGGCTCACGACGGAGGAGATTGCCGAACGGTTCCGCGCGGGAACCGATCACATCGAGCGGGTGATCTCCTACACGAAGATCCCGCGAACAACCGCTGCCAGTGATCAGTCCTACGGTGGCCTTCGTCCCTTGGAGCGGAGGGTCCTCTACTGGCGCGATAGGGGCCTTTCTCACGCGCAGATAGGTGACATGTTCGGGAGAAGCCCCGCTCACATCCGGCGGGTCGAGGGCCTGGCCTACCTACGAAAAGGCCGCTTGCTGCTGGAAACCTGATCGGTCGACAGCCGTCGAGAAGCTCCTAAGGAAGAGGCCTTTGCTCGTTGGTTGGTCAGCTGGCCCGACGGACCTCGTCTAGCCAGGAACGACGGAGCTTTCGGCGACCGGTTGGCGTCTGACCTCCCCAGATCCCCTCGGTCTGGTTGGTCTCGAGTGCGTATGTCAGGCATTCATCCTGCACGGGGCAGGTGTCACACACAGCTTTGGCGGCCGCAATCCTGCCCGGGGTCGGCTCAGAGCCGGGGAAGAACAGCTCGGGGTCGTGGCCGCGGCAGGCCGCGTACTCCCTCCAAGTCGGCTCAGCCCCCTGCTGCAGCGGGCCCGCCAGCGACGCGTGGTCGAGCCTCATTAGATAATCAGTAACGCCGGCGGGAGCTTGTTTGTTCCCCTGTCGGATACCCTGCTGGCCGCAATGGACGTCTCCGACCGGGTTCTGGGCCAACTCGACGATCTAGGCGTGCCCTATGAGGTGATGGCGTGTGACCCTGAATATGCCGATACGGCGGCGTTCTGTGAGCACTATGGGATCGACCCGGGCATCTCCGCCAACGCGATCCTTATATCCTCCAAGCGCCCGCAGGGGCACCACGCGCTCTGCGTCGCGCTGGCCACCACGAGGCTCGACGTGAACCACCGCGTCCGCGGGCTGATGGGGGTGCGGAAGCTGTCGTTCGCCTCAGCCGAAGAGACAGTTGAGGTGACCGGCATGACGATCGGAGGGGTCACTCCCTTCGGCGTGCCGGCCGATCTGCCTATCTATGTAGATGAAGCGGTGATGGAACCGGACACGATCATTTTGGGTGGCGGCAATCGTTCCTCGAAGATCCGTGTGAACCCGGAGGTGTTCCGCAAGCTGACCGGGGCCGTGGTGGTATCCGACCTCGCTCACGAGGTCAGCGCTCACCGGGACGCCGCGCCGCCCGACGAATGAGAAAGAAGTAGCCGGCCGCGGCTATGGCCGCGAAGGAAAACCACTGGATGGCGTAACCGCGGTGTGGGCCCTCGTCTAGGGGAGGCTGGGGAAGGACGACTGGAAGCGCTCCGGGCTCAGGGGTCTGAGCTACGAGCTCAATGGTCACGGGTACCAGGTCGAGCGGGACCTGAGACTGTATTCGATCGATGTTGAGCCAAAACACTTGGTCAAGGTGCCCCTCGCTGGGATCTCGAGGACCGATCCGAGGCGGATCAACCGATGCCCTGATCCTTCCCTCCACCGTGACCGGCCCGAGAGGCGGCAACGCCGGCCCGACCGGTGGCTCATCGAACTCCTGTGGTACGAACCCGCGGTTGACTAGGACGGCCTTGTCTCCATAGGAAAGCGGGGTCACGACGTGATATCCGGCCTGGCCCGCAAGACTGCGCGACCGGACCAGTATTTCGTGTTCGGGTGCGTAAGTTCCGCGTACGGCCACTCTTCGAAACTCGAGTTCGGCGCCAGGATCCGACCCGGCAGGGACGGAACGGAGGGCAACAGACAGATCGACCACCGGCGCGGCGCTCCTGGCCTGGATGACCTCGTTGTTGCTGATTCGATCGGAGAGCCGGTTCAGCTGCCAGATGCCAGCGGCAAGGAACAGGATGATCCCGGCTGCCGCCAGGGTGTGGCCGAGGATCCACCTTGGTCGCACGAGGAAGCCGTACATAGGTGGATTATCACCTGAAGACCGCACCAGTCACGCGCTAGTGGCTCCTAGATCCTTATCCCATCGGACCTCATGGACGCGCATTGGGTCATCGAACCCTCGCAGCTCAACCTCCCCCTTGTCGCCGAAGTCGAAGCCCTTGCCGGCAACGAGCTGTCTCACAACGTCCGAAACGTAGATCTCGTCTCCGTCTGCGTGTGCGGCAATGCGAGCCGCAGCTATCACGGCAGTGCCATAGAGATCGTCGTCCTCCTCGATCGGCTCGCCTGCATTCAGGCCGATACGCAACCTTATTCGGTGGGCCTGTGTCTCATTGCGGGCGGCGAACCGGCGTTGGATCGCGATAGCGCACTCGACTGCTCCCACCGCCGAGCCAAACGATGCCATGAACCCATCGCCCATGGCCTTGATCTCCGTTCCACGATGCGTACGAAGCTCGTCCCGCACCAGCTCCTCGTGCGCTTTCAATAGGTCGCGTACCCGTGTATCACCGAGCTCCTGCGTCAGGGACGTCGAGCCCTCCACGTCGGTGAACAGGATCGTGCGTAGCTGGCCTGCTCCCTTCGGGGTTTCTTCACTGACGGTGCTCGCGCCACCGCCCAAGAACATGTCGATCTCATGTATGACCTCTGTTGCATCACCGAGGTAAGGCGCCACCGTGGTGCCTTCCAGCACCGACAGCCGAGCACCGGGTATTCCCGCCGCCAGCGCCTGCGCCTGCTCGAAACGCCCAATCCCTACCTCGCGGCGATGCAGGACGAGCGTCGGACAGCGCACGTCTGCGAGCCGGGATGTCACGTCGAATTCGGTGGTGGCTGCGAGGGATGTCCGTGCCATCTCGGGTGTTGTGCACTCGTGTACGAGACGGGCGAATCGATGCGCTGCCTCGGGTTCCGACCAACCGAGGAGCAGGCGCGCAACTAGTTCGGTGTAAAAGTCCCAATCCTGGTCAATGATCGGTCGGCTGGCTTGTGTTAGCGGCGATTGGGCAAATTCGTAACCATCCGGATAGGAGCAGAAGAGCACGAGATTTTCCACCCGTTCCGGGTTCCGCGCCGCGTACTCGACTGCCACCGGGCCCGAGTGCAACCCTGCATACAGATCGAACGTTTCGAGCCCCAGACGTTCGACAACGGCTACGAGGTCGAGCAGTTGGTCATCTATTGCCTGCGAATCCACGTCCCGTTGCGAAAGCCCGAAACCGCGCCCGTCGTACCTCACGAGCTGTCGGCCGCGCGCGAGCCCCTCGTACCAATCGCGAATCTCGGGGATCTGCCATTCGAGCTGTAGATGGCTCCAGGGCATCGAGGGCATCGCGACCAGCGCCTTGCCCTCGCCCATCGCCCAGAATGCGATGCTGACTCCGTCACTGGTCTGGCCGTACTGGATGAGTGGATCCATCAAGCTGTCATCGTAAGCCGGCGGTCGTTAGACCAAGAAAACCGGCCGGACCACCTCGGGCTTATGTTCAGAAGTAGGCGACGCTGCCTTCCCGGCGGGAGTCGGACGCGGCAGATAAGTCTCCCGACGAGCTCTTCGTCGCCAGGGCAACGCCCCCGAAGAACATATCCAGATCGGCGAAGCTCCTGGCCCGCATACCCGGTAGCTCGATCTCCAGGCCCGGCTCGTGCAGCACCAGCGGCCCGTGCTCATCCTGATCGACGTGGAGCCTTGGAGCTGAAATGGCTCCCTTTGGGCCCATCCCCATCTTGATGAGATTTACCATCACTTGGAGAAGCGCAGTAGCTATCCGCCCGGCGCCCGGCGAGCCCACCGCCAAGGCGGAGCCATCCGACCGTCGAGCGGCGGTCGGCGCCATATTCGATGCCAGGCGGCTTCCGGGCTCCAGGGCGTGAACTCCTCGCCGGTTCAGCTCGAGCTCGCCCAAGTGGTTGTTGAGCCATAGCCCCGTGCCCGGGATCACCACGCCCGCTCCGTAGCCCATCGAAACTGTGACGGAACATACAAGGCCGTCTCGGTCCACGGCTGAGGTGTGTGACGTGGAGGGTGCCGCGAGCGCCTCGGGGTCGCCGCCGGAAGCCTTCTCCAAGAGCGTTGCCGCATCCCGGCTGAGGTCGGTCGAGACGTCCAGCTTTCTGCGGCGATGATCGAGAACGGTTGCCTGAATCTGGACCATCTGAGCAATCTCGTCGGATCCCCATTCCGGCCATGACAAGGGAGAGGCCAAAAGGAGCATGGCCGCCAGCGTCGCGCCGCCTACGGCGGGCGGGGGATTGGTAGCCACGTTCCAGCTATCTATGTCTGCGCGGAGCGGTTGGCGGACGATCGCCTCATAGGCCTCGAGATCGGATTCCCCGATGAGGCCTCCGTGATCTTTCATGTCTTCCACGAGCCGGTTGGCCATCTCGCCGCGATACAGCAGACCTACACCTTCGGTGGCAAAGGCTTCGAGAGCCTCGGCCAGGTCCGGAATGCTTATCTCTGTGCCGGGTGCGGCCGGGTCACCGTCCGGCCCCAGTACGGATTGCTCGGCTTCCCCGTAGATGGCGTCGTAGCTCGTGATCAGGTATCGATACGAGGCCGGCGGCATTGGGAACCCTCGCAGGGCGTGCTCTATCGCGGGTCGAAAGAGCTCTGGCCACGGTGCCCGACCGTAGAGCCGGTGAGCCTCTGCAATTGCAGCAGGCGAGCCAGGGGTCGCAACGGATCCATGGCCGACCAGCGTGCTCACCCCGTCGCCGTACGGAAAGTCCGCTTTTCGGAGGCCTCCGCCTCGGCTTTCGGGCGGCGCCTCACGTCCCGGCATTTCGGCATAGCCGTCGACCGTTACGGGTTCATCGTCAGGTGGCCAGATCGTAACGAACCCGCCTCCGACCAGCGACGAGACGCCGGGTTCGGTGGTCGCAGCGACGATGGCCGAGGCAAGTGCAGCGTCGACGGCGTTACCGCCCTCAGCTGCCAGACGAGCTCCTGCCTCGGCAGCCAGCGCGGAACTGGAAGCAACGGCGATTTGCACTCGATCGGAGGCTAGCTATGCCCATGACCGCCCCCGCCCAGCCACTGTTCCTCACCCATTGCCCGTGTCGCACTCCCCGCGACTACCTCGAGACGGCTTCGGCCGGCGCCGTTGGTCTGCGTGAACTGACGCTGGAGCGAGCCAGAAAACCACATTCCATCCCCTGTTCGCGCGGCCAGGTTCTCTTCGGTCGGCGCGAGGAGCGTTACCGGAATCACGTTGAGTGTGGGCCGGGACCCGATGCTCGATCGAACCCCGAGCAGATAGCGCGCCCGCGGGCCAGTGTCGAGCTGGCGAGGCTCGGGAGGCGCCGCCAGGCGACCCCAAAGCACGACCAGGTTGAGATCCATTTCTCTCCCCTTTCAGTGTGGGGGACCTGCGTGAGGGCGATGGGTCTGAAGGTAGGGTCTGCCTGTGACACGAATTGAAAGGCTGGCGGACGACCTCTATCTCATCGACGCCTATATGGAAGGTCATCCCCAGAGACTGGCCTGCTACCTATTTGATACCCCACAACGGGTTTTGATCGAGGTCGGACCTTCGGCCACTCTCGACCACCTGGTTCGCTCACTGAATGAGCTCGGGATAGACGACCTGTGGGCGATCGTTGTCACTCATGTCCATCTCGATCACGCCGGAGGCGTTGGTCACCTAGCGGCCCGGTTTCCGGACGCTCGCATAGGGGTCCACTCGGCCGGGGCCCGTCATCTCGTGAACCCGGAGCGGCTCTGGAACTCGGCCGCCCGGATCTACGGAGACGAAGAGCTGACGGCGATGTGGGGAACCATGGAACCGATCTCGGAAGAACGCCTCCTCGTTTTGGAGGAAGGCAGTCGGATTCCGCTCGGCGGCGGCAGTCGGCTCGATGTATTGGACACGCCAGGGCACGCGCAGCACCAGGTGGCCCTGTACGAAGAGGGTTCTGGGGGCCTGTTTGTGGGTGACACGGTCGGCGTTTGCTATCCGCATGGGCACTTCGTGATGCCGTTGTCTCCCCCACCGGACTTCGATCCTGAGGAGACGACACGGCAGATGCGGCGGATGGCCGAGCTGGACCCGGGGTTCGTCGGCTTTGCTCACTTTGGGCCGGCTTACGACGCGGCCCAAAAGCTGGCCGACGCCGAGGATCGCATGTGGGATTGGGTGAGAACTGTGAAGTCCTTCGGGAATGCTCGCCTCGATGACGAGGAGGCGGCGCAGCGTCTGCGGACCTGGACGCTAGACGACTACCAGGCTCGCGGGTACTCCCGCGAAGACATCATGCGGTACGACGAGACCGTCTTCTGGCCGATGCAGATCACGGGTATCAGGAGATGGCTCAAGCAGCAAACCTCTCAATGATGTCCTCGAGGGGTATCAGTCTTGGGATCGGGACGACGTCTTGGCGCTCCAGGCGGCGTCCGTACACGTAGACCGGGATGCCGATCTCGAGGCGCTCCTTCAGCCATCTCATGTCTGACATGCGCACCCGGACACAGCCGTGGGAGGCCGGATACCAAGGAACTGAGGGCGATCCGTGAATGGCATAGCCCCCGGTGAAGTAGAAGGGGTTGTACATCTCCCCCAGGTATGACTCGTACCAGCCAAACCGGCGGTTGTAGAGCTCGAACCGGCCCTCTGGTGTCCTCGCGGTGACGATTTGGCCGAAGAAGTTCTCGTACTTACCGCCGCTGGCGGTCGATACGGGTAGGACGGCTTTCACATCGGAATTCTCAACCAAATACATGATCTGACGGCTCAGGTCGATCTCGATCCGATGGTCCTCTCCCCCAGGCCCGGGGACCGGTGTGCCGTCGACGAGAAGCTCCCAGCTGCGGGCCTCAAAGCCTGGCTCGTCACTGATGTTGTGAACCTTGGAGAAGACACGCACCGCGGCGGCGGTGCTCCATCCGTAGACGCCCTCGCGGTCGTAGATACTGAAACCCGCGCGCCGGAGGGCCTTGTGTAGCTCCGTGACCCAAACTCCCCGATCCTTGGGGCGGACCTCTGGTCCGAGATATTCGATCGGGTCGACAAACGGTGGCCGAACACCGGGTTCGATAGCCGCGGCCGGCTGCGCAACTGCAATTGCCATCATGGACACCAGCGCCACCAGTCTCGCCCGGGAGAGCCTCCGCCTCACGGCGCCGAACTCTAACCACGAAACTCGCGGCCGGGTGTCAGGCCACCTGCGCGTCCAGTTCGTCCAGACCAACGAACTCCGGATCAGAGTCCCTAATCGCGTCGCGCAGCTGCCGGGCCGTCTTCTTGTCCCCGAGTCGGGCGGCGGCCCGAGCCGCCACGTACCAGCGTCGCAGTTCCCACGGCGACGGGTCCTTGGTTAGCCGCTTCGGTTTGGTGACCTCCCACGCCGATTTGGGATCGTCTTCGTCCAACAGGAAGGAGCCGTAGACGACGCGAGCCTCGGCGTCGGCGGCGGGCGAGCCTCCCAGCTCGAGGAACGTGTCCCAGGTCTTGTGCACGTCGTCCGTACGGCCCAACGCCCGCAAGCAGTCCATCTCGACCGCCATATGCAGTGTGTCGCCGGCCATCCTCCGGTAGGCGCGCAGCTCCCGCAGGGCGATGTCCCAACGGGAAGTGTGATAAGCGGATAGCCCGAGCAGCTCCCTTACCGTGGCGGAGCGAGGTGCTAAATCCTTGGCTTTTCGTAGTGGCTCGAAGGCAGCCGCGTAGCGTTCCGATGCATAAGCGGCGGTGGCCTTCTCCAGATTCCGCAAGGCAGCCTCTCTGCGTGCCGGTGAGGTGGCACGGGTGATCTCGTCACGTACCCACCGGGGAAGCTTTCCGCCGGTAAAGGTTCGCTGTTGGTCTGGCCTCCGTCGGCCGCCGTTCGGTTGGCCCGGTCTCGCCATGATGGGATGACAATAGAGGGGCTGCACAACGCAGCCCCTCTATGACAAGGTGTCCGGCGGTGACCTACTCTCCCGGGGGCGCGAGCCCCAAGTACCATCGGCGCAGGCGGGCTTAACTTCCGTGTTCGGAATGGGAACGGGTGGTTCCCCGCCGCTATCTCCACCGGAACGCTTTTGTGCTCGGCACCCCGAGCACTCCATAGCGAGCACCAAAGCTGAGGATCTCTACTCAAGTCCTCGGCCGATTAGTACCGGTCAGCTCAACGCATTACTGCGCTTACACATCCGGCCTATCAACCTGGTCATCTACCAGGGGCCTTACCCTTGACGGTGGGAGATCTCATCTCGAGGTGGGCTTCGCACTTAGATGCCTTCAGCGCTTATCCCGTCCGTACGTGGCCAACCAGCCGTGCTCTTGGCAGAACAACTGGCACACCAGAGGTACGTCCATCCCGGTCCTCTCGTACTAGGGACAGCTCCTCTCAGATCTCCTGCGCCTGCGACGGATAGGGACCGACAGTTTTGTTACTCCTGCCCGAAGGCAGTGGCCAGGTCATTTCTGCCTGACTCTGCATGTCGCCATGCAGCTCGGACTGTATCTTCACTCGATCGAGTGTTCGGCGTGCAGTCTCTGAGGGTTCTGGAGACTCCTCCAGTCTTCCCTGCTGATTGTCCGGATCACCTGTCAGATTGTCACTGTTCATCAAAATGAACGAGTACTGCAGGATGCGTCCGGGTTTTCCAGCATATAGCCGAATTTATAGACAGCAACGGCGTCACTGTCTCACGACGTTCTAAACCCAGCTCGCGTGCCGCTTTAACGGGCGAACAGCCCGACCCTTGG
>JBHICV010000032.1:0-19825 GCA_046759765.1 Acidimicrobiia bacterium
GCTGTCGCCATCAGGCTGTTGAACGCTGGTGCCCTCCTCGGCACCTCTGACGGTGATTACAACGTCGTCGACGCTCTTTCACCAGACGCAGTGGCGATGGCGGAGGACCTGGCCGATCCCGAGCTTCTAGCGGAGGCGTATCTGCCACTGGGCTGGAAGGCGGTCAACTCGAGTGAGTTCGAGAAGGCCCGGCACTACTTCGAGCACAGCGTGGCCCTCTACGTCGAAGCTCACCACACCTGGGGCACCGGGTACGCGAGGTACGGGCTCGGCTGGGTCGACCGCATGCTGGCCAATGTCGACGAGGCTGAACGGCAGTTCGAGCTGGCCACACCCGACCTGCGAAAGGCCGGAGATTCACTGATGCTGGGCTGGGTGCTGGGCGGCCGGGCGATCCTGGCCAGATACCGGTTCGACTTCGATCAGGCTCTGGAGCTCCACCATGAGGCACTGGATCTGTTTGAGAGTCTCGGCGACCGCCGCGCGGTTTCGTTCAATCTCATATGTCTAGGGATCGTGCACAATCTCATCGGTGATAACGAGACAGCTTTGGATTACTCATTGCGCGGGGTCGAGCTCCAACGTGAAATCGGGTGGACTGAGCTTCTTCACGAATCGCTGCCGATAGCTGCCGAGATCGCGGCGATGAATGGCGACGACCAGTTAGCTCTTGCGTACTTCCATGAGGGTCTCGACGCGCTCGAGGAGTCCCGTGACCTGGATCGCCTCACAATGGCGCTCGAGGATCTCGTTCGAATCGGCCCCGATCGAGGCGAGTTTGGAGCCGCAGCCATTCTGGCGGGCAAGGCGGACCAGCTCCGTGAAGAGACAGGTCGGCCCATGCCGCCCCCGTATGTTCCCCTCACCGAGAGTGCGCGGCAGGCAATCGAGGACGAATTAGGCGACGAGTTTGAGCCCGCGTTGACAGAGGGGGCCTCGATGTCGTTCGGCGAGGCGTTGGATGCGGCCAGGAAGGCCGCGGATCGAATGTGGGGCCAGAGCGGCTGAGGTCGAGCTTCTTAGCGTGCTTTAACAATCACCTGGCAGGCTGGTCGAGTGACCGTTCTGGAATCGGCTCCATTGCGTCAGGGATCGTTGCTCGATGTCGCGCGCCTGCTGATCGTTGTCCAAGGGGCGATCAAGCTTCTCTCGGTGTTTGAGGTAATCGTCGTCGGGCTGGCTCTTGGCACCATCTCGCTGCTTGGACCAACTCTTCTTCTGACCGCCGCCGCCTCGCTGCTCGCATTCGTCATTGCGGCTGCCCTCGGACGCCGGGCCCGCTGGGCGCGGCGCCTGGCGATCATCGGAGAGGTTCTGGCTCTGTCCGGCGCCGCCGTCGACCTGCTACTTTCGTTGGTCCTCGGTCAAGGTCTTCTGGAACCGGTTCCGCTGGCGATGGGGCTTGTGATTCCAGCCACTGTCATCTGGATCTTGCGGCGGAAGGACGTAAAAGGCGAGTTTGGAACCGCGATATCTGTGGAGGCCGAGTCATGAATGGAGTGCTGGCCGACCTCGTTCCCGAAGTCGAACTCGACTACCCCGTCGGGAATCCCCTCTACGACACGATTCCGGAGCACCAACTAGCCCTGCTCACAGTCCTGCTTGTTCCGCTGGGTGTCTGGCTGCTGGCTCGCTACGTGCTTCGTTCGGCGACCCAAGAGAAGGCTTGGGCCGTGCGCTGGCTGGCCGGTTACCGCGGCCTCTCTCAGGTCCACCGATTGGCGGTCTGGCTGCTCCTGACGTCGGGGATCGTGCACTTGATGCTGATCCCGGGCCATGGGCTAGACAGCTACAGCGTCCTCTTCCTGGTCGCGGGCATCTGGATGCTCAGAGTCGCACATCGGGCAGTGACCGCGCGTCGGTGGCGCCGTGAAGCCGTGTTTGTCTTGCTCGGCACGATCGTGGCCTATGCCCTCCTGTCAATGGGAGGCGAAGCTCCCGACCAGCTAGGCATGCTGACCAAGCTCATCGAGATCGTCGCTTTCGGTCTTGTGGTGATACCGGTAAGCGAGCGCAAACGGGGGCGCCTGGGGGCGTCGGTCGCTACCTCGGCGCTTGTGATCGTGACCGGGGTCGGATCGTGGATCGGGGCATTCGAGACGGTCAGCGCGGAAGCCGGTCATCACTCCGGCGAGTATCCGGAGCCGGGCACGGTGATTCCTTTCGTTCCGGATCGCCAGCCAACGGCGGCCGAGCAGGCTGCAGCCGACGAGCTGTACGCGGCCACGGTGGCGACGGTAGCCCCCTATAGAGACCCCGCCGTCGCAGCAGCCGACGGCTACGTCGTGGGCGAGATCGTCGGCACCGACTTCCACGCTCCCAATCCCAAGTACCAGAGCGACGGTGTTGCTCTAGACCCGGAGCGTCCCGAAAACCTCGTCTACGCCGCGACACCAAAGGGTCCGGTGCTGCTCGGAGTCATGTATGAGATGCCCGGGCTCGGCAATTCGGGCCCGACCGTCGGTGGCCCACTGACTCTCTGGCACAGCCATGAGGGCGTCTGTTTCTCGCTTATCCCAGTCGGGCTGAGCGGCCTCGTCTCGCCCTTTGGCACCTGTCCTGTCGGATCGCTCGCCATACCGACGACCAATGAGATGATCCATGTCTGGACGGTTCCCGGTGTCCCGGACCGGTTTGGGCACCTGTCCGAAGACTGGTTGAGCGACTACCTCCAGGAGTTCTCCGGGTGACGCTCCTTACACCGAGTAGCTGTCTCCCCAGTCCAACACGATCAGCTCGATCGCCGGCGCCAGAACATCCTTCACCGCATCTGCGATCCACCGCCGGCCGTTACGACTCATGTAGAAGTCATGGATCGGGACCACCTGGCGCGGAGCCAGCCGCCGAGCGAACTCAACAGCCGCGGTTGCCGATCCCCAAGGAGCGACCAGGGGGAGGGCGAGTACTGGCGCCGTCGTGGTGGGCTCGTAGCTGTCTCCGGGATGCGTGATGACTCCCTCGATCGTGAAGCTTCGGTTAGGCGGTCGTTGGCCAGAAGGGACCATCTCATGAAGGACATCCTGCGAGCTGACACCGGGCGGGTTCTCGTTTGATGCTTCGATGTCATACCTTGCGAGCAGGGCCGATACCGATTCGTTGGAGTGCACAGTCACGTCGGTCCCCCGATCCACCAGCCAGCGAACGAACTCCGGCTTCACATGGTCGCCGTGCTCGTGGGTCACCAAGACATGTTGAACATCGCCTATCGTCTCGAGTTCGATCTCATCGGACTCGAAGGTGAGGAAACCCGGGTCGATGACAGTCGTTCCGTGCTCGCTTGTTATCAGGAGACATGAGTCGGTGAGGCGTCTGATCGTCGGCATCGCGGGCACGTTACAGGAGGACCACACCAGCTGAAGGCCTGACCGGTAGTTGCCGAAGAAGCTATGGAGATGGATCACGACAACCGAACCGAGCTGAAGAGAGAGCGCAGATGGCTCATCGTCACTCTGGGGGTCTTGGCGGTAGCTGTTGGCCTGGCGGCCGCCTTCGCGTTTGGTTTCAGCGTCGGTCGCGAGTCGAGCGACGAGGCCGGCTCAGCAGGCGAACAGCTGGAAGCTTGGAACCGCTGTCTCGTGGACGCAGGAGCGGTGGTGCCAGCAGTTGAAGCTCGGCGAGACGGCGGATTCACGATCACCGTCACGGCAGGCTTCTTTGAGGAATTCGATCCTCGGGCCTTTGTGAACGCAGTGGCTGAGTGCGAGTCGTTGACGCCGATCGGTTTGCTACAGGCATTTGGTCAGGGATTTGCTGCCTTTCTGCCTGCCTTGCGGCCGCACGGTGAGGCTCCTCCGGGATTGCCACGGGATCTGAACCGGCGGGAGCTGGCCGAGGCGTGCGAGCACCTTCGGGCGACAGATCGCATCCCGGAAGATGTTCCTGAGGCCCTTCTGCGAGCCTGCGAGGTTTTCGAGGACTGATACCGCGGTCGATTGGCCACGGGAGAGTTACCGCCGGGATCACTCGAGCATTACCCCAATTTGAGCGTTTCCCCAGGTAGCGTGCAGCGCGGAGGCCGGGCGTGCGTGATTTCGGTATGGAGTCGGCGGACTCCCAGATATATGACAGGAACCGGCACGATCTCGTGCGTTACGCCACTGTGCTGGTCGGTCCCGAGGAAGCGGAAGGTGTCGTATCGACCGTCGTCAGCCAGGTCCTCACCAGAGGGGGATTCGAGGAGCTGGAGGATCCCCGGTCCCATCTATTTCGGGCCGTTCTGCGTGAATCCAAGTTTGCAAGTCGGCGGGGCCGCGCCGAGTCAGAAAACGCCGTCGACTCTGGCGAATCAGCCGAGTGGGTTTTCGAACCCGAGGTGTGGGATGCCGTGGAGAGGCTTCCCCTAAAGCAGCGTGCGGCCACGTATCTCTTCTACTGGATGGAGTTGTCCGTCGCTGAAACCGCTGCCCTGATGGATCTGAGGCCGGCCACGGTGAAACGGTATCTGCGCCTGGCTCGCCTCCGGGTTGGGGAGGCGCTCGATGGCTAGGCGCTACGACCGGGTGGGAGCAGCCTTCCGCGCCGTTTATGACCGTGCTGTCTCCAGAGCCCCACGGCCTCCCACATTTGGTGATTTGCAGGCGCAGGCTGCAATGGCGCCTGCGTCGCGCCAGCTGCTCGAACGGCCCTTAGCCGCCCTGCTTGTGGCCGGTCTAGTCGTGGTCGTCGTCGGAGCGGCGGCGTTCATTCTGACGGGTGAGCCGGGCGAGGAACCTGCGGTGGCTTCCACCGTTCCAGTAGAGACGACGGCTGGCAACGACGATCAGCCGGCGCCTACAACCGCTACCACGACGATATCGCCAACGACAACCGAGGGCCCGTTGCTGCTCCGCTCGGCGCCCTGGTCTTCCGAGCCCCTTTCTGCTAGCGAAGTGGACGAAGTGCTGCGCATGGTGTGGACGCAAGCGGACAACAATCTCTGGTGCTCGCTTCTGGCCCCGGCCAGCACCGGACCCGAGGGAGAAGACGCCACCACCAGGGCGGCGAACTTCGGATCGGATTCGTGGGCCGTCGCCTGGGACCGGCTGGATGGACCGGGTATGCAAGGCGACAGCAGCCAATGCGGCAACTGCGGACGGAGCGCCTTCGGAATTGCTGGTGTCGGCCTGGTGCCTTCGGGCCACGACTTCTCCCAACGGCAACACGTCATCTCGTGGGCCGATGGCAGTACCGCGGGCTACGGACCTGGACAACCGGCTTCCGAGGATGAGCCCGCGTTGGGCCATCGCTACAGCGGCGAGATCGCGGTAGTTGGGCAGGCCTGTCTGTACCAGGTCTGGTCAAACCTCGGTGAAGACCATCTTCAGTTTCTGCTGGCACAGCTCCGGTTCGTCGAGGGCCACCAAGCGGATCCCATCGAGGTTCGTGCTCCCGGCGATCCTCCGGCTGTGCTCATCGACGCTGGCGACGCACCATGGGAGCAGTCGCCCCTCGCCGCCAACGCGGTGCCGTCCTTGCTGGTGACCGCCTGGCGAGACTCGAAGGCGGCCACCCCGCTGGTAGCCATTGAAGGCGTGGCCGAAGAGCTTCCCGACGCGCGAATTCGGACGGCCAACTTTGGCGCTTGGGGTGTGGCGTGGAACAACCCTGACGGGCCGGGACACGACTCGTCCAACAACCCGTGCAATAACTGCGGGCGGGGCGTGATCGGTCTGAGCGGAGTGTCAGCATCGGCTGTCTCCGAGTACACGGGTCCTGCCCGTTACGGACGGGTGGAGTGGAATGATGGCAGCTTCGCCTCCTATGACCTCTACTTAGGAAGCCAGGGACTCCCTCCCGACCTGGTTGTCTATACCGATGCGGCCACGGGCGAAGAGGTGCCCGACGGATGGCTGGCTCAGGTTGAGATCGTGGGGACGGACTCCACCTATTCCGTGTGGAGCCACCTCGGCGAGGACCATCTGATCGACCTGCTAACTCGCCTACGGTTCGTGGAAGTCGCGCCCTAAGGCCAGCGTTTCCTGTCAATCTCAGCCGCGCTTTTCACGGCTCACATTGACAAGAAACTCACGGCGCCTCCGAGACGGGAAAGGGCTCCCCGTGGCCGGGAACGATCACGGTCGCCAGCTCCCGGATACGATCCCTGCCCGCCATCAGCTGGTCGAGATCCCAGGCGAGCCGGTCCGTCACGGCCTGCCTGCCCCACCAAAGGTGAGTGAAAGCGAAGACACCGTTGTCAGTCTCTGCCAGGGTCGTGATGTCCTGGGGAGTGTGGCCAGGTGTCTCGACCAGCCAAACGTGGTCCGACAACCGGAAGCCCTCGGCTGGGCGCGACGTCCATTGATCGCGTTCGTATGTCGCCCAGTGATCGTGCACACGGGCGCGGGGAAACAGGGCGATGTTCATCGTGTGGTCCGGGTGGTGGTGGGAGATCACGACATCAGTGACCTCCTCCGGTCTCAGCTCCAGGGCGGCCAACGGATCGAGTATCGCTCGATGATCGGGCACCATCCCCGGGTCTACTACGGCGATCAATGAGCCGTCTCGTATGAGGCTGACCGTGCTGGCCACGCCCTCGCCGCCGTAACCGGTGAACAACACTTCGACAGATGCCATTTCAGGGCCGGCAGGCTAGCTCTGCGAGCCCCCGCCTATCCCCTCGAAAGCTGCGGCTTCCCTTGGGTCGCGAAAACAGCCGCTAGTTTCTAGGGGCGGGGCCGGAGGTGGCATACCTCCCCGGGCGTGGCTGACGAGGAGTCCCATGCCACCAGAAAAGGGCCGCGGAAGCTCCGTGCCCAGGCCCAAGCACCGAGCCCGTGGCCGCCTCGTGATGCGATCGAAGCGGAGCACTTCCCGCCACGCGCGACAGGGATGCAAGAAGGGATCCCATACGTTCGGGCCCGAGCAGCAGATCGGTGGCGGAATCGTGCGCCTCATCTGTGACGAATGCGGCGCGGTCTCCATCGACCTCCGTGAGGCCACCGATCCGGTTACCGAGGTTCCTCGCCTGGAGCGTCGCGACTGGGTCGTCGAACCCGAGCCACCTCTATGGGGAACTCGCCGGGGTCGCTGACGCCGGTCTCTCGTTGAACCTGGCGGCTCCGAAGCCTGAACTGCCCGGGAACCACGCCGACGCCTAGCATCGCGGGCGGGGAAAGAGGGGGGAGGCTTGCGGCCGATCGCGTTGCTGTTGGCGGTGGTGGTTCTGGGTGGGGGCTGCTATCGCAGCGCGCCGCTGGACGAGGTTGGTCCAACTCGGATCGAGGGCCCTGTCCCCGCTCCGGTGGCGACCGCGACCCTCGAAGCCCCGTCCCCCATCCGCTCGCAGGAAAACCTGGTTGTCTCGCTGCAGCAGGACCTGACTCAGCTCGGCTTCTATTCGGGACCGGTAACGACTGAGTTCGACGCCCCCACCTCGGCTGCGGTCCGGGACTTCGAACGGCACTTCGGCCTCCCGGGCGACGGCTTCTACGATCTCGAGCTGGCGGCCGTGGTCGATGTCGCTCGCGGGAGAGCGAAGGGCGCCTCGGTGTGGGCGCTTCAGTCGATGCTGGGGGCCCTCGGCTACTACGAGGCCTCCTTCGACGGCCTCTACGGAGACTCACTGGAAGCAGCCGTTGCTGCACTTCAGTCGGCGGCGGGCCTAGATGTCACCGGCCGGTATAGCGAGACAACTGCCGACGCCATGCTTGATGAGTTCCAGGCCAACCAGCCAGAAGTCGCCTGGGTGTTCGGTCCCCGGCTGGAATTAGCCGCGCCGGCGCCGCCGGAGACGGTCGTTGCGTCGCCTCGACCTGCGATCGTCCGGGTCCAAGAGCGGCTGGCCGACCTCGGGTATCGACCGGGACCGGCAGATGGAAACCTGGGACCGGCCACTAAGGCGGCGATCGTGGCCTTTCAAAAGCGCGAAGGTCTCCGGGTCGACGGTGTCGTGGGTCCCCAAACCGGCATTCGTCTCGAACAGCCGATCGCAGCGGGCCCTCGGTACCAGTCTCCAAGCCCACGGATCGAGATCGATCTCAGCCGTCAGATCGCATTCGTGGTACTACCTGATGGCACCGTGACCACCCTTCCCGTGTCCACAGGCAACGGCGAGCGGTACATCACCGAATCGGGTGGGATCGCTGTCGCGCACACGCCCGAGGGTGCCTTCTCTGTTACTCGCGTCATCGAGGGCGTTCGGGAGGCGCCACTCGGCACCCTGTACCGACCGCTCTACTTCCACAGGGGATGGGCTATCCACGGCTCCGGTCACGTTCCCGCCTACCCGGCTAGTCATGGGTGTGTTCGTGTCCACCGCTGGGACCAGGACTGGCTGTTCGACAGGGTCGGTGTCGGTACCGCGGTGTTCGTATATGGCGGGGAAGCGGCCGAGGCGGTCCCCAGCGAAGCTGCGCCCGGTTCGTAGACGCAGAATTGCCACAGTCCGTACCTAAGCTGCCTCGTCGATGAGCTCCTCTCCAGCCCATCCGCGGTCGCGCGCGCCCAGGACCAGGGCGGCCACGGCGGCCTTCCTCGATGCGCTGTTTCCTGGTGCCGGCCATTGGTATCTCGGCTATCGGGAACGCGGCCGGAGCATGATGCTGATCACCGGCGGGGCCCTGCTTCTCGTGCTACTGATTGCGGCCCAAGGGCTCGGTTTCGCCCTCAAGCTGTTCGTCCAGCCGGCAACCCTCCTGATCATCTACGCGGCCAACGCGCTTTTCTTCTTGTACCGGGCGTGGGCGGCTACCCGGGCCTACCAGCTCGCGTCACCGCGGTCCGGTCGCTGGTCGCCCCTGGCCGCCGGACTGGCTATCGCGGCCGGCGTTTCCATAGTCCTGCCCCACGCCTGGCTCGGTTACTACGACCTGGTCCAGTACGACCTGGTGACCTCGGTCTTCGCCTCGGAAGATCCCCAAACGGCGGCGGAGACATCGGGCACTTCACCGCCGCGCGACAACGGCGAGGTCGCGCCGATCTCGATCGTGACTACCACGACGGAGCCTCCTCCATTGTGGGAGGAGGGAGAGCGCCTGAATGTGCTGCTGATGGGAAGCGATGCGGGGCCGGGCCGCAGAGGCATTCGTACTGACACGATGATCGTCGTTTCAGTCGATCCTCAAACGGGCTACGCCGCGCTGTTCTCGTTGCCACGTAACTTCGTCGGGATCCCGGTGCCCGAGGATTGGGGAATTTGGGACAATGACCAGTTTCCCGAGTTGCTCAATGCGCTGTACCAATACGGGAACCAGAACCCGGGTCAATTCCCACCCGCCAACGACTCGGGTGCCTACGTCATGAAAGAGGCCTTCTCTGAGTTGTTAGGGATACCAATCCACTTCTACGCGTTGGTTGACCTCAACGGCTTCGTCGATCTGGTCAACGCTTTGGGAGGCGTCACGATCATGGTCACTCAGAGGGTCTACGACGAGACCTATCCCCACGAAGACGGGAGTCTGGAAGTGGTGGACATTGAGCCGGGCACCTACCACATGGACGGACACACGGCCCTTGCCTACGCCCGGATTCGGCGCACTACGGACGACTACAACCGGATGGGGCGGCAACGCTGTGTCCTCGAGGCCCTCATCGAGCAAGCTGACCCCACCACGGTTGCACTCCGCTTCCCTGCTATCGCCGAGGCCATCAAGGACAACATGACCACGGATATACCTATCGGGCGCCTTCCGAGTCTCATCGACATCATGCCGCTGGTAACCACTGATGAGATCGTGACTGTCCGGTTCATTCCTCCTGACTGGCACGCAGGAAGAACGCCCGATCGCTATCCGATTCCGGACGTCGAAAAGATCCGGAACGCGGTACAGGTGATCATGGAACTACCCCCGGCAGAAGCGATCGAGGTGCTAGGTCTCGTGGATCTGGATGATGCGTGCGACGCCGAGGAGCCGGCGGAGGAGACACCGCCGACCACAGCCGTTTCACAGGACGCCTAGGGCGCCGCCTCGGAGGGTGCCGATTCCGGCTTGGGAATCCGGACTGCTAGAGCCGCGGCGGCGATCATCGCAATCAGCTCGCCAACGAGGAAGGCGACTCCGACCCTGGTAGGGATTTCCCCGTTGGTCAGCACCAATGCGGCCGCGGCCCCGGTCAGCGCCAGAATCCAGCTCACGGCGAGTCGTCCCGTGTCGCCTCTGGCGACCAGTATCTGGCCCAGGAACATGGCCGCCCCGCCGAGGCATACTCCCGCCGCGGCCAGCGCGGCGAAGGAACTGGGCGGTCGGAACGGCTCTCCGAACAGAAGGGTGACAATGTCGGGGCCGATCCAGGCGCCGAGTAATGCCGCCGGGACGGCTAGAAGAGCACCGGCAGTCAGGATCCTCGCCGCCCAGCGATTGAGCTCGGCATCCAGCCCTAGCTTGGCCAGGTTGGTAAAGGGTGGAAGGACTCTCACCAAGAGGCTGTAACCCAGCAGCAGCGGGCTTCGGGCGATGGTCAAGGTGACGTAAACGATCGATATCACGGCGGCTCCGGCTCCGAGAAGGGCAGCGGCGAGCGGCCCCGATAGCAGGAGCACTTGGGAGGCTGCGGCCGCCAGCACGAAGCTGGCGAGGAAGACGGCCGGATTTTCGTCGCTGTCCACGATCGGTGGCGGGTCCGATCGGATCACCGGCCACCAAAGCAGGATTACAAAGGGTGCGATGGCTAGCGCGGCTCCGACACCGAGCGCGGATGCTCCGACCAGCAGAACGGCGGCCGTCACGATCAACCGAGAGACGGGCATTGCTGCCGTGGCGAAACCGTACGACCGGAATCTTCGGCGCCCGGCCAAATGGCCACGTCCCACCACATAAAGGCCGTGGATGGCGACGCTTGCTGCCACCAGCAAGACGAAGCCGAGATCTCCGCCGAAGAACTGCTCATAGCCCGCCGCGGCCACGGCAGACGTCAACACCACCGTCAGGACGATGGTGGTGCCAATCGTCTGACGAGGATTCCGATCGAACCCTCCCCGCCAGGTGACAGACCGAATAACCAGCTGCTCGATCGGCAGTAGCACGACGGCAAAGGCAAGGAAGGACAGAGTCAGGAGGGAACCAACCGGAGCGAAGCCCTCGGGTCCCAGCGCCCGCCCTCCGAGCACCTGGTAGACGTAGTTTCCGAAGGCAGCAACCGCGGTGCCACCAACCATGTACGCGGTGCCATCGGTGGCCCAGCGTTTGAGCAGTGGGGCCCGCTCCGCAGAGGCACTGGTTGCCGAAGCCAAGATCGGGAAAGCGTAGTAGCAGCACGTGCCTCGGCCGCTTCTCCAGCGGATGCACCTCCGCGGTCTGGAGGTGCCTGCGGCTACGCTCCCGGAACGATGCGGGCACCAGTTCCGATCACGTCCGTTCAGCTGGGCGAAGCCGAAGAAGAGCAAGTTATGGAGGTGCTTCGCTCCGGACAACTGGCGCAAGGACCAAAGGTCGAGCGGCTCGAAGAGCTGTTTCGGTCAGTCGTTGAAAGCAGCCATGCGGTGGCGGTTTCCTCCGGGACTGCGGCGCTTTTTACCGCACTCGACGTCCTCGAGTTGGGCCCGGGCGATGAGGTGATCACCTCGCCGTTTACGTTCGGTGCCACACTCAACGCCATCATTGCCACGGGCGCGACTGCCCGCTTCGCCGACATTGGCGACGACTTCAATCTCGATCCGGATGAGGTCGCAGATTCGGTCTCGCCACGCACCCGAGTCATCATGCCGGTCCACCTGTATGGATTACCGGCTGACATGGGCACGATCTCGGAGATCGCGGCCGGAAACCACCTGACGATCGTCGAGGACGCGGCGCAGGCAATTGGCGCCTTAGTCGACGATCGTCCGGTCGGTTCGTTCGGACTGGGTTGCTTTTCGCTCTATGCGACTAAGAACGTCACCACCGGTGAGGGAGGAGTGATCACTACTGATGACGACCAGCTCGCCGACCAGCTCCGTCTCATCAGAAACCAGGGGATGCGGAATCGCTACCAGTACGAGCGAAGCGGCAACAACTTTCGGCTCACCGATCTACAAGCTGCCCTCGGCATACCGCAGATGGAGCGCCTTGCCGACATCACCGACAGAAGGCGCGAAAACGCGGCCTATCTCCTGGAAGGACTGTCCGGCATTCCGGGTCTCCAGCTGCCCGTTCAACCACCAGGGAGAATGCATGTCTTTCACCAGTTCACGATTCGTGTTACCTCCGATGCGGTCCTCACTCGGGACGACCTCCAAAAGGCGATGGCGTCCCATGGAGTCGAATCCGCGGTCTACTACCCCAGGGTCGTGTTCGACTATGAGTCGTTCGTGGGCCATCCCCAGGTGGAGGAGGCAAGGGTGCCGCGGGCGCAGTCTGCGGCGGATCACGTCCTGTCCATCCCCGTTCATCAGCACCTATCCCGTCAGGACCTTGACATGGTTGTCGAGGCGGTAGGACACTCTCTTCGTGCTTGAGCTGGCGATTGTCGGCGCAGGAGTGATGGGGAGCCATCACGGCCGAGTAGCTATGGGACTTAGGGACGCACGGCCGGCGTTCATCGTCGATCCCGATGCAGAAGCTGGTAGTCGGCTCGCCGAGTCAACAGGCGCCAAATACGTGCCCGACGTCAGCGAGGTGATAGGCCGGATTCAGGCAGCCATCGTGGCGGTTCCGACCCACCTACACCGCTCGATCTCGGAGCAGCTCCTGTCAGAAGGCATTCATGTCCTCCTCGAGAAGCCCATCGCCTCGAGCGTGGACGAGGCCTTGAGCGTGGTCGAGACGGCCGAGCGGAACGGAGTCCGCCTGATGATCGGCCACGTCGAACGGTTCAACCCCGCCATACTCGAATTGGACCGAATCGTTTCCGATCCCGTTCATATCGACGTTGCCCGGATCGGCCCCCATTCGCCACGCCTGGCGGATCATGTTGTTCTCGACCTCATGGTCCACGACCTCGACATCGCTACCGCACTCGTCGGCAGTCCGGTCCACGAGATCGCTGCTTTCGGGCGTGGAATCCTCGGCGACGAGCCCGACATTGCGTCGGCGATGCTTCGCTTCGAAGGCGGTGCCACTGCCGTCTTCACAGCCAGTCGGATTGGGCAGAGCAAGATAAGGCGGCTGGAGATCACCCAACACGACAGCTTCGTGGTAGTCGACATGCTCCGCCAGACGGTGATGATCGAACGAGGCTCCCAGTCGGAGTTCCTGGACGAAGAGCGGGCATATCGGCAGGAGGGGGTCATCGAGATCCCTTACCTGTCCTGGAAAGGCGAGCCCCTGTATCTCGAGCAGGAGCACTTCGTCGGCTCGGTCCTTTCGGGGACAGAGCCGAAAGTCGACGGGCGGGCCGGCGTACAGGCTCTTCAGCTTTCGCTCGAGGTGACGGCGGCAGTGGAGCAGTCGTCTGCGGGCCGATCAGCTTGACCCGGCGTCGAGCGTGAACGCCGCAATCCACGATTCGGCCGATGTCGAAGCCGGTGCTTCAGTTGGGGCGGGGACTCGTGTCTGGCGGAACGTCCACATCCGTGCGGGTGCCAAGGTTGGCAAGGAGTGTGTGATTGGCGGAGGGGCCTTCATCGATACCGATGTTCAGATCGGAGACAGGGTCAAGATCGAGAACAACGCCATGCTCTTCGCTCCCGCTCGGGTCGAGGATGGGGCATTCATTGGTCCGGGAGCGTGCCTGACGAATGATCCTCGGCCCCGGGCCGTGACGCCAGATGGTCAGCCGAAGGATCAGGCGGACTGGCATCCTGACGGCGTCGTCGTCGGCGAGGGAGCTTCAGTCGGCGCGATGTCGGTCGTGCTACCCGGAGTCGTAATCGGCCCATGGTCCATGATCGGGGCGGGGGCAACGGTGACACGGGACGTCCCGGCCCACGGGCTGGCGGTGGGAAACCCGGCCCGGCTGGTCGGATGGGCCTGCCTCTGCGGACGGACGCTGGACGACCAGCTGATCTGTTCGTGCGGCCGGACCTACGAGAAGGCAACCGACGGCCTGGTTCTGGTCTAAGAATCCGCTGCTCGCATGAGTCGAGCAAGGCAGGGGCGGTTCTATGCGAACAGGTAATCTCCCGGCGATGATCGCCGAGCCTGATGCTGCTTCCCCGCTAACGGCGTCTTGGGTCTATCTGGGCACCAAACGGCTCCTAGACACGATGCTGGGGACCGCCGCCCTGGTGTTGTCTGCGCCGATCATGGTGGTTCTGGCCTTGCTGATAAGGCTGGACTCAACGGGCCCGGCGCTCTTTCGTCAGCTGCGCGTCGGAAAGGGAGCCCAGACCTTCCTAATGGTCAAGTTTCGGACGATGACAGCTGACAACGACGACACCATCCATCAGGAGTACTACCGCAAGCTGGTGGAAGGGGACGCGGAGGCGCGCCTGAACGCTGAAGGGCTCCCGGTCTATCTCCTCGATGACCCGCGGGTGACGAGGATGGGGCGTTTCTTGCGGCGAACGTCGCTCGATGAACTGCCGAACCTCTTCAATGTGCTGGCGGGCGATATGTCGCTCGTCGGGCCTCGGCCCGCCATCACTTATGAGGTGGACCTCTACGACGACCGTGCGCGGCGCCGACTCACTGTTAAGCCGGGAATGACCGGCCTAGCCCAGATCGGTGGGAGAGGCGGGCTGACTTTCGGGCAGATGGTCGACTTCGACCTCGACTACATCGCGCGTCGCTCTTTGCGCCTGGACCTGCAGATACTGCTGGCTACGCCGAGAGCCGTCTTCTCGCGACGCGGGGTATAAGGGCTGACTGCCTAAGGGTTGACGGCCCTGAGGCGTCGGTTACATCCGGATCCGGCGCTGGAAGAGGCTGTTCTCCAGCGCCTTTTCCGCGGTCTCGTCCCTCAGGTCAACGGAGACATGCCCACAATCGGCGCAGATGTGCCGGACCAAACCTCCGGGGATGCCGTTGGACTCGAAACGATGGCGATGCTCCTCGACCTCGGCCTTGACGAACAAGCGCCGAACGCCCTCCGACAGTGCCGCCGGGGCCGCCTTGGCCTTCTCGGGCGACGCGGCCGCCGCCTGTCCGGCGCCGGCGAGGCCTTTCTCAGCGCTGGAGATAATCGTCGGTGAGGTCGGCTCGTCAGCATTGATTGGGGTCGGCGAGGACGCCTTCTCGTCCTTGTCTGGTCGCGCGGGCCGAGGTTGGGGTCGCGATGAGGGAGTAGTCGCGGGAGTCGCCTGAGGCTCCTGCGGTACTGACTGGGGGGCAACGAGCGGCTCGTGGGGGGTTGGTTCCACGACCCGAGTACCCGTCGGCTCGGCTACCGACGGTTCCTCAGCGACGTCGTAAGGGTCCGGCTCCGGAACGGGTGTGTCCGCTACACGTGGCTCGGCGACCGGGGCCTGGTTCTGGACTGCGGCGAGCTCCTTGAACAGCTCCAGGAACTCGTCCATCTTCTGGGTGGACGGCACTGGGGCATCCACTTCCCACGCGCGCTCCGGCTCCTGCGGAGCCGGCACGACGACTGCTTTGAGTCCTTTTCTCGCCTTTTTGGCAGCCCGACGCGACTTCCGAGTCTCTTTCTCGCCCAGGTCGGGGGCGATCTCATACCGAAACTCCACCGGATCGTCGGGTGCGAAGACGACGGTTTCGCTTCCAAAAGCCAGTTTGAAGCGCTCCGACCCGACCTCCTCGACTTCGGTGGCGAGAGGGGTCCAGCTTCCGAGTACTCCATCGTCGGTACTTAGCGTCAGCGCATCCTCGGCAACGCGCATTTTGATGCGCAGACCGTCGCGGTCGCCTTCGTCCAAGAACAATTGACCGGTCAGCATTCGCAAAGTGGACTCCAAGGGCAGTTCACATTGTATCCCTTAGGGATAGGGATACCACAATGGGTGGTTGTAATACCACCTAGCGTGACTAGTGCGGCGCTTCGGCAGGTCGGGGCAGCGGCTTCAGTCGGTGATCGGGAGTGAATAGGCGGCTCGAAACGCCGAGAGCCATGACCGCGGTGGTGGTGGCCACGGACCCCAGAATCAAATACATGATGGCCGCCTGGACCAGGACTGCGTCGATCGGGTCGACGCCCGCCAGGATGAGCCCGGTCATCGCTCCGGGTAGGAAAACGAGACCGACCGCCTTGGTCGTCTCGATCTGAGGGATCAGCGCCGTCCTCAGGGAGGTCCGTACGTACGGATGGGCTGCGGTGCGTGAGGACTGACCCAGGGCCAGCCTCGCCTCGACCTCCGCTCGCTTGTCGCGTATCTCTTCGATCACTCGGCGTGAGCAGAGAATCGTGGCGTTCATGGAGTTGCCAATCATCATTCCCGCCAGCGGAATCAATGCTCTCGCCTCCAGAGGAAAGATTCCCAAGCCAAAGATCACGCTCAGCGTCACGATCGCCGCAGCCGCATAGGCAATAAGGGACAGGGGCAACACGGCTGGGACCTCGGGAGCCCTCCTCACGGATGTGAAGCCGGCGAACACCACCATGGCCACGACCCATGCCCAGGACCACGCAAGGGAGCGGCCCGGATCCAGGACGAAGACCAAAGCTACTCCTACCACGAGCAGTTGCACGATTGCGCGCACTGACGCCCAGGCAATGGTTCGCTCAACCCGGAGTCCCTGCCAGACCGAGATGGCGATGGCTACTCCCACCAGGATCAGTGAGGCGGCCACTCCGGCCGGCGTGATGTCAGTCATGCGAGCTCCCGAGATCTTCCTGGGGTGGTCCTTCGTAGGTGATCTGGCCTTTCTCCAGGCCCACGACGTGAGTGGCGAGACGGCGCATCTGGTCGTGATCGTGGGTGACCCACACGACCGAGACGCCTCGGTCGGCCAGGCCGAGGACTTCCTCTTCGAGTCCGCGCCTGAGCTCCGGATCCACCGATGCGGTGGGTTCGTCCATCAGCAGAGTCTCCGGCTCGGTCAGGAGCGTCCGGGCCAGACAAAGGCGCTGTGCCTCCCCTCCCGACAGGTTATCTGCCGCACGGCCGAGGAACGCAGAGGAAAGGTGGACCCGGTCGAGGACGTCAACGAGCTGGTCGTCCGTTGCGCCCGGGTCGGCGACCGTCAGGTTGTCGCGGACCGTGCCCCCGAACAGAACGGGCTGCTGAAAGACGATTCCTACGCGTCGTCGGAGTTCTTGGGGATCTAGGTCGTCGAGCGGGGCATCGAGGTATGTGATCTGTCCTCCCGACGGGATGGAGAGGCGGTTGCACAGCCGGAGGAGCGTCGTCTTCCCGGACCCGGAAGGACCAACGACCACGGTGATCTCGTCCGTTGGCAGATCGAGGGTCAACTCCGAAAGTATCCGGGCCCCATTGGAGGTGACGGAAACGTCATCGAAGTGAAATAGCGAGGTTCGGTCGCCAGTCATGTCCCTTGCTCGTGACGTCGAGGTCACGCTACCGGGAGTAGGGACTCCTCCCGTGCCAGGTCAGGCGAAGTGAGTTTTAGGGCGCTCCTGTAGCTCGCCGTCCACGTAGATGTCGACCTTCTCGTTGTAGAAGCTGAGCAGTCCGGCGATCTTGGCACTCTCGTCCACGGGGTGCTTATAGCTCCACACGATGTCGGTGAAAGTCTCCCCATCGGCCTCGAGCGTCCAATAGCTGGCATCACCCTTGTATGGACAGCTCGTATGTGTGTCGGTGGGTGTGAGCAGATCCATGCGGACATCGGTCTTGGGAATGTAATAGCGCGTCGGGAGGCCGGTCTCGAAGAGGAGGGTGGGGTGATGCGTGTCCGCCACCTTGACCCCGTTGACCCGGATCTCCACGTGCCGGGAGCTACGGATGATGTCCACCCTGGTGTAAGGGTCGCGGGGGTGGACAAAGACTTCTTCGTCCTCCTCGAACCAGGAGTCCATGGACCTCCAGTCGAAGCGGTAGTACCCACGGATCTCATCGATGGGAGAGTCGACGTAAGTCGAGGCTGCGTTGGTCGCCTCCTTATCGCCTGCCTTGATGGTGAACAGCTGTGCGTCGCCCCGGCTGGGCGAGCGGCGGGTCTCCCCGGTCGGTACGAGGAGATCGGTCCGGACGTCCTCGGCCGGAAGGTAGTAGTGGGGAAAGTAGGGAGACTCCCAGACGAGAAGCGCTCGTCTCGTATCGGCAATTGCCTCTCCGCCGAGGTAGGCGCGCACCCACTTCTCGACCGGCTCTATGCGAACCCTCCCTCGGGCTGCGGTCGTCATCTTTGGCCTAACAGTTGGGGACGGTTGCTTCAACCCAACGGAGTGGGTGCAACATTCCGGTCTGGCGGACCTTCGGGCATCCAGAACTAGCCTGTTTCGCCCTATGCGAGGAAGTCTGCTTCTGGTGTCCACTCTTGTCGTCGCGCTATCCGCCTGCACTTCCGGCGCGGACGATCCGATGTCGGAGGGACGCCGTCTCTATCTGCAGCACTGCACGGCCTGTCATGGCGACTTCGGAGAAGGCGGAATAGGCAGACCGCTTGCCGATGTGGTGTCCGTGTTTCCGGAGTGCGCCATTCACGTGACGTGGATCACCATCGGCTCCGTGCGCTGGCTCGAGGAGGTCGGGCCGACCTACGGAGCCGGCAATCGAGCTCCGGAAGGCATCATGCCGTCCTTCGGGGGCACGCTCACGGACGAGCAGATCAGGGTGGTAGCTGCGTATGAGCGAGCTGATTTCGGCGGGGTGACTGAGTCGGTTGCTTTTGCGGGCTGCTCCGTTGCGCTGCCCAGCGAGGCGTCAGCCGCTCCCAGTTAGGACCGAAATCACCTCATCGACGGGGTAGTCGATCGTCGTGAAGGTGTCCGGAACACTCAGCACCCGCCATTCACTGGCGCCCGGCCGCCACCGGGCGGTCCATTCATAGGACACGGTCAGCGGGTAGGCGGACAGGGTCGCGTGGCAGCGGGACGCTCCTGGCTCGGAGCAAGTCTTGATCTCGTAGATATGCGAGGCTGCTCCGTCTGGTGAAGGCGTCAGCAGTGGGTACAGCGCCCCGGTGAACGAATCGGCATCGCTTCCGTCGCCCCACTCCACGGTCACGGCCGACACCTCAGCGTGTACTTCCAAGGTGACACCCGTACCGGGGGAGGTCAGGGTGGCGTCGAACGGATCTGGGGGAGTGAGCGCAACGAAGGTGTCGAGGCCCGTGAGGCCAAGCCCCACGGGAGGGTCAACGGTCGGATCCGGCTCCTGATGCACGTACTCCTCGATAAGGCTCCAGACGGCCGCCGAGTCGCTGAGCACCGGCTCGGGGCGCGAAGTACAGACCGGAAGGGTGACGTTGATGGCTATTGGCCCGGCCGCGGGATCAGGATCAAAGCCGAGAGTGGCGGTGTCACCGGCAGTCGAGATGATCACCCACTCGGTGGTGGCGGTGGTCCAGAACCAGCATTGGATCCCGGACTGCTCGTAGCCGACGTTGGGAGAAAAGTCGACCGCAGTGCCGCGTTCGAGCACGAACTCGGCGCGGGAACCCTCGACAACGCAGACGGTTACTGAGATTGGTTCGAATGTCTCGGAATCTGTTCGAGACTCATGCCAGCAGCGCAAGAGCTCTGCAGAAGACGCGGTTACCGGTATCGAGACGATGATTCCTATCCCAGCGACGACGAGAGTCAGCCTCATGGCTCGGTAGACCTGTTTCGCAGGTCGCAGTCGGGTAGCCAGAGGTCGTTCTGGCTGGACCAAGTGTTTACAAGCCTCCAGCCGTCGCGCTCTGGCCACAGGACGGACACAGCTGTACTGGTGGACCCCGCGCCGCGAAACGTGGAAAGATCGAGGGTACGGGCGACGACCAGGCAGTCGGGTCGGTCGAGCAGTATTCCGTCTATGCCCACGACGACGGACTCCAGGGTTGGCGGCCTCTCGAACTCGGCACTAGGCATCGCCTCTACAGCTGCGGCTCGCATCTCCTCGGTTGCTACAACGTTGTCGAGCGCCTCGGGATCCTTGCGGTAAATAGCCTCGAACCAGCCGAAGTAGAGCTCTTGCAAGATCGCCGCCACCTCC
>JBHICV010000033.1:0-19109 GCA_046759765.1 Acidimicrobiia bacterium
CACGATATAGACGGGAACGAATCCGCGTCACCACGCTCTCTCTGACATCTGAGAGGGCTATTCAGGAGTCCTACGGAGCCGAGCCCATGTGGAGCAGCCGCATTCACAGAACGGGCTCGACCACCTCGATGAATTACACGCGTGTCGTTCTCATCCGATAAGGTCGGAAGCGATCCGAGCAGGAGGACTGAATGGCGCTCTCCAAGCGGTCGGGCCGTCCCCGTCCTTGGCTGGCCCGCTTTCGAGGTCCTGATGGGCACGAGCGAGCCAAGGCGTTCCGGCGCAAGGTCGACGCTGAGCGGTGGCTTGCCTCCCAGGAAGTCGACCGGCTCCGTGGCCAGTGGACCGACCCGCGTTTGGCCAAAACCACCTTCGCCGAGTGGGTACCGACCTACGTTGCCTCTCGCGTTCACCTCGCACCGTCCACACGCGCCGCGGCCGACTCGCTGATGCGCAACCATGTCCTCCCTTACTTCGGGCCCCGCGCTCTAGGCTCGGTGACCCAGACCGACGTCCAAGCCTTCGTGTCGGAGCTTCAAGCAGCCGGTCTGGCTCCTTCGACCATCCGTCAGTGCTACCTACTGGCCAGCGGAGTGTTCTCGTCGGCGCTCGACTCTGACCTCATCGCCCGCACTCCCTGCCGAGGTATCCACCTCCCGAAAGGCGAGCAAGAGGAGATGAGGTTCCTCACCACCGAGGAGGTCGCCGATCTCGCGGCAGCGATCGACTCTCGCTACCGCTCCTTGGTCCTTACAGCGACCTATTCCGGAGCTCGCTTTGGTGAGCTGGCCGCACTCCAGGTTTCTCGCCTAGACCTCTTGAGAGGCACCCTGACGGTCGCTCAGCAGCTCACCGAGGTCAGAGGCCGGACAGTTATCCGCCCGCCCAAGACGGCCGCCTCACGACGCCAGATCGCCCTCCCCCGCTTCCTAGGTCAGGTCCTCGAGGAGCACCTCGGTGCGCATCCACCAGTCGATGGCTTCGTGTTCACGTCGCCTCAAGGCGAGACGCTGAGGCGAACGAACTTCCGGCGACGGACGTTCGTGCCGGCGGTGAAGGCCTCGGTAGGCGAGCCGATGCGATTCCACGACCTCAGGCACACCCACGTGGCGATGCTCATCGCCCAAGGTGAGCACCCCAAAGTGATCCAGGCCCGGCTCGGACACTCCTCGATTCAGGTGACCCTCGACCTCTACGGACACCTTTTCGAGGGCCTCGACGAGGCCGCTGCCGTTCGGCTCGACGCGACGTTCGCGGCGAATCGCGCGGACCAAACGCGGACCAAACGGCACCAAACGGTGCTCAAGCTTTCTCACCAGGCCAGCCAAAATGCCCTCTGAGCAGGGGTTTCTGTTGGTCGGGCTGGCCGGATTCGAACCGGCGACCTCTTGACCCCCAGTCAAGCGCGCTAACCAAGCTGCGCCACAGCCCGGAAAACAGCCGTCAGCTATTAGCATTCAGCTGTCAGTCCGAGGATGTTACCCAGGGAGGTAGGCCGCGCTCAGCCGCCCACCTGGTCGATGAGCCACATCACGCCTTGGACTGCCCGCCATCCGAGGTACAGCGCCGCTAGTGCGACCAGCAGCCAGAAGCTCCATGGTGTTGGCGGCGCCTTGTCGCGGTCCTGCTCCGAGGGGGCTTCCGTCATACCGGCGGCACCCCGTGCCTTCGACCCGAGAAGAAACGCCCTTTGTTACGCAGGTAGGCCAAGCGTCTGATGAGCTCGCCTCGCAGCTCCTCCGCTTCGATCACCTCGTCGACAACGAGATCGGAGGCCAGGCGAACAAGGTCGACATCAGCGAGAAACTCGGCCTCCTTCTCGGCAATGAACCGCTCTCGCTCCTCTCCTTCCAGGGCCTGGATCTGGTTGAAGAACACCGCGTTGACGGCAGGTTCCGGACCCATCACCGCGATTTTGGCCGTCGGCAGAGCCAGAGTGGCATCGGGTCGGAAGCCCGGACCGCTGAACGCGTAGAGGCCGGCTCCGTAGGCCTTGCGAAGAATCACCGAAATCCGCGGCACTGTGGCCTCGGACACGGCAGTGATCATCTTGGCGCCCGCCCGGATGATGCCCTGCCGCTCGACTTCGGTGCCGACCATGAAACCCGGGACATCGGCCAGAAAAACGAGCGGGATGTTGAACGCGTCGCACAGCCAAATGAAGCGGGCCGCCTTGTCCGCCGAATCGACGAACAGAACGCCACCCAGATGCTCAGGGTTGGAAGCCACCACTCCCACCGACTGGCCGTCCAATCGAGCCAGGGCCGTGATCACTTCTTCCGCGTAGAGCTCCTTGATCTCGAGAATGCTTCCACTGTCGAAGATCCCACGCACGAACCTGTGCATGTCGTATCCCTTGGAATCCTCGAGGGGAATGATCTCCGATAGCGATCCGACATCGTCCGGCGGCTCACCCGCAAACGCGGGCGGCTCGTCCTCGTAATGGTCAGGGAGGTATGAGAAGTACGCCTGGGCCCAAAGAATCGCCTCCTCGTCCGTCTGAACGAGAACATCCCCGCAGCCCGAGGTCGTGCAATGCATCCGCGCGCCACCCATCTCCTCCAGGGTCGTCTCCTCCCCCACCACCATCTCGGCCATCCGCGGCGACCCGAGATACATGGAGGCGTTGCCCTCCACCATGATGACCACGTCACAGAACGACGGGATGTAAGCGCCGCCCGCGGCCGAAGGCCCGAACAGACAGCAGATCTGAGGCACCCGGCCCGACAAGCGGACCTGGTTGTAGAAGATGCGTCCCGCTCCCCGACGTCCCGGAAACAACTGAACCTGGTCTGTGATTCGAGCCCCGGCAGAATCAACTAGGTAGAAAACCGGCAGACGCTCGTCGTAGGCGGCTTCCAGCGCCCGGACGATCTTCTCCACCGTTCTCGCCCCCCAGCTTCCGGCCTTCACCGTCGGATCGTTAGCGATGACCCACACCGGGCGGCCGTAGACCGTTGCGCGCCCGGTCACAACGCCGTCGGCGCCGTGCTCAGGTGTGAGCACGTTGGCCAGCAGAGCATCCTCGACGAAAGACCCTTCGTCACAGAGCAAGGCGATGCGGTCACGCACGAACATCTTCTTATGTTTGATCAGCTTCTCGTGATGACGCTCCGGCCCGCCCTCACGCGATCGCTCGGTCGCCTCTCGGACCCGGTCCCCTATCTCAGACATGAACGCGTGACTTTCGACGCGTGACCATGTGAATCGGGGTTCCCTCCAGCGGAAACATCCCTCGCAGCCTGCCTTCCATGAACCGCAAGTAGTCGGGACCGAGATCGCCACCTCCCACGAAAAGGACCACGGTCGGTGGCTCTATACCTGCCTGAACGGCATAGAGGATCTTGGGTCTTCTCCCTTTTCTGACCGGAGGCGGGTGGGCGTCGGTCCAGCCTCTGACCAGCCGGTTGAGACGTCCGGTCGGAATGCGCCACGCACGGTTCTCCAGGACCACGCGCAGCATGTCGGGAAGTCGATGCAAGCGAGCCCCGGTGAGCGCAGATCCTCGCAGGACCGGCGCCCATGACACGAAGCCGAACCGGTCGCCGACACCCACTACGGTGTCCTCCTTGGCCTCGCGGCTGGCGATGTCCCACTTGTTCAGCAGGATCACGATGCCGGATCCCGAACCTGCCGCCTCCTCCGCGATTCGCTGATCCTGATGGGTCACACCGTCGTTGGCGTCGATCATCAAGACCGCGACATCGGCCCGCCTTAGAGCCTGGCGGGCCCTCAGCACCGAGTAGTACTCGGTCCCCTCCTCCAGCCGGGCCGCACGCCTGAGCCCAGCCGTATCCACCACCCGAAGCGAAGTTCCGTCCAAATCAACCACCGCATCGATCGGATCCCGTGTCGTTCCCGGCGTCGGTGAGACCAGGACACGCTCTTCGCCCAAAAAGCGGTTCAGCAGAGTGGACTTGCCCACATTGGGCCGCCCCACCAGAGCCAAGCTCGGAATGTCTTCGTCCGGTATTGCCTCGCTCTCGCCGAGCTCCGAGACGATGCGATCGAGTAGGTCGCCGAAGCCTCGCCCATGCAAAGAGCTGACGCCGATCGGTTCTCCCAAGCCGAGGCTCCAGAACGGCACCACTAGGGGTTCCTGCCTTTCGCCGTCGACCTTGTTGACCACCACAAGAACCTCGCGGTGCGCCTCCCGGAGCACGTGTGCCACGCCGGCATCATCCTCGGTGATCCCCGTACCTGCCTCGACGACGAAAAGAACGACGTCCGCCGCCTTGACGGCCGCCTCGGCCTGAGCTCCTATGTCCAATGCGAGCTGGTCGTCCGGCGCGACGACCCATCCGCCGGTGTCAACGAGTAGAAAGTGCCGACCGGCCCACTCCGCTTGAAACTCCCTCCGGTCTCTCGTAACACCCGGCTCGGACTCGACCACGGCTGCTCGCTGGCGCAGAACGCGATTGACCAGCGTCGACTTGCCGACGTTGGGTCGACCGACCACTGCGACAATTGGGGTTCGGTCCCGGGCCATGACCTCAGGATAGAAGAGGCACTCGTTCGTCTGACCGAGTCGCACCCCTACCATGGCCTGGTGGTCACTGAAGTTCTGATAGCCGAACCCAGAGGTTTCTGCGCCGGGGTGGAGATGGCCATCAAGGCCCTCACCTGGATGCTGCGGGTCTTCGATGAACCTGTCTATTGCTTCCATCAGATTGTGCACAACGAGTGGGTCGTGAATGCGTTCGAGCGGGCAGGGGTCATATTTGTTGACGACATCTCTGACGTTCCCGAAGGCGCTCCGGTCATGTTGAGCGCTCATGGCTCCGCTCCCGAGGTCGTAGAAGGCGCGACGGAGCGGGCGGTGATCGTGATCGACGCGGTGTGCCCCCTGGTCACCAAGGTTCACCACGAGGTCCGCCGCCTTGCCGACGGGGCCTACTCCATCATCTATGTCGGCCACGCCGGCCACGATGAAGCGGTTGGCACTCTGGCCGAGGCTCCTGAACGCATGACCTTGGTCGAGCCGAGTGACGAACTGAGCACGTTCTCGGCGCCTAACCCGTCCCGGGTGGCGCTCGTGGCCCAGACAACCCTCGGCATGCATGAGTGGGAGTCAGTTCTGAAGAGCGCTCAAGCCGAGTTCTCCGACCTCTGGACCGCTCGCAAGAGCGATCTCTGCTACGCCACCACCAACCGGCAGGAAGCGGTTCAACTCCTCGCCTCGCGTTGCGACCTCATCCTCGTAATCGGCTCCGAGACCTCATCAAACACGCAGGCTCTTGTCCGAGTGGCCCGGGAGCAGGGAGTCGAGGCCCATCGCATCGACAAAGCCGACGATATCGACGAGAAGTGGCTACAGCCGGACTACGTAGTAGGAGTCACCGCGGGAGCATCTGCCCCTGATCATCTGGTCAGCGAAGTGGTTGACCGGCTGGCGCCAACTGGCCGGTCGGAGCTGCTTCGGGTCACCACCGAGGAGGAGTACTTCCCGCTTCCACCCCAGCTGCGCGCTTTGGTATCCACGTTGCGCGAGCTCGTCGAGGCCGGCTACACGGCCTCTGAGCCTGTGGATCCCGGGCTGCTGGACCAGGATCGATCCTGGACTGCGACTGAAGCGTTGTCCCTCATCGGGCTGGAAGAGTCGGCCGCCGTTTGACCCGAGCGCACTAGAAGCCTCGTTCGTCTGCCAGCCGGTGAACTTCGGCCACCACCTCCTCGAATGACATTTCCGAGGTATCTAGCGTCACCGCATCGGGAGCTGCGCTCAGCGGCGACATCGCTCGCGTGGAGTCCTCCCGGTCGCGTCGCCTGAGATCGGCCGCCACGCCGCCTCCGGTCAATTCGGGATGTTCGCGCGATCGTCTCTGCGCTCTAACCGCCTCAGTTGCGGTAAGGAACACCTTCAGCCGGGCCATAGGGAATACGACGGTCCCTATGTCCCTGCCCTCGACCACGGCCCGGCCTCCTCGTTCCACCACCCAGGCTCTTTGTCGGTCGACCATCACTTCCCTCACCTCTGGAATGGCGGACACAGCTGAAACAGCAGCGGTGACGTCCGCTCCCCGGATCGAGGAAGTCACGTCCTCCCCGTTCACGATTGTCTTGCCATCGGAGAAGTCGAGATCCACTCCGCTGATGACCGACAACGCGTCAGGAGAGGCCGGTGAGGTTCCAGCTCTGAGAACCGCCAGTGTGGCCGCCCGGTAATAGGCCCCGGTGTCCAAGTGAGCCAGTCCCAGCACTTCCGCGACTTTCATGCTGACGGTTGTCTTGCCGGCCCCCGCAGGGCCGTCAATCGCAATGACCCAAGTAACCGTCTCCGGCTCCACGCCTTCAGTATGGACCGGGTCGCTGGCGGCCTCATAGAAGGCGCGCACCTCAGTCGCACTGAGCTCTCGCCACTCCCCGGCCTGTAACCGTGTATCGGTGACCGGGCCAATTGCCGCTCGAAAGAGGTAAACGACCTCCAGTCCCAGTGCCTCACACATCCTGCGGACCTCTCGCTTCCGACCCTCCCCCATTACCAGCTCGAGCAGAGTCCGATCGGCATGCTTGTCCACCGACCTGGCCTCTATCGCCTTCGCCGGCCCGTCGTCAAGCTCCACACCCTCTATGAATCTCTGCAAAATCGGAGCGCTGACCTGCCCCTCGACCAGAACTCGGTACCGCTTCGTAACACCGAACCGCGGATGTGAGACGACATGGGTGAGGTCGCCGTCGTTGGTGAGTATCAGTAGTCCCTCTGTCTCCTGGTCGAGCCTGCCGACCGGCCAGACACGAACCGCCCCGGGAACGAGGTCGGTCACAACGGGGCGTCCCTCTGGGTCCGACACCGACGACACCACTCCGCTCGGCTTGTTCAGCAGGTAGTAGACGAGATCCGGGCGCACAGGGAGTGAGACTCCGTCGACTTCGACCAAGTCTCTCTGCGGGTCGATCCTTGTTCCCAGCTTCGCCATCACGCCATTTACGGTGACTCGCCCGTTCTTGATCAGATCCTCAGCCTTGCGGCGCGACGCCAGGCCGGTACGAGCAATGGCTTTCTGCAATCGCTCTTCGGTCACTCCTCAACCTTGAGGGTGTCCTCGAGAGTCTCTACGACGGCAGAGGGCGGTACATGGTCGGCCAAGGGCGGTAGTTCGGAAAGGCTTCCGAGGCCCATGCGTTCCAAAAACAGGGACGTGGTTCCATAGAGAACCGCGCTGCCCGGACCGGGTGCTCGTCCGACCTCGCCGACTAGCCCCCGTCTCTCGAGAGTTCGTAGCGCCGAGTCCGAATCAACTCCGCGGATCTCCGAGACCTGGTTGCGGGCAACCGGCTGGCGATAAGCAACTACCGCCAGCGCCTCAATCGCGGCCGGTGAGAGCCTGTTGGCAGTCGGAGTGGCTGCGAAGCGCTCGAGATAGGGCTTTGCATCGGAGCGTGAGTACGGGCGCCAACCGCCGGCCACCTCCCGAAGAACAACGCCCCGATTCTGTGTCTCCAGGTCGGTGCGGAGTTCCGCCAGGAGTTGCTGTACCTCTGCATGGGGTATTTCGAGCACCTGGGCGAGTTCCTTGGTGGGAATAGGCGCTTCCGCCACGAAGAGAATCGCCTCGACTGCTGACCGCGGCTCGATCATGAGCCGTCAGGCTCGGCCATTTGGTGAACCTCGATCTCGGCGAGCCATTCCTCCTGGGCCAGCCGAACCGCCCCCCAACGGGCCAGCTCCAGAACGGCCAGGAAGTAAGCGACCACTTCCACCGGGCGGTCGCAGTGCTCAACTAACTCGGTGAAAGTGGCCCTGTTGGCGATAGCGATTCGGCGTCGGATGTCCTCGATGGCGTCGTCGACCGAGGGGAGCTCCAAGTCGAGGTGGTCGGCATCGACGTGTCGTTCCGCTAGTGCCCGGCCGGCGATGATTGCCAGTGCGGCTGGAGATATGTCGAGCCGGATGGGAGTCTCTCCGGGGTCCAGAGGCTGGTCGATGCCGACTCGCCGCGAGACGAAGCGGCCCGCCTCCTCCATCCTGTAGGCCAATACCGCCGCCACGTCCTTGAAGGTGGCACCCGCCAGGAGCTGCTGCAGGAGCCGGTCGCGCTCAGATAACAACGCCAGCTCCTCGGAAACATCGAGGTCGCTTTCTCCCGGTAGCAGAAGGCGGGCCTTCAGCTGCAGCAGCGTTGCTGCCACCAAGACAAACTCGCTCACATCCTCGAGATCGAGTTCCCCCATGGCCTCCACGGTGGCGAGGTACTCATCAACAACGTCGGTCAAGCTCACCTCCATGACATCCACCTGTTGCCTGGCAGTGAGCTGAAGAAGCAGATCGAGGGGCCCTTGGAAGACCGGCGTCTTTACCTCAGGGGCCAAGGAGGCCTCCCATAAGTGAAATCGTACCGGCCACCTCCGGAAGCTCAGGGATTTCTCGGACGCAGCACCGAGCTACGGTCCGATGCCACCAGCCGCTGCCAATCCTCCGGAGGGATCGTTGCTGGACGCTCCCCGTGATGGTGACGGGCGAAATCGATGACAACCCCGGCGGATCCGGCCTCGAGGAGGAGTGCGGCCCCGATCTCGGTATGGCGAAGGTGATCACCGAGGCGTCCGGACGGGTCGAGGGATAGTTTGGCGGCCAGCTCTGCCGCGGTCCGGCCCACGACACCCAGTCCCGCTCGCTGCTTCCCTACGTCATGTAGAAGCGCAGCGCGGACAAGGTCGTCACGATCGCTCGCACGGTTGGCGATATCCAGAGCTCCCTCGAGTCCATGTCGCTGATCTGAGGCGGCCTGCCCCCAGAACAGGGTCGCTTCCGCAGGTTCGGACAGCCATCGCTCGACCAGCTGGTGCTCCTGTTCGTCCAGCGGCCGCGCCAGCAGCACGTCGAAGAATCGAGCTACGAGGTGAGACCAGCCCCCGGGCAAGTCAGCCGAGCTTGGACTTGCAGTCGACGCAGAGAATCGAGGCCGGCCTGGCCGCAAGACGGGCGGGAGAGATGTCACGGCCACAGTTATCACACTTTCCGTAGCGCCCTTCGGAGATTTGATGGAGGGCGCCGTTGACGGAGTCCAGCTGGGCCTTCAGCGTTTCGATGATTCCGAGCACCTCCGTGCGCTCGGCCGTTGCTGCACCTGCGTCCGCGAAGCCGTCTCCGAACTCGACATCCTCACGGAGCTCGCCGGTTTCGGTCGCGCCGAGCTCATCGAGCTGCCGAATCAGCTTCTCACGCTCCTCTGTGAGCGTGCGCTGAGCCGCGCTGGTGTCAACGGAGGTCATGGGCTCTACCTACTCCTCGGATGCGAGGTTACGTACACCTCTTGGAGGTGACGCGGTGAAACTCGCGTGTAAATCTGGGTTGTGCTGATACTAGCGTGGCCGAGGATCTCTTGAACAACCCTCAGGTCGGCTCCGCCCTCCACCATGTGGGTAGCGGCTGAGTGACGGAGAACGTGGGGTGACACCCCGGCCGGGTCGAGTCCGGCGCGCGAGGCAGCTTTCTTCACGGACTTCCACGCACCCTGGCGGCTGAGCCTCCCTCCCCGGGCGTTGAGAAACAGAGCACCCGAGTCCCGGCCCGAACGCCGCAGCCGTAGTCGATCGGGGAGATACCGCGTAATCGCGTGTGTCGCCGCGGTACCCAAGGGAACAAGCCTCTGCTTGTCTCCCTTTCCGGTTAGCAAGGCAGTCCGATCTGCCAGATCGACATCGGCGAGGTCCAGCGCTACTGCTTCGGCCACTCTGGCACCCGTGGCGTACAGCAACTCCAACAATGCTGCATCCCGTCTCCCCAACGGGGTGGAGACATCAGGGGCCTCCACAACGGCAGCTGCTTCGTCGGTGGTCAGCGTCTTTGGCAACCGCTTGGTGTCGCGTGGGCTCCCAACGGACACGGTCGGGTCCTTTGACGCCAGGCCTTCCGCCACTGCAAAACGATGAAGCCCCCGCACCGCCGCCAACTTTCGCGAGATCGATGAGGTAGCAAGTCCTAGCTCTGCCAGGTCGGACAGAAAACCCTCGACTTGGGCTTCGCTCGGTGGGCTGTCCTCGAGAAAGGCGAGGTACTGGCCCACGTCGCGCCGGTAGGCGTCCACAGTGTTAGTCGATAGGCCTCGCTCGGCACCCAGCGACGCCAGGAACTCCTCGGCTATCTCGGTGAGTGAGCTCAACTGAGTGTGGCGAGCGCCTCTTGAGGATCGGCAGGCTCGTAGCGAAGGCTGCGAGCAACGGCTGGATGCACGATCGCTCCGCCGGCAATGTTAAGACCCCGAAAGAGCTCCGGGTGAGCCCGGAGGGCCGGTCCGACCCCCTCATCGGCAAGTGAGAGCACGTACGGCAGGGTCGCGTTCGTCAAGGCGTAGGTGGAAGTGTGAGGAACGGCCCCCGGAATGTTGCCTACGGCGTAGTGCACAACTTCGTGTACCACGTAAGTCGGTTCCGCATGCGTCGTCTCTCTGCTGCTGTCGAAGCAGCCCCCTTGGTCGATCGAGATATCAACCAGCACCGCTCCGCGCTTCATGGATCGCACCAGATCCTCGGAGACGAGCTTGGGGGCACTGGCACCGGGAACGAGAACTGCACCGACCACCAAGTCGGCCTCGAGGACCTGTTGCTCGATAGTGAGTTGGTTGGAGGCGAGCGTCAGGATGTGCCCCCGATACAGCGAGTCCAGTGTCCGCAGCTTCGCCACGTCGCGATCGATCACGACCACTTGCGCCTGCATCCCGACTGCGATCATGGCGGCGTTTGCTCCCGCCATTCCGCCACCGAGAACCACCACTCTGCCGGGCGCTACCCCTGGAACCCCACCTAACAGGATTCCCCTGCCTCCATGCGCGCTTTCGAGGAAGTAGGCGCCGGCTTGGGTAGCCATCCGCCCCGCGATCTCGCTCATAGGTGCGAGCAACGGAAGAGCGCCTCCCGTGAGCTCGACCGTCTCGTAGGCGATCGCGGTGGTGCCCCGCTCCATCAGCTCGTCGGCCACGTACGGATACGCGGCCAGGTGAAGATAGGTAAAGAGGATGTGGTCCGGGCCCAGCATTTCCAGCTCAGAGGACTGTGGTTCCTTGACCTTTAGGACCAGCCTGGCTGCGGAGAAGATGTCGCCTGTGGTGGGGACGATCTTCGCTCCCTGCGATGCATACTCATCGTCGTGAATCGTCGACCCTTCCCCGGCCCCGGCCTCGATGAGCACCTCGTGCCCACGATCGGTGAGCTCACGTACGCCGATCGGCGTGATCGCGACACGATGCTCGCCGGCCTTGATCTCCGCAGGAATCCCGATGATCACGTTATGTCTCTCCGTCGGGCTGCCGCATATATCCCGACGATCGACTTGGCGTCTTCGATCTCGCCTCGCTCGACTGCCGCCAATGCTTCCTGCAAAGGGATCTGCACAATCTCTGCTTGTTCTTCTTCGGTCCCCTGGGGACGTTTCTCAACGGGTTCGAGGTCTTCGGCCAGAAAGAGCCACATCCGCTCGTCGCTGAAGCCCGGAGTGCTGTAGAAGACATGCAGTCTCACCAGCGTGCCGGGCTGGTACCCAATCTCCTCGGCGCATTCGCGGAGAGCGGATTCTTCTGGCGTCTCGTCCTCGAGCTTTCCCGCCGGCAACTCTAGGAGGTCTTTGGAAACCGCGACCCGCCGCTGGCGGATGAGAATCACATCGTCGCCGGTCATCGGGACCACGACTACCGCTCCCGGATGTCTCACAACGACCCTTGTAACTTTCTCGTTGCTCTCGTTGGTGTAGTGACGCCGCTCCAGAGACAGGAACGCTGCGTTCTGAAGGTATCGAACACCCAGCAGCCGCAGCGCGGCGGCCGGTGGTTCCACCTCTACACCGGCTCCGTGACCGCCACCGGAGTCGAGATATCCACGTCGGGAAGGCGGTGCGCCAACGCCGCCGCTACGAAGCCTTTGAACAGTGGATGCGGATCATCCGGACGGGACTTGAACTCCGGATGGAATTGAGAGGCGATATAGAAGGGGTGATCCGTAAGCTCGATGATCTCGACGAGCAAGCCGTCGGGAGACAGCCCGGAAGCAAGCATGCCCTGATTTTCAAGCTCGTCTCGATACTCGTTGTTTACCTCAAACCGGTGTCGGTGTCTCTCGTAGACGAGGTCCTGGCCATAGAGGCGCTGAGCGAGGCTCCCCTCCTCGAGACGAGCCGCGTATATGCCGAGCCGCATGGTGCCCCCCATGTCCGAGACCCCGTGTTGGGTTTCCATCAGATCGATAACCGGATGAGGCGTTGCGGGATCGAACTCGGAGCTGTTGGCGTCCAGGTAGCCCAGTCGGGATCGGGCCAGCTCGATGACCGCACACTGAAGCCCGAGGCAAAGGCCCAGATAAGGTATGCCGTGCTCGCGAGCATGGCGGGCGGCCGCCACCTTTCCCTCGATACCGCGATGGCCGAAACCTCCCGGAACGATGATCCCGTCGAGACCCTCGAAATTCGAGGGTGCCATCAGGCCTTCAACGTCGTCGGACGAGACCCAGCGGATGTTCAAACGGACCCCAGCGGCGAAAGCACCGTGGCGCATGGCCTCCACCACCGAGAGATAGGCATCCGGCAGATCGACGTATTTGCCCACTAACCCGATCGTGACCTCGTCCGCGGGCGACGCGGCCGCCTCGACCATTCCCCTCCACTGGTCGAGCTGCGGGGGTGGGGTCTCGAGCTGCAAGGCCTCACAAACCGCCGCGTCAAATCCTTCGGCGTGGAGTATCAGTGGAACACGGTAGATATCTTCCGCATTGGGGGCGCTGATGACGGCCCCGGCGTCCACGTCGCAGAACAAACTGACCTTGCTGCGCACGCCCTCATCTATCGGGCGGTCGCTGCGAAGTACGATGACGTCCGGCTGGATTCCATTGCTCCGCAACTCCGCCACAGAGTGCTGAGTTGGCTTGGTCTTTAGCTCCTCGCTCGGTGCGATGTACGGCACCAATGTGACGTGGATGTAGACGGTGTTGGCGCGTCCCACGTCCTTCCGCAACTGCCGGATCGCCTCGAGGAATGGAAGGATCTCAATGTCTCCGACGGTGCCACCTACCTCAGTTATCACAACGTCGACGTCGTCACGCTCGCCGAGCTTTCGAATCCTCGACTTGATCTCGTTCGTTACGTGCGGAATGACCTGAACTGTGTCACCCAGGTAATCCCCGCGACGTTCCTTCTGGATGACCGCCTGATAGATAGATCCTGATGTGACATTGGAGTCCCGGCGCAGGTTCTCACCTGTGAAGCGCTCATAGTGGCCGAGATCGAGGTCCGTCTCGCCGCCGTCGTCCGTCACGAACACCTCCCCGTGTTGGAAGGGGTTCATGGTTCCGGGATCGACGTTTATGTAGGGGTCGAGTTTCTGATTGACGACCCGCAGCCCCCGAGCTTTGAGGAGGCGTCCGAGGGAGGCGGCAGTGATGCCCTTTCCGAGGCTGGAGGTGACCCCGCCCGTAACGAACACGTACTTCGTCACGGAAGCCAAGCGTAGCACGAGAGAGGGGCAGCATTCAGCTATCGACTCTCAGCTGTCAGCTTTCAGCATTCAGTGTCAGTTACCGACGGCTGACGGCTAATTGCTATCTAGTCCGAACTTCTTTCGGAGCACTTGGTCGAAGCTTCGGCCGGTCATCTGGATCATCCGCACAGGCCGGCTCCCTCGCACTATTTCCACATGCTCTTCCGCTCCGAGGGAACCGAGCTCGCGACCGTCAACCGCCACTCCAACGGGTCGGTCGTCGGCCACACGGCAACGCAACTCGACCTCGGGAGAAAAAACCAGTGGCTTGGCGAATAGGCCGTGTGAGGCAACCGGTGTGACGATCAGAGCATCGAGTCGCCGATCCACCAGCGGACCACCGGCGGACAAGTTGTATGCGGTCGAACCCGATGGTGTGCAGATGACTATTCCATCCGCGTGGTAGGTGATCACTTCGCGGTCATCGGCCGCGAGCTCGATCGAGACGAGCCGCTGACTGGCAATCTTCTCGATCACGACGTCGTTCATACCCACGGCGCGCGATCCGTCGGGCATCGCGGCCTCGACAGTCATGAACTGCTGCTCCGCCCATTCGCCGGCAGCTAGGGCCAAGACGGCGGGTTTGAGCCCCTCGGGATCCACATCCGCCAGGAACCCGACACGCCCTGCGTTGATGCCGAGGACGGCCGCGTCGGTCTGCAGCGCGAGCCGGGCACCTTCGAGAACTGTTCCGTCTCCCCCGACGGCCACGACCGCGTCGAGCTGCTCACGGTCGAGATCGGCTGCGGATGTGCCCAGCCTCTTCGCGTCCTCAGATGACGCCAGCAACTCCAGGCCTTCCGCAGCTGCGAGCTCCACGAACTCCTCGGCCAGTTCGAAGGCCTCGGTCCTGTCGTGATGAAGCACCAGGCCGATCTTCATCGAATCACCTGGTCGAGATTTTCGGCCGAGACCGTCGTATCTCCCAGGAGGGCGTGGGCCAGAAACTCGATGTTGCCCTTGGCTCCCACAAGCGGTGACCTCAGCACTCCGACAACCCCCAAACCGTGCAAGGACAACTCACCGACCACGGAGGAGAGAACCGCCCGATGGACTTCTGTATCACGGATTACCCCTCCCTTTGGCACCTGTTCTCGACCGGCTTCGAACTGAGGCTTCACCAGCAGAACGTAGTCGGTGTTCTGCGTTCCCAGCGAAACCAAGGCCGGAGCAATGGCGCGCAGTGAGATAAACGATACGTCGACCGTCACAACATCGAACGGGGCTCCTAGCTCGCGGGGCTCAACGTGCCGCACGTTGACTCCGTCGGCAATCTCTACACGCGCATCCTGACGCAGTTTCCAGTCCAGTTGGCCCGTTCCTACATCCAGGGCCGTGACCGACGATGCGCCGTGCTGGAGCAGACAGTCTGTGAACCCGCCCACCGATGCGCCCACATCGAGCGCTCGCCGTCCTTCGACTGAGATTCTGAATTCCGCCAGTGCGGCCTCGAGCTTCTCTCCCCCCCTACCCACGTAGCGAGCAGCGTCGGCTCGCAGGTCGATAGGAGTCGAAGCGTCCACAAGAGTGGCAGGTTTCGGAGTCACGACGCTCTGAATATGAACCCGGCCCCCCTCGATCATCGACCGGGCTTCGGCCCGGCTTCGTGCCAGGCCTCTTCTGACAAGCTCTTGGTCCAGTCGGAGCCGGTTCAGCCGGCCTCCGCGGCATCGAGACGTTCGGCGAGCTGTGCCGCAAGCTCCTCGGCCTGGTCGGCAGCTGAGGCCGGGTCGACGGCCTCCAGCGCAGCGAGAGAGTCGGCTAGGTCTTCCTGGTTCTGAGCTTCTTGCATGACCACATTCAAGCGTCTTGCCCGGCAACTTCAGGTGAATCAGCCGGTGAGATCCTCTGCGAGCTCGGTGAGTGAGGTAGCAACCAGATCCGGAGCGAGATCATCAGGGATGTCGCGTGGGTTGGCGGTGACCCCACTCAGAACGAGAACGGACGTCCAGCCCTCCGCACGAGCCATCGCCAGGTCGGTCTCCGCTCGGTCGCCGACGACCCACACGGGACCGGGCGCCAGTCGCTCGGTAATCAGGGCCCGGATCGGTGCGTGGGGCTTGCCCGCCACCTCGGCCTGTACACCGGTTGCAGCCTCGACTGCGGCCACGACCGCCCCCGCTCCGGGGACCAGGCCTTCCGGAGTCGGAAACGTCAGGTCTCCGTTCGTAGCGATGAAGCGGGCACCGTTCCTGACAGCCAAGGTCGCATCCTTTAGCTCTTGGTAGGCAAGGTCCATGCGGAGACCCATGACGACTGCCCCTGCCGCCGCCGGGTCCCGGGTGGCCGGGATCCCGTAAAGGCCCAAGGCCTCGGCTATACCGGCTCCCCCTACAACGAGTGTGGGTGGGCGTTCGGGAACCAGCATCCTCGCAGCAGCCTCGGCTGAGCCGACTATCTGATCTGCGTCCGGTTGATAGCCCGTCAGCCGGCTGATCCGTTCACTCACCTGTTCGACGGTACGGGAGGAGTTGTTGGTCGCGAAGAGCAGTAAATACCCGGCGGAGTGGAGGGCTGCCAACGCCTTGCCCGCACCGGGGACCGCCTCGTCCTCGATGTATACGACGCCGTCCAGGTCACAGATGACGGTTCCGGCGGTCACCCCGTGCTCAACTCACCGAATCGCTCTACCGTCCGCGCATAGAGAGCAGCCGTTCGACCCAGTGACTCGATCGAAATCCTTTCGTCGTTGCCGTGAAAGCGCGAAAGGAACTCCGGCAGCGTGAGCTCTTCCTCGAAGAGTGCAACGCCGTAGGCAACCGTCCCGAGCTCCCTGAAAAACCGGGCATCGGTGGCCATCGGAGTCAGCGCAGGCACAACTCGGCGAGTTCCGGTGAGAGACTCGATTGCATCACTGGTCGCCTCCCACAGAGGGCCGGCTGCCTCGGAAGTCCCGGCCGGGAAGTCCATCACGCCCGACATCTCTACTTCCTCGTAGTCCGGGCCCAAAACCTTGCGGAGATGGTCGTCCACGGTCGTGGCGTCCTGCCCGGGCAGGGCCCGGATATCGATTTCCATCTCCGCGACGTCCGGAATCACATTGGCCTTCGAGCCCGCCCGCAGGACATTTGGGCTCAGGGTCAGATGAGTGCAAGCGTGCGCATACCGGGCCATACCTAACGATCTTTCGCTCAACTCCGCAATCGCACCATCTACCTGCTCCGGGTTCGTGAGCCGAGCTACGAGATCAGCCGGTAGATCCAATGCCTCAACGAAGGCTCTCCACTCCGCGGTGATCTGCACAGGTGACGGCTCGGTCGTCAGTCGCTCCACCGCCCGCGCGACGGGAAGAAGCGCGTTTTTGGTACCGAACGGCAGGCTGCCGTGGCCAGGCAATCCCGAGGCGCGGAGGATTCGCCAGAAAGGCCCCTTCTCGCCCACCTTGATCGGGTACACAGGCCCGCCAGGACCCGACACGGAAGGAAGCGGCACCTCTGTCAGCAGATAGTCACATGCGATCTCGGTTCGCTGGGACTCCATGAGACTCTCGACTCCCCAGCGGGCTCCTGCTTCCTCATCGGCGACCGCGAGGAACACGAGGTCGCCTGGGAGAAGCTCCCAAGTGCCGTTCAGGAACCTCTTGAACACTGCTGCCATCGCGGCGGTCATGTTGAGCATGTCGACCGCGCCCCGCCCCCACACCTCGCCGTCGACCGTTTCGCCTCCAAATGGGTCTCTGCTCCATCCATCGGGGTTGGCGGGTACTACGTCTATGTGTCCCATCAGCCCAAGGGAGGGGGCTCCCGGGCGGTTGCCGGGGAGGCGATATACCAGGTTTCCACGGTCCGATCTGAACGTATGCACACTTCCTTGCTCACCCAGGTAGGCCTGGAGAGTGGCGACCGATCGCGACTCCCCTCCGCTGTCGGGAGTCCCGTCGTTGACACAGCCGTTCCTGATGAGAGTCGAGAGGAGCTCAGCGACTTCTCCCTCGTAATCCTGTGGCTCGAGATCAGGTCTCATGTGATTCCTTCGCGGAAGCAGCCAGCGGCGACTCCTTCCAGGAGCGGAACCGGTGGTGAACGACCGAGTCGGCTCCTAATCCCTCGCCGCGGCGTCCGCGCAGTCGAAATCGGTAACGGTTTGTCGGGTCGTCAACCGAGATGGCCATATACCACGCCTCTCGCGGGAGGGAGCGAGCTAGCCACTGATGGCCTCGATCAGGTCGTGCATCGTGTCAGTCACCGGAAGATCTAGGACCTGCTCGAGAGGGACCCAACGAACCTCGGCCGCATCATCTCCGGCTCGAAGCGATCCACCTACCGACCGTGCCGCAAAGTCGACGAGAGTGAAGTGCCAGGCGGGCGGGTCTCCGGGGCCGATGGCATCGCCAACCCAGACAACCTCTTCGACCTTCACCTGCAGGCCCGTTTCCTCTTCGATCTCGCGAGCGACGGCATCCTGCATGCGCTCCCCGTATCGGGGCCTTCCTCCCGGCACTGCCCAACGACCGGCCATGGCTCCGGCTCCCCTCTTGACCAAGAGGATCCTTCCCTCATCAAGGATGACTGCGCCGACGCCTGGCGTGGGGCCTTCGGCAATGCTCATTCGCTGTCGTTGTGATGCATGACGATCGACCGAGCCGAAAAGCCGGCGGATTCGAAGAAGTTCTTTGCTAATCGGTGTCCGGGAAGCACGTGAGCATCAAAGAGGGTGTGCCCTCGGCGGCGCAGCTCGTCCAACACGGTCTCCAGCATCTCTGCTCCCAGACCTACTTCTCTGGCCTCCTGCTCAGTGAAGACAAGCCTGACTGCCGCCACGCGGTCATCGGCCTGTGGTAGGAGGTCCTCGGAGCGGGCCAGTACGAACCCGAGTATGGCCCCCTCCAGCTCACCGACGTAGACCACCGTATCGGCCTCGACAATGGCCGCCGAAAGGGCGTCCTCGATGGGCTCAGGAAGGCCGTCAGCTTTACTCCACATGGGGTGTAGCTCGGTCATCTCGAGCTCTAGGAGCCGATAGAGCCGGACCAGCTCTCCGATGTCGTCAGTCGTCGCCGGGCGAGCTTTGGCCTCCATCACACCTCCCGGTCGCGCCACCCTAACCGGCGCCGAAACCTGCCCCACCCCCAGCGTGTCACCAGCCACATCGCCTCCAGGACGATCGTGCCGCTCATCTTCGAGCGTCCATATCGGCGGTCCCGGAAGATGATCGGCACCTCCGCTATTCGCAACTCCCGCTCGGACGCCCGCCAGATGATCTCCACCTGAAACGCGTAACCGGAGGCCTGAGCGGTCGCCGGGTCGAGGTCGGAGAGAACATCGGCTCTGAAAGCGCGAAACCCGCCCGTAGCATCATGAATGTCAAGGCCCAGGGCCCAGCGCGCATAGAGGTTGCCCCCCACAGAGATCAGCTTTCTGTGCCATGGCCAGTCGGGTGTTCCGCCGCCGGGGACGTACCGGCTTCCGACCGCTACCTCCGCCCCTTCCTCGATTGCGGCCACGAGGTCCACCAGGCTGTCGGGATCATGGGAGAAGTCAGCGTCCATCTCGCAGACGACGGCGGGACCAGCCGACAGGGCGGCTTCGAATCCGTCGGCGTACGCAGCCCCCAGGCCCTCCTTCGACTCTCTGTGAAGGACCGTTGTGGCGCCATCCGAAGCTGCCAGCTCATCGGCCAGCTCACCCGTGCCGTCGGGCGACGAGTCGT
>JBHICV010000034.1:0-18465 GCA_046759765.1 Acidimicrobiia bacterium
CCGACGAGGACCAGTGCTTGAGGGTCATGACCAACGTGACCGAGGGAATGGTCGGACTGCGGCTGGGATCGCTGCGCATCGACCTCGAGGGATACACGACCGAGCACGTCAACCTCCGGGAGGTCATGTTCGGCCTCTGAGGCCGCCACTTGACTTCCCTCCGCGGTTTTGACCCTCCGTAAGAAACCGCCCCCGCTCAAGGCCCTACTCCGAGTGGTCGATACCACACCGAGCGAGGAGTCAGGGGTTGTTTCGCAAGGTAACTGTGCTGACGTTGGCGGCCGCCGTGACGATTGTCGCGGCGGCACCGCCGGTCAGTGCAGCCGCCGAGGAATCCGGCTTCGTGAGCCGGATCAATTCAGCCCGAGCCGGTGCGGGTCTGAATCCGCTCGACGTCTATTGGGATCTGACCGACGACGCACGTGTCCATACCGCCGAGATGGTCGAGGCCGGCGAGATCTTTCATAGCTCGAACCTGGGGAGCGTCACGTCTGGATGGTTTGCACTCGGCGAAAACGTCGGAGTGGGCGGTGACGTAGCCGGTCTGCACGAAGCTTTTATGTCATCGTCCGGGCACCGAGCGAACATCCTCGGTGACTACAACTACGTCGGGGTTGGCACCGCCTTCTCATCTGACTCTTATCTCTACGTCACGGTGATCTTCATGAAGGGTCCGGACGGGTTGGTGTCCGCGTCTGGGGACGGACAGGACCCGCCTGAAGAGGAATCCCCGGCGCCACCAGCTCCCGCGCCGACAGAAGCGACCGCGCCGACCGAAGAGACGGCCGTGCCGATTGAGAGCAATCCCGAGCCGTCCGGGAGCCCGGTCCCGGCCGCGCAGGCCCCTCCGGCCCCTGCGCCGAAGCCGAACCCGTCCGAACCGGAGCCGACTCCGAGGGGAGGCGACGTGCAGCTCATCCTCGACCTGGTGTCAGCAGGGCACTGGCCGTTGGTTCTCCCCAACGGCCTGACCTTGGTCTGAGCCTCAAACACAAGACCCAAGGAACCTCTGCTATCGCCCCCCGCACTTCCCCGAACAGGGTTCGAACTGCTTCAGCACCTTGGGTCTTGCAGGGGCGACAGTACGAGTTAAGCCCCCCATCGTCAACCCGCGCGATAACGTCGGATTTCGCGACTTTCGGCAACGTAACTGACCATAGCCGACCTCAATTCTTGCTAAACGTTGCCCAGATCTGAGCACTTTCCACATTTCCACAGCATTCCACAGGCGGTTGTGCACAAGCGGCTGTAGACAACTCGTCATGCCTTTTTTTCGCGACTCCGGAGCAACGGACGGAAGGTGATCTCCACCAGCTCGTAGATCTCACCGAGCGCGCTTTCGAGCTCGTGTTCTGAGACCAATTCCAGCGCGAGGCGACCTCTCAGAAACAGATCGCTGTCGTCGGACAGCGTGAAATGAACTCGCCATGCCTTTTCGTTCCGTCGCAGGCAGAGCCGGTAGACCTGCTCCAGATTCGACACGGGCGCAGGAAGGATGTACGCCTCGTACCGGAGACTGCGGTCTCCGACCTCCAGCCAGACGGTCGTGAAGTCCCTTGTCGTTTGCCGAATTCTGAGGGCCCACCGCGAGCCGTCCTGCTCGCAGTAGGTAACGTCGGAGGTTTCCTCCGATACCCACCTTTCGGCCAGCTGACCGATCCAGCGGAGCGTCGCTTCTTTATCCAAGGCTCATGGCGATGGCGGGCTCCGTTCCCCTTCGGCGAGGTGACTGCTCAGCCGATGATCTCCGTCTCCGCCTTGCCTTCTTTGTAGCGCCGCAGGATCTCCGCCTGGATTTGGTCGAAGGCGGCTTGCACCTGTCTTCGCTGGCCGGAGACCTCTTGTTCGGTTTCGGAGAGGGTCTCCTGGATCTCAGCAACCTCTTCGTCGGATAGCGACGGAAGCCGCGACAGGAAATCGTCGTCGAGCACCCGGTCGATTGTTCGGTGTCCCTCGAGCGGAAGATCCGGCGCCAGGCTTCCTGGTCGATGCTGGGCTCCTTCGCCCCGGGAGTCGCCCCCGCCCAGTATCTCGGGGAGCGCCTCCAACAAGGTGCGGGTCTCCTCGCCCGAACGTCGCCTCATCTCAAAAGCCAGGAGGTCCATTCGACCGTGGAGCATCCTTCGGTAATAGGACAGTTCGGTCTCGACGTCGTCCGCCTGAGCCCTCCGGTCCCGCAGCTCGTCAAGGTCGACCGCGTCGAGGTCGGCAACGAAGGAAGGTTCGAGGACCTGGTCGAGACGGCGGCGTTGCATCATCGGCATCCGAAGTTGAGAAGCGTCTGGTACGGGTTGACGGGTGGCCGTCCCCGGCCACCGGGGTGAACCTGGAAGTGAACGTGAGGAGAGCCACCGCGCGCGTTGCCCGAGTTGCCGTTGTAACCGATCACCTGGCCTCTGTTCACGATGTCTCCGGAGCCGAGACCCGGCGCCCATCCGCTCAGATGGGTGTAGTAGTAGGCCACCCCGTGATCGGCTGAAAGCCACACAGAGACGCCGCCCAGACCACCACTGGTGAGAAAGACCACGCCGTCCGCGGCGGCATAGACTTTCTGGCCGTAGGGAGCGAACAAGTCGGTTCCTTTGTGGGTGCGCCCCCCGGAGCGCGGGGCTCCCCAGGTGTTGGAGAAGTGGGTCGGGCCGGGATCCATGGGGCAGAAGAAGTTCGGAGTCAGTGCCTTGCCCACTCCTCCTCCCCCACCGGTGAGTCTCGCCAGTCGGGCCGCCTCGGCTGCCGCCAGCTCGGCCTGACGCTTGTTGTACAGCTCCTTGCAGCGTGTGCTGAGCTTTTGCCACGATGCGTGGGCCTGTCCGACCGCCACTTCCAGTACGTCCTTGACCTGTTCTTGCTCGCCTTGCAGCACGCGGAGCTTGCCCTCCTCGACCTTGAGATCCTCACGTAGCAGGCCGAGGTCGTTGCGAAGCGCCTGCAACAGGTCGAGCGAGGCGACGTCTCGCTCCGTGGCGGTCTCGATGAATTGGCGACCGGCAATGAACTCACCCACCGAAGTCGAGGCAAACAGCATGTCGGTCAAGGAGGTGCTTGCCGTGATATACATCTCGATGGCCCGCTCTTGGACCCTGCCTCTGATATCGATTACCTCGCTCGACTTTTCCTCAACACGCGTACGCACGTAGTTCGCCTCGAGCACGGTTGCCTGGAGCTCCGACGTCGTCTGCTCGTATCGTTCGGTCGCCGCCTCGAAGCGCCCGTTCTGTTCCTTGTACTGGTGGTAGGCGGTCTCGCTATCGGCACAGGCGGCATCGACCTGGGCTTCGCTGACCGAAAACGCAGGCCCGGCTGGGAGCACGACAACAGTTGCCAGCAAAACGGCGATTACGAGCAGGAACGCTCGGAGGCGCATCACAAAAGAGTAACGATTGGTCCTGTTATGCCCAATCTAAATGAGCAGCCGCACGAGTGGGTACAGCACCGCCGCCGCCATCGCCGGGCCGTCCAGGGCCACCAGTCTCCCCGGAAGTCGATCCACGAGATAGATGTTCCCGGTTCGAACCAGCGATCCCAGCCCACGACCTGATACCAGCGCGATGACAAGGCCGATGGCGACGACCAAAACCCCTGCCAGCGCGATGTCCCAGAGCCATCCTGCGATCAGGGCGGCGGCTACGCCGGCCAGCGATCCACCAGTTATGGGGTCGATCAAGGGCCGACCCGTTGATCGGGCCAGGGCCCAGGAAACCAATCCTGCCGCTCCCATCGTGGCGAGATACATCCCGATCAGCGCGTTGCCCTCGGCACCGGGAGCGTGCGTGACGATCAGGCCGGAGGTCGCCAGGGCAGCCACCACCGCCACACCCATGTTCGAGGAGATCGCCACCAGGTCCCGTTCCCTGAGCACCAATACAGCCCAGGCGACCACGAGGACCACTGAAGCCATTACTGCGAGTCCCAGGCCATTAGCGCCGTAGGCGGCTGCGGCGACGCCGGCCACGAAGACGGCGCCCAGCAAGGGGAACTCGTTCAGGCCCAGCTGGCGAGCTCCGGCGGCCGCGGCCAGGTCGACGATCCACACCGCCGCCACTCCAACCACCGCAGCTGCAAACCAGGCTCTTTCGGGCACGATGGCCGTAACTGCGAGGACGAGGAACACGAGACCTACGTATATCCCCTGCTGGTCCAGCCCTGCCGGCACTGCCAGCGAACCGCCTGACACCGGAGGAAGAAGGGCGAGCTCGTCCCCTTCGGACACTCTGTCATCGAGGGATGCCGGATCTCCGTTGAGCCAGATCCGAGCGTGCTCGAGATGGCGCTCGAACTGATCTCCGTACTTGGCAATGGCCCTGGAGATGACCTCGCCCACGGTCGATCCGGGCATTTGGGCTTCTGCCGTACCCGCCGTCTCTCTGAGGCTCGCGAACAGTCGCAGCCGGACCATCACGATTGCGCTCGACGTATCACGGCCCGAACGCTACTTCACCCGGTCAGCTTTCGAACTCGAGAGCCTTGATCGATCCCAAGCCGGTGGCAATTCGTTTCCAGGTCAACCCGGCGTCCGAACTTCGGTATATCTCGCCGCTCGTTGTCCCCAAGGCCGCTTCCGGACCAGCCCCTATCAACCGGAAGGTATCGACGTTGTCCGAGAACCACTCCGGGAGCCCAGATCGGCATCGTTCCCATTCACCGTCCAAAGTGCCGCGGTAGACGGCCGCCTTGCCACCCCGCGGACCACTGGAAACGCTCACCAGCACCGTGTCCCCGCACACTGCGACGGCCCGCTCGTAGGTCGCATGCAGGCCTCTCGTTGCGTAGTCCCATGAAGCCCCCGCATCTCGCGAGAAGGCAAGCCCCCGCGCGCTGGCGGCCAGAACCAGGCCATCTGATGTGATCACATGGTGAACATCGGCGTGATAATCGATCGTTGGCGACCAACCCTTCTCATCCGAGGCCAGGATCCCCCCTACGTGCACATTGACGTAGAGACGGTCGCCGGCAAAGGCCAGCGATCTGACATCCGGCGGCCCGCCCCACGGGGTGTACCAGTCGCGGCGGCTGGGTGCGTCCTCGAACGAGGAAACCAGCTCTAGGTGGCGGTCGGTGAGCTCCACTAGATGGGCCTCGGAGGTACCCACCACCACCCGGGCGGGAGCCGCGGCCACACAGTTGGCTCTCCAAGGGGCATCGATCTGCGCTTCCGTGACCCATCCGTCTTCAGTTCGGGCGAGGAGCTCTCCCTTGGGTGTGACCGCCCACCAGCCAGCGGCGCCGTCCGTCAAGTGCGTCACTGGGCGCTCGTAGACCCAGTCGACCTCGTCGCCGGCGATGTGGGCTATCCCTTCCGAAGTGGCAACAACGATTCGATTCATGAGGCCAGCCTAAGCATCTGACGTTACGCTCAGGGACCCCGACCCGGGGAAGCGCGATTCAGGAGGGTCATGGCTCAGGCTCCAGAACAAATAAAGCCGGAAGGGCTGGCGGACTACCTCGAGGTAATGACGAAGGCCGTCTTTCAGTCCGGGATGAGCTGGCGGGTGGTCGAAGCGAAATGGGATGGTTTCACGGAGGCGTTCGAGCGCTTCGACCCTGAGCAAGTAGCGGGGTTTGACGTAGCTGACATCGACCGCCTGGCCTCAGACACGCGAATCATTCGCAACCGGCGCAAGATCGAGGCCACGGTCCACAACGCCGACACACTGCTGCGACTCGACGCCGAGGGTGACGGCTTCGACAGCTGGCTGAGTAGTCAGGGTACCTATGGCGAGACCCGCGACGCACTGAAGCGAGAGTTCAAGTTCCTGGGCGACTTCGGCTCGTATTACTTCCTCTATGTAGTGGGCCAGGAGGTACCGCCGCACGACGAGGTCCACAGCCACTGATAGCACAAGGAGCCACATGGCCCTGACCCCTCCCGAGTTCACGATCGGCATTGAAGAGGAGTATCTGCTTGTCGATCCCGAGTCCCGTGATCTCGAGCGGGACCCACCGGAAGAGCTGATCGCTCGAATCTCGGAAGTGATCGGAGCAGGTCAGGTCACTCCTGAGTTCTTGCGCTCGCAGGTCGAGGTGGGAACCAAGGTATGTGACACGCTGAGCGAGGCGGCTACGGAGTTGGCTGCCCTGAGGTCCGCCGTAGCGGACATCGCCCACGATCACGGGCTGGCTCCTATCGCCGTCTCCACCCACCCCTTCTCGTCGTGGCGGGAGCAGCTGACCACCGATAAGGAGAGATACCTCGCCCTCGCTCGCGACATGCGGAGCGTCATGCAGCGGCTCGTCATATGCGGAATGCACGTGCATGTGGGCGTGAGTGACGACGACTTGCGCATCGACTTGATGAACCAGTTGGCCTACTTCCTGCCGCACATCCTGGCGCTCTCCTGCTCCTCGCCGTTCTGGCACGGGATCGATACCGGGCTCAAGAGCTACCGACGCAGCGTCTTCCGGGCTCCGCCACGCACCGGGCTCCCGGAGTTCTTCTCTGATTGGTCCGAGTACCAGCGGCACGTCAACGTGCTGGTCGAGACGGGCTGCATCGAGGATGCGAGCAAGCTCTGGTGGGACATCCGTCCCAGCGTGAGATATCCCACCCTGGAGATGCGAGTAGCCGACATCTGCACCAACCTCGACGACGGCCTGGCTGTGGCCGCAGTGTTCGTGTGCCTGCTGAGCATGCTGTACCGCCGGAGGCTCGAGAACCAGCGCTGGCGGTCCTATGCCCGAATGCTGATCGACGAGAACATGTGGCTCGCGCAACGCGACGGAACGAGCGGTGAGCTGATCGACTTCGGCAAGAGCGAGCGGGTTGTTTTCCCCAGTCTTCTGGAGGAGATCATCGAGATCACCGCCGAGGACGCGGACCGCTTGGGGTGCAAAGAGCAAGTCGAGCACACGCGCGTGATCCTGCAGAGGGGTACCAGCGCCGACCGACAGCTGGCGGTGTTCGAAAAGGCCGTCGCCGACGGAGCGGACGAGCCCGAGGCCCTGAACGCGGTAGTCGACTGGGCGATTTCCGAGACCCTGGCCGGGTTTTAACGACCAAACGCCGACTGTGGAACGCATCGGCGATTCCGCAATCGGACTATTTCTTTTCGAAAACTCCTTGACATGTGCTCGTGGGTTCGATATATTTCGAATGTATAAGCACGATTCGACCTAGTTCGAAAGGAATACAATCGATGTCAGAGCTTCTCGATCTCACTGAACCACGGCCCTCGTTGACCGTCGGCGTCGATGTGTCCCCCGCTTATGACCTGCTTCTCACGCTGTGGTTGCTGGAAGGAGCGGAGGACATCGATACCTTCGACCTGGGACGGGAATGGTTCGAGGAGGTGAGACAGGCGATGTCCACGGAGCTCCGAGAGGAGCTGGCGGAAGTGTCCAGTTCGGGCGGCGCAACCTGGATCGTTCTGCTGGGACTAGTGAACAACTCGCCAGATCCGCATGACCTGGATGCCTTCTTCTCCTGGCTCGAGGAAGCGGACGGCGTGGAGCTTCGTAAGGCGTTTCTCTCCTTGAAGTGCCACGACCTCGCCGAGGAGCAGCTCGTCGCCGGCGCCCGCGGAGATCAAAACGCCATTGAGGAGGCCCTGTCGGGGGCGGGTGAGCACCCGGAGTGGAAGGCCAACCTCACCCAGCTGCTCGAGGTCCCTTCCGAAGAGCTCGGTCCCCGCCTAGCTGGACTGCTTAGTCGCTTCCGGGACGAGGCCTACTCACAGCCGGAGAAGCAGTTCAGCGAGCCGATCGCCCGAGACTCGGCCGCCAAGTCGGCTCTCATACCGACCACATCGGCCACCCGGATGATCGAGCTCTCCACCAATGGGGTGGAGTACGAAGTGCCGTCGCATGTGCAAACACTGCTCCTGGCGCCGTCTGTGGTCATCAGACCGTGGTCGCTGCTCGCTGAGCACAACAGCACCTATGTCCTGTGCTACCCCGTGGCCGACGAGTTCTTGACCACAGACCCCGACTCTCCGCCGCAGTCGTTGATCAATGCCTACAAGGCGCTTTCCGACGACAGGCGGCTGCGAATCCTGCATCGCCTCTCGACCGAAGACGCGACCCTGCAGGAGCTGGCCGATCACCTGGACGTCGCCAAGTCGACGGTCCACCATCACATCGGCTTGCTGCGGGCAGCCGGCCTCGTCCGCGTAAAGGTGCAAGGTCATAAGGAGCAAAGCCTTTATGGGCTCCGCCGCGAGGCCTTCGAGGAGGCGATGCGGCTCATGAACCTCTATCTAGCCAATGCCAAGCCAATCGACGAAGTAGGGAAGACATGAACTATTACGAGGGATTCGCTCGTATACGCGAAAGAGACATAGAGACAGCGGTTTCTGCGGCCGAGCTGGCTGACGACTATCTCCGGCCCAACCGATTTGTCCTCCGCACTCGCGTGGGAACCGGTCTCGTCGGGCTGGGGCTCTTCGTACTGGGACACGGTCGCATTAGCGAGCAGCTCGGCCGAGCTGCGTAGCTATTGACGGTCCGGATCGCGGTCCAGCTCCATCCCCAGCACGCCTCGTGGGAGGCGTTGCGTGAAACGGCCGTCACCGCCGAAGAGATGGGCCCCGATCTCCTCTACACCTGGGACCACTTCTACCCGCTGTACGGAGATCCGGACGGTGAGCACTTCGAGTGCTGGACTCTTCTCGCTGCCTGGGCCGAGGTGACGAGCACAATCGAGATTGGTCCGCTGGTGAGCTGCAACTCGTATCGCAACCCGCAGCTGCTGGCCGACATGGCCCGAACCGTCGACCACATCTCTGGTGGGCGGCTCGTTTTCGGGATCGGATCTGGTTGGTTCCAGCGCGACTACGACGAGTACGGCTTCACCTTCGGAACGGCTCGCTCTCGGCTCGAGACACTGGAGGAGGCTCTTCCGGCAATCAAGGCCCGTTGGAGTCGCCTTAACCCGCCCCCGGTCCGTCGTCCACCGATCCTGATCGGCGGAGGCGGCGAGCAGATCACGCTCCGACTAGCTGCCCAGCACGCCGACGTGTGGCACTACTTTCCTGACGACCCGGAGGAGATGGCTCACAAGTCGAAGGTGCTCGATGAATGGTGCGAGACGGTGGGCCGAGATCCTGTCGAGGTGGAGCGATCGGCCGGCGTTCACGCCGAGAATGTCGCGGTTGATCTGGCGTTGGCCGACCGTTACCACGAGCTCGGTGTCCGGCAGTTCACGCTCGGGTTCACCGGCCCCGACTACGACCTTTCTCCCGTGGGCGACTGGCTCGAGTGGCGCGATCAGGTGAACAGAAGCCCTTCGCGAAATATCTCTAGGAGCTGAGTTTTCGCGACTGGGGCGTCGCTGCGTAACGTGCCCCGCAACTTCTCCGGCGGACTCCCAGCACTTCTCCGCTGACTGCCCGCCGCTGACTCCCCGCCGCTTCTCCACTCACTTCTCCGGTGAAACTGGCAAAAGAGAGTTCTTGACTGAGTGACAGGGGTGTAATTACACTCGTGTATCCACCCCAAGATCCTGTGGTCCCGAGATTCCCTGGCCACAACATCTAGTGGGTATCGGTGGTTTGTAGAGCGAGGGAGGGACTTCGATGACCAACGGCCTCCGGATTGAGCGCCGCTTCACCACAAAGGGACGGGATCCGTACGACACGCTCGAGTTGGCGAGACGCGACAGCCGTATCACCAACCCGGATGGCTCCGTCGTATTCGAAATGAAGGACGCCGAGGTCCCCAAGCACTGGTCCCAGGTTGCCGTCGACATCATCGTCTCGAAGTACTTCCGCAAGGCCGGAGTCCCCCAAACCGATGGCGAGGGCCGCCCGCTCCTCGACTCCGCGGGAGAGCCGGTCCTCGGGACCGAGCGGTCCGCGAAGCAGGTCTTCGATCGCCTCGCCGGAACGTGGCGTCACTGGGGCGAGCGGGGCGGCTACTTCGCCACCACCGAAGACGCGGCGGCCTTCGAGGACGAGCTCCGGTACATGCTCGCTCACCAGATCGCCTCACCCAACAGCCCGCAGTGGTTCAACACCGGACTCAACTGGGCGTACGGCCTGACCGGCCCGGCCCAGGGCTTCTGGTACGTGGACCCCGAGACCGAGGAGGCGGTCCCCTCCCCCGACTCGTACTCCCGCCCGGCCCCGCACGCGTGCTACATCTTGGACGTCGACGACGACCTCGTGAACCCCGGCGGGATCATGGATCTGTGGATGAGCGAGGCTCGCATCTTCAAGTTCGGTAGCGGGGTGGGCGAGAACTTCTCCAAGATCCGAGCAGAGGGTGAGCCGCTCTCCGGAGGCGGGAAGTCGTCAGGGCTGATGTCCTTCCTCAAGATCGGAGACCGCGCCGCGGGCGCGATTAAATCGGGGGGGACAACGCGTAGGGCAGCGAAGATGGTCATCCTCGATGTCGACCATCCCGACATCGAGACCTTCATCGACTGGAAGAAGGTCGAGGAGGACAAAGCCCGGCTCTTGATCGAGCACGGCGGCTTCCCCGCCGACTTCAACGGAGAGGCTTACCAGACCGTTTCCGGTCAGAACTCCAACAACTCGGTCCGGGTCTCCAACGAGTTCATCGCTGCCGTCATCCAAAATGAAGACTGGGACCTGACGGAGCGGACCACCGGCAACGTCCGCAAGACCGTGAAGGCGCGGGACCTGTGGCGGCGGATCGCCGACGCCGCCTGGGCGTGCGCCGATCCCGGCGTCCAGTTCGACACCACTATCAACGAGTGGCACACGTCTCCGGCGGGCGGGCGGATCCGAGCCAGTAACCCATGTGGCGAGTATGTCCATCTTGACAACACGGCGTGCAATCTCGCCTCGCTGAACCTCGGCGCCTTTTACGACGGCGACACAGACGACTTCAACATCGAGGGGTACAGACACGCAATTCGGCTCTGGACGATCGTGTTGGAGATCGCGGTCACCATGGCTCACTTTCCATCCAAAGCCGTAGCAGAGGGCTCCTACAACTATCGGACTCTGGGGTTGGGGTACGCCAACCTTGGCTCCCTGCTCATGAGGTCGGGGATCCCTTACGATTCCGAGGAAGGCAGGGCAATCGCCGGGTGCTTGACCGCAATCATGACAGGTGAGTCCTACTCGACGTCAGCGGAGATGGCCGCCGCCATCGGACCGTTCCCCAAGTTCAAAGAGAACCGGGAGCCGATGCTGCGGGTCATGCGCAATCACCGCCGGGCCGCCTACGACGCCCTCCTCTCAGACTACGAAGGGATCAGTCACCACGTTGTCGGGATTGACGAGGAGCTGGCGCCCGAAGGGCTGCTCAAGGCAGCGCGGGAGGGTTGGGACCGCGCAGTCGAACTGGGCGAACGCTATGGCTACCGGAACGCCCAAGCTACCGTCATCGCCCCCACCGGCTGTCTGGTCGGCGGTTCGCTGGTGCCCACCGAGAGAGGATTGGTGAGGCTGCAATCCCTCGGAGACACCCAGGGCGAGCAGTGGCAGACGCTCAGAATGGATGTGGCGACCGACGATGAGCCCCAGAGGGCGACGAAGTTCTACGTGAACGGCGTCGAGCCGGTCGTGAGCGTCGAAACAACACGAGGGTATCGCATCCAGGGAACGCCTACCCACCGGATCAAGGTGATCCAAGAAGACGGCAATTGGGCTTGGAAGAGACTGGCTGACATCGGTGAGAACGACCTCGTTCCCTTGGCCTTCGATCAGTTGATCGGACAGCGACGAGAAGTGCCTCTGCCGCCCCTGCCCGACGCTTACTGGACGTCGGACTACACCACATATACACCTCGCACCATGAATGAAGACCTCGCCGAGTTCATTGGTTACTTCATGGGCGACGGATCGCTTCACGCGAAAGGCATCCGGCTCTGCGTATCCAACGACGACCTCGACGTGGTGGAGCGCCTGCGGTTGCTGGGCAAGGGCTTATTCGGACTCGAGGCCCACATCTCCCAGCAAACGGGCTATAAGGAGGTCGCCTTCCATTCTGTGCGCCTGGTTTTGTGGTGGGAAGCCTGCGGTTTCGCCAAGCACCCGCCGACACCTGACCACGCGGGTAAGGGTTACCACCCCCACGTGCCGGATGCCGTTCTCTATAGCAACGACGCAGGCGTGTACCGAGCCTTCGTCCGGGGGCTCTGGGAAGCGGACGGGACGGTCCACCCGTCGGGACATGCAGCCTGGTCGACTACATCGATCGACTTCTCGCGCGACGTACAAAACCTGCTTCTTGCCTTGGGGTTTCCAACGCATAGAAAGTTCGACCAAACGGGGTGGGGCAAGTCACAGCTTGCAGTGCTTCGACTGCTCAATCTCTCCTACAACCATCGTTGGCGTGAAGAGATCGGCTTCATCAGCGCGCGTAAGCAATCTGCTCTCGTGATCACGGAATCTCGACAGGCATCGCGCGCGAACTACGTACCAGTGAGCCGCGAACTGATCGACCGGCTGGCCCCGAGCAATGACGCACTGCGCAAAACGATGCTTCTGTCGCACAGCCGAAACGGTGGTCTCGTATCTCGCCGATCAGCATCTGCTTTGCTCAAGAGAACCGGTGACCCGGAGCTTGCCCACTTGCTTTCCTTCTTCTACGACCGCGTTGACTCTGCCGAACTGGGAGAGGAGCAACTTACCTACGACCTGAGTGTCCCGGACAACCTGACGTATCTGGCCAACGGCTTCGTGAGCCACAACACCATCGGCCTGCAGATGGATTGTGACACCACGGGTGTTGAACCGGACTTTGCCCTCGTGAAGTTCAAGAAGTTGGCCGGCGGCGGCTACTTCAAGATTGTCAATCAGTCGGTCGCACCTGCTTTGGCCCGGCTTGGCTACAACGACCAGCAGATAGACGACATTCTCGATTATGTGGTCGGCACCATGACCCTGCTCGGCGCGCCCCACATCAACCGGAAGTCCCTGACCGAGCTCGGATTGACGACCGACGATCTGCGCAAGGTCGAGGAGACCCTGCCCGGAGTGTTCGAGCTCCGGCATGCCTTCTCGGTCTTCGTGCTCGGATCGGAAGCTCTCGAGCGGCTGGGGTTCAAGGAGGACGAGTACGCCTCCTTCGACTTCGACCTTTTGCAGGAGCTCGGCTTCACGAAGCAGCAGATCCGGGAAGCCACCGATGTCGTGTGCGGACATCAAACCATCGAGGGGGCTCCCTTCTTGAAGAAGGAGCACCTGCCGGTCTTCGACTGTGCTAACCGCAACGGTCGTGACGGCAAGCGGTTCATCCACCACTCAGGTCACATCAAGATGATGGCGGCGGTTCAACCGTTCATCAGTGGATCGCAGTCCAAAACCATCAACATGCCCGCCGAGGTCACTCCCACCGACATCGAGGAGTCCTACATGATGTCCTGGGAGCTGGGCCTCAAGTCGATGGCTCTGTACCGCGACGGGTCCAAGGCGTCCCAGGTTCTCCACAGCACGGTCGACGAGGCCGACGAGATCGAGGACCAAGAGTCCATCGATGTAGCGCTCGAACCGCAGCGCGCACTGGCTTGGGGAGAGATCCCGGCCGGCCTCAGCCCCACCCAGGCGTATGCCTCCGGCATGAAGCCACCGCGATTCCTGTTGCCTGCTCGCCGCGGAGGCTGGACGCAGGAGGCCCGCATCGGCGGGCACAAGGTGTTCCTCAGAACAGGCGAGTACGACGACGGCACTCTCGGTGAGCTCTTCATCGACCTGGCCAAAGAAGGAGCCACCCTCCGAGGTGTTCTTTCCTGCTTCGCGATCGCCGTCTCCAAGGGATTGCAATTCGGGGTGCCGCTCGAGGAGTTCATCGACACGTTTACGTTCCAGACCTTCGAGCCCCGCGGCCTGGTCGAGGGTCACCCGAACATTCGGATGGCCAACTCCATCGTCGACTATGTCTTCCGCGCCTTGGCGCTCGAGTACCAGGGCCGCGCAGACCTCGTCCAGGTACCGCCCCACGAAGGTGACCTACCCGAACCGCCCGGCGGCCTCGCTCTGGATGCCGGCATGCAGCTCGACCTGACCGATGCGGCGATGGAGGCGGACATAGAAGCCCAGCAGGAAGCCGCCTCGTTCGTTGATGACGGAAACCCGTCGCCGATCGGTACGGCCGAGATCCGACCGGACGTCGCTCAGCCCGAAAGCCAACCCGCCACGGAGACCGCACCGATTGCGACCACTGCTCAGGTGGCAGACATGGACGCCGGGTCCGCATCTGTGCAGAAAGCACTGGCCGACATGATGGGCGACGCCCCCGTCTGCGATACCTGCGGCCACATCACCGTTCGCAACGGCTCGTGTTTCAAGTGCCTGAACTGTGGCAACTCGCTGGGATGTAGCTAATGCCGCCCTCACCGTAACGCCAGCGCATCAGCACACCCACGCGAGACGCGAAGAGCCCCCGGCCCGGGGGCTCTTCGCCGTACCGACCGTTCGCTGCTTGTTTGATTCCGATCGGCGCGAGAATTCAGCGTGATGAGCGCTGTCCGTAAGACTCTTCTCTCCCTCAGCGCGGCTGTCCTTTTCATAGCCGCTTGCCAGGGAGGCACACCCCCTGCGGCTACTCCCACTACTGCTGCGCCGGCACCGCCGACTTCACAACTGGACGTTCCCCCTACGGCTCAGCCCTCTACTCCCCCCACGGATCAGCCATCCGCTCCCCCGACCACCCTCCCGCCGATCGACCTGAGCGACTGCGAAACACCAACGGAGGATTGGGAGTCGTTCTGCCAGTCATACCAACTCATCCAGCAGCACTACGTGGACGAGAGGTCCGACGACCTGCTCTCGGCGGCGGCTGCTCAGGGGCTAATCGACTTCCGGCCCGACGACGTAACGCCGGCCCCTGTAAGCCTCACCTGTGCCCTGCCGAGCGACGACTTTCACGGCTTCTGCAACTCTCTTGCCGGCCTGGACGGAGCGGACCGAATACCCGCCTCCGCATGGGCCGTGGCGGCCATCCAGGGCATGGCATCTCTGGGTCTCGACGACGCCTACTCCGCCTACCTCAGCCCCGAGGTTGTCGAACGCGAGAGAGAAGAGGACTCCGGCGAGGTCGAAGGCATCGGGGCACTCGTCAGCGCCAAGGACGCCAACGGCGACGGTTGCTCACTTCTCTCTGACGAGTGCCGGCTTGAGATCGTGGGCACGATCGAAGGGGGTCCTGCTGAGGCAGCCGGACTGAAGGATGGCGATGTCATCGTCGGCGTCGACGGCCAGCCGATCGATGGGCTCTCCGTCGATGCGGTGGTCTCATTGGTCCGCGGTCCCGCAGGCACCTCCGTGGCCCTCTCGATCGACCGTGGCGGCGCCGTCTTCGAAGTCGTCTTGGAAAGGGCGGCAGTAGCCATTCCTATTGTAAAGTCCGAGCTCCTCCAGCCCGGTCTCGGCTACCTGCAGCTAAAGCTGTTCACCCATGACAGCCCCGAGCACGTCCGAGACGCGCTTGAGGACCTCTTCGATCAGGGCGCGAATGATGTCATCCTCGATCTCCAAGACAACCCCGGCGGAACGCTCGATGCGGCGGTACGAATCGCCAGCGAGTTCCTCTCCGACGGGCTGGTCCTGCGCACCGAAGGGCCCACCGAGGCCACGGAATATGCCGTCAGGCCGGGTGGTATCGCCACCGAGCCCGATGTCCGGCTGGTCGTCCTCATGAACGATGCGAGTGCGTCGGCGTCCGAGGTCCTGGCTGCCGCACTCCAGGAGTCGGGACGAGCAGCAGTAATCGGCGAATTCAGTTTCGGGAAGAACACCGTGCAGCAGCAGTTCCCACTCGAGAACGGCGGGGCTCTGAAGCTAACGATCGCTCGCTGGGTCACTCCGGACGGGATCGACTACGGCCGGACGGGCGTCGAACCCGATGTCCTCGTACCAGCCGGCGATGACGACAGTCGTATCCTCGAGGCCGCACGCGCCTACCTGACGGGTACTTGAACCTGTCCCGCTCTGTTGACGGGAGGAGTCATGAGCCGATTGCTGGTGTCCAGCGGCAGCCCCTATGAGGAGGCGGTCGGCTTCTCGCGAGCGGTGAGGGTCGGCAACGTGGTGTCCGTCGGCGAAACCGCGGTGATCGACGAGGTCTAGCCGGCCACCTGGCAGCTGACGCCAGTTCCTCCGAGACCGCAGTAGCCGTTCGGGTTCTTGCCCAGATACTGCTGGTGATAGTCATCGGCGTAGTAAAAGTCCGGCGCCTCTCGGATCTCGGTCGTGATTGCTCCGTATCCGTGGAGGCGCAACTCTTCCTGGTACGCGTCACGCGATCTCTTGGCCGCCTCTAGCTGCTCGTCGCTGTACGTATAGATGGCCGACCGGTATTGGGTTCCAAAGTCGTTGCCTTGACGCATTCCCTGGGTCGGGTCGTGACCCTCCCAGAACACTTTGAGCAGGGTGTGGTACGAGACCTTCGCCGGGTCGTACACCACCAGGACCGCTTCGGTGTGGCCGGTCAGACCGGAACACACCTCCTCGTACGTGGGATTGGGCGTGATTCCTCCGGCATATCCCACGGCAGTGACGTACACATCGGGCGTCTGCCAGAACAAACGCTCGGCGCCCCAGAAGCAGCCCATCCCGAACATCGCGGTCTCATAACCCTCCGGGAAGGGAGGGCGGAGCGCGTGTCCGTTGACGAAATGGCGGTCAGCCGTCGGGATCGGCTCAGTTCGGCCCGGCAACGCCTCCTCTGCGCCCGGCACTTCCATCTTCTTTCTCTTTGTCCACATGGCATCTACCTCCGCAACAGTCCTAACTCCGCTCCGGATACGAATGTTCCGGTCAGGCTGCCTTCGATAGTGCCTTGGCCCGCACTGCGGCTCCGCCGAAGACGGCGGTCACGTCGATCGCAAGCTCGGGAGCCGCCGCGGGCAGCTCATCGTCGGGCGTCGTTCGCTTCTCGGCCCCGCCCATGATGCCGATGGTCTTCATCCGCACGTTCCAGCCATCGGGCACCAGCACGGAAACGCCGCCGAACACGGTCACGATGCGTAAAGTCGCTCCCGCCGATGCCAGCTCGGCTCGACGTAGGTCGAGTTCCGCCCCGCCGTATATCGCGATCGCCGTCCCTCCTCTCAGAGCCGGCGCTCGACATTGCAGTTCCCTGCCATCGAGGATCGCCACGGTCTGGAACTCGTTGGACTCCTCGTCACCCCACTCGGGTATGTAACGGCGGGCGATCGCCGCCACTGCGAGAAGGATCCCCTGAACGATGGTGAGCGCGAGCGCGACTTTGAAGAGCCGTTTTATCAGCGTTCTCACCGGGACAAGTCTGGCAGTTTCACCGGGCTCGTGCTCACCTGGATACGAAGACCTCCGTCACCCAGATCTCGCCGTCGGCGTCGACGGCGACCCCGACTCCGACGTGGGTGAAGTCCGGATCCACCATGTTGGCGTAATGGGACGAGCTACCTGCCAAAGCGCCATGAGCGGAGCCAACACTTCCTGCATCCCGGGCCAGGTTCTCCGCCACTTTGGACCAGTTACCTGAAACCTGCGAAGCCAGGTTGGGATTGTGGTCAAACGTACCCGTCGCCACCATGTGCTCGGACCACGATCTGGCTACCGCGCCGGCCGAGCCGTCCCAGCTGAGCGGAGACAGACCTTCGGACTCACGAAGAGAATTGATGCGGCGCACGAACGATCGTTCCGCCCCACCGACGTCGATCGTGGGCACGGTCGTAGTTGTGGTCGTCGTCGGTGGAGCAGTAGAAGCGGTCGGTTCAGTGTCCGGAGGTTGCGTGTCAGCGGGGGCGGCTTCATGGGTCTCTTCAGTGTTTCCCTCGTCTCTTCTGGTCGTTTCAGCACGCCTAGGCGAGTTGGTGGCGGGACGTCCGGCTTCGGTTGTGTCTACTGTCTCTACGAGGTTTTCAATCTCTTCCTGTTCAGTTTGCAGCGAGACCGTCTCGCCCGCCGATAGCAATGCGGCAGCCACAGGCGGTAGTTCCAACGAGCCAACGACTTCGTCACTCTCTCCAACAATCGGAGGCAGCAGGGCGCGTCCGGCCGGCCTGTCGTGGGCCTCAGGTGGAGGGAGCGGTACGCTAGTAAGAGCCGCAGAAGCTGCAGCGAACAACGCCAAAGCGGCGACCGAGAGCAGAGTGCGCCTGACGCGCTCCCGCCTCGGAACATTCGAGGGCACGGGCAATCCTCGTTTTTGTTACGGGGAGTGGTCGAACTTAGCGGATATCGGCCCACATCACTACTCAAAGCGCGACGGCGAAGAAAGGACCTAAGTGGTAGAGAGTGCCGGCATCCTCCTCTATCGCCTCCGGGGCGAGTCAGTGGAAGTACTCCTCGGTCACCCGGGCGGCCCGTTTTGGAGAAATCGAGAAGAGGGTGCGTGGTCGATTCCGAAAGGCGAAATCGATCAGAACGAGGACGGAGAGTCCGCGGCGCGGCGCGAGTTTCGAGAGGAGACAGGCCAGGGAGTGGATGGCGAACTCGTTGCTCTAGGGTCGGTCATCCAGCGCGGAGGCAAGATCGTCCACGGCTGGGCCGGTGAGGGCGACGCCGATGTCGGCTCTCTTGAATCCAACACCTTCGACCTGGAGTGGCCGCCGAGTTCCGGCACCGTTCGATC
>JBHICV010000035.1:0-18456 GCA_046759765.1 Acidimicrobiia bacterium
GACCTCCCGTCATAGAACGCCGGTCGGGCCGCCGATCAGCCCGTCGCTAGTCTCGCCTTAAGTCCATTCTCGTGCCGCCTACTGGTCGTATAGACACATAAACGTCACGAGAACGGTGAGAGAGAGGAGCGCATGCAGAAGGCCTACACGCGGCTAGCTGATCCACTGGTCCGGGAAAACGGATCACTGCGAACAGCGAGCTGGGACGAGGCCCTGGAGCGTGCGGCCGACGGGTTCCGACGAGTGGTGGCCGACCACGGCCCCAAGTCGTTCGGTTTGTTTTCCTGCTCCAAGGCGACCAACGAGATGAACTTCATCGCGCAGAAGTTCGCTCGGGTCGTTATCGGCAGCAACAACATCGACAGCTGCAACCGCACCTGACACGCCCCGTCGGTCGTCGGTCTGGCGGCCGTGTTTGGAGCTGGGGGAGGCACCAGCTCCTACGAGGAGGTTGAGGAGGCCGACCTCATCATCCTCTGGGGTTCGAACGCGCGCGAGGCGCACCCGATCTTCTTCCACCACGTCCTCAAAAGCATCCACCGCGGTGCTCGTCTCTACGTCGTCGATCCACGCCGGACGACGTCGGCCGAGTGGGCCGACCTGTGGCTCGGCATCGACGTCGGCTCGGACATCGCGCTAGCCAACGCGGTCGCACGCGAGATCATCGCCGCTGGGCTGCAGCACGACGAGTTCATCGAGAAAGCCACCGTCGGATTCGAGGAGTATCGAGAAAGCGTCGAGCCATACACCCTCTCTTATGCCGAGCAAGTGACCGGAGTCCCTGCAAACGCCATTGCTGAACTCGCCTATGCCTACGCCACCGCCGAGAGGGCCCAGCTTTGCTGGACCCTCGGGATCACCGAGCATCACAACGCCGTCGACAACGTTGTGGGGCTGATCAACCTGGCCCTGCTCACCGGTCACGTTGGACGGTATGGATCCGGAGTCAATCCGCTGCGGGGACAAAACAACGTTCAGGGGGGCGGCGACATGGGGGCTCTTCCCAACAAGCTGCCCGGGTTCCAGGACGTCGAGGACCCAGATGCGAGAGCCAAGTTCGAGGGCGTTTGGGGAGCGTCGGTCCCGCCCGAGGCCGGCTGGCATCTGTCGGCCATGTTCGATGCCATGGGTCGAGGGGAGCTTCACTGCCTTTACGTCATCGGAGAGAACCCCGCTCAGTCGGAGGCGCAGGCCGAGCACGCTCGCGAGCTCCTTGCGGGGCTGGACCACATCGTCGTCCAGGACATGTTCATGACGAGGACCGCGGAGATGGCGGATGTCGTCTTCCCGGCAGCAGCCGACTGGTGCGAGGCGGAAGGCACCGTCACCTCGAGTGAGCGCCGTGTGCAACGCGTGCGTAAGGCACTCGAACCGCCCGGTGAGGCACGCGACGACCTGTCGATCATCGCCGCCTTAGCCACCGAGTTGGGCCACGATTGGGGAGACCTGACTGCCGAGCAGGCATGGGATGAGCTACGCAGCCTCTCGCCTGTGCACGCCGGCATGAGCTACCGGCGACTCGAGGAGCTCGGCGGTATTCAGTGGCCCTGCTACGACGAGGAGCATCCCGGAGAGCAGTTCCTTCACTCGAGACTCTGGGCCGATCCTCCGGAAGGCCCGCTCGCACCCTTCCATGTCGTTCCTTGGGTGCCGCCGCTCGATGAGCTCACCGACGAGTTTCCGATTCGTCTCACCACCGGGCGCCGCCTCGACTCCTACAACACCGGTGTGCAGTCGGCGGGTTTCTCATCCCCGATGCGCCGCCCAGAGGCGGTTTGTCTGTCTCCCGAGGATGGCGTCGGCCTGGGGTTATCAGAGGGCGACAGGGTTCGGATCTCCTCCCGTCGAGCGGAGATCGAAGCTCCGGTTCATATAGACACGTCTCTGCGACCCGGGCTGGCCTTCATGACCCTCCACTTCCCGGACGACATCGACATCAACGCCCTCACGTCGGAGATCTGGGACCCGAAGTCGGGAACCGCAGAGTTCAAGGCAACCGCAATCCGGGTCGAGAAGCTGGCGGTGTGAGGTGGATCTACGGCTGGCGGAGGCGCTCCCAACCGAGCAGGAGCGGGGCGCGGTCGATGCGCTTCTAGGGGAGCCTAAGACCGGCTGGCTGGGGGGAAGCCGGACCGCTCTCGACGGGCACATCTCCCGAGGAGGGCACGCCCAGCGCGAGCAGAGGCATCTGCTGCTGCCTGCGCTGCACGCCCTCCAGTCCGAGATCGGTTGGATAAGTGAAGGCGGCCTCAACTACGTCTGCATGCGGCTGGTCGTCCCGCCCGCCGAGGCCTACGGAGTGGCCAGCTTCTACAGCCTCTTTGCCACTACGAAGCGACCCTCGACCGTTCTTCACGTCTGCGACGACATCGCCTGTCAGCCCCGAGGAGCCGAGGCGCTCTGCGGTGAGCTCGAAGGCGTGCTGGGCCCGGAAGGCGGGAGTTGGGTACGGTCACCGTGCGTCGGGCTCTGTGATCTAGCACCCGCGGCTTTCGTGCAACGAACCGGGGAAGCAGACGTTTCTGTCGGGCAGGCAACAACCGAGATCGCCTCGCTGGCACTCAGAGAAAGTGGCCATCCTCCTGACGCCCGACTGGCCGTCCCGCAGGGAAGCGAAGGACTACGGCTCCTCCGGCGGATCGGGAGCGTAGACCCGGAGAGCATCGACGACTATCGCGCTTCGGGCGGGTACGCGGCCTTGGCAAAGGCAATCCAGATCGGACCGGGCGCGGTCGTGTCCGAGGTCAAAGACTCCCGGCTGCTGGGTCGAGGTGGTGCCGCCTTCCCCGCGGGTGTGAAGTGGGAAGCCGTGGCCAACGCCGGCGACGCTCCCCGCTACGTCATTTGCAACGCCGACGAGTCTGAACCAGGAACGTTCAAGGACCGGCTGCTGATGGAGGGCGATCCGTATGCGGTGATCGAAGCGATAACGATCGCCGGGTTCGCCGTTGGTGCGGAAAAGGGCTTCATCTATGTCCGCGGCGAATACCCGAAAGCCACCGAGTTGCTCCAGAAAGCCCTTGACCGGGCCCGGTCGGACGGCCTCCTAGGAGCCGACGTGATGGGAGGCGGCTTTGACTTTGATATCGAGCTCCGCCGCGGTGCCGGTGCCTACATCTGCGGCGAGGAGACCGCCCTGATGAACTCGATCGAGGGATATCGGGGCGAGCCAAGGAACAAACCCCCGTTCCCGACCGAAAACGGCCTGTTTGGACGGCCGACACTCGTGAACAACGTTGAGACACTTGTCTGCGTCCTCGACATCGTCATCGACGGCGGTCAGACGTTCGCCGCAACCGGAACAGAGGGATCCACCGGAACCAAGCTCTTCTGTCTCTCGGGCAGCGTCAAGGAGCCCGGCACGTATGAGGTGCCGTTCGGTGCCACGGTTTCGGACCTCCTCGAACTGGCAGGGGGCGTTCCAGCCGGTAGAGAGGTACGCGCCGTCCTAGTCGGAGGTGCCGCCGGGGCGTTTCTGGGCCCCGACGATCTAGATCTGCCCCTGACGTTCGAAGCAACACGTTCCGCAGGCATCGGCCTCGGCTCGGGAGCGGTGATCGTGTTCGACGACTCCGTGGACCTCGAGGCGATCCTCTTGCGGATCGCGGCCTTCTTTCGGGACGAGTCATGCGGACAATGTGTTCCGTGTCGCGTGGGAACGGTCCGCCAGGAAGAGTCTCTCGTACGCCACCTGAACGGCTCCCGAGACGAGCGAGAACTGCTGGATGACGTCGCGAAGGTCATGACCGATGCTTCGATTTGCGGCCTGGGACAGACCGCCGCCTCGGCAGTGCAATCCGCACTTCGGCTCGGTTTGGTCGGGGACCGAATATGACGACCTCCGTCGCGCCGCCGCGCCCCCTCGTCGACGTGCGACTCGATGGTGAATCGGTCTCGGTACCGGAAGGCGCCACGATTCTCGATGCCGCCCGCTCGCGAAATATCGATGTCCCCACGCTCTGCTATCTGCGCACGCTGAGCCCCATCAACGCATGTCGTGCCTGTGTCGTGGAGCTGGAGGGTTCCCGGGCACTCGTCCCGGCGTGCTCTCGCCAAGTGTCCGAAGAAATGGTCATCACGACGGACAATGAGCGCATTCGTCACAGCCGGCGGCTGGTTCTCGAGTTACTCGCCTCTTCGGTGGACCTGAGTCTCGCTACCGACGAGATCCACCGCTGGCTCGATCAATACGAGGTACGCCCTGACCGTTTCGGTCCACCGGCACCGCCCGCCGGCGAAGGAGAGAGAGACCGCCGACGTGCCGGACACCACGCAACCCCTTCTGATGTGACCGCCGCGACCGTTTCGCAGCCACCGAAGATCGACAACGATCTCTACATCAGAGACTACGGGCGGTGCATTCTCTGCTATCGCTGTGTCGACGCGTGCGGAGTCGAGGCCCAGAACACATTCGCGATCAGTGCGGCCGGCCGCGGCTTCGATGCTCGCATTTCGACCGAATTCGATGTCGCCCTTACGGAATCGGCTTGCGTGTATTGCGGCAACTGCATCGGCGTGTGCCCTACCGGGGCCCTGATGCCCAAGAGTGAGTACGACCTGCGTGCCTCAGGAGCTTGGGACGAGGATCGCCAAACCGTGACGCGCACGATCTGCCCTTTCTGCGGCGTCGGCTGCAACCTCGAGCTATATGTTCAGGACAACACCATCGTCAAGGCGACTTCACCCATGGATCATGACGTGACGAGCGGCCATCTGTGCATCAAGGGCCGCTTCGGGTGGGAGCACGTGCAAAGGAGACCCGAGACGTGACGGATGGGATTCCGACCGATCTCGAAATCGCTCGGGAGGCTCGTCTCGGCCCGATCGAGCTGGTCGCTGCCGACATGGGCATAGACCCACGCTTCGTGGAGGAGTACGGACGGCACGTTGCCAAGATCGACCTCGACGCGGTGGCGGACATGAGCGACCGGCCCCGCGCTCGCTACGTCGTCGTCACCGCCATGACACCGACACCGCTGGGGGAGGGAAAAACCACCGTGAGCGTTGGGCTGGGCCAGGCGTTCCGGTATCTGTCGAAGCGAGCCGTCGTTGCTATCCGCCAGCCGTCGATGGGACCCACGTTTGGTATCAAAGGAGGAGCAGCAGGGGGCGGCTACTCCCAGGTGGTTCCAATGGAGAGCCTCAACCTCCACCTGACCGGAGACATGCATGCGGTGACCGCGGCCCACAACCTCCTCGCCGCTGTCGTCGACAACCACCTTTACCGCCATAGCTCCGCGGATCTTGACCTCGCTCGGGTGACTTGGCAGCGGGTGTTAGACGTCAACGACCGAGCGCTACGCAACATCGTGGTCGGACTCGGCGCTCGGATCGATGGAATTCCCCGCCAGGCTGGGTTCGACATCACCCCTGCCTCGGAGGTGATGGCGGTCCTTGCTCTGTCCACCTCCCTGGCCGACCTGCGCACCCGGGTGGGCAAGATCGTTGTGGGTCCGGATCACTCGGGCGAGCCCGTCACCGCTGAAGATCTGGAAGCAGCCGGGGCCATGACGGTGATCCTCCGTGACGCGATCAAGCCGAACCTGCTGCAGACGCTCGAAGGCACGCCCGTTCTCGTTCATGCGGGTCCGTTCGCCAACATCGCACATGGGAACTCGTCGGTCGTGGCCGACCTGATCGGCATTCGAAGTGGGGACTTCCTCATCACCGAGGCGGGCTTCGGCTCGGACATGGGAGCCGAACGGTTCTTCAACCTGAAGTGCCGTGTCTCCGGTCTGGTCCCAGATGCGGCCGTGATAATTGCCACGGTCAGAGCGCTCAAATCCCACTCGGGAAGGCACCGGGTAGTTGCAGGGCGCGACCTGCCGCCGGCTTTGCTGGCGGAGAATCCAGACGACGTATACGAGGGTGCCGACAACTTGCTGCGGCACATCGAGATCGTCCAGCGGCATGGCGTGACGCCGGTCGTGGCTATCAATGCGTTTCCGACCGATCATGCCTCCGAGCTCGATGCGGTCGGGGCGATCGCTGAGTCTGTAGGCATTCGATCCGCGGTGGCATATCCGTATACCAAGGGCGGGAAGGGAGCCGTCGAGCTGGCCGAGGCTCTTACCGACGCGGTAGATGAACCCTCGGCGTTCGGGTTTCTATATCCAGAAGAATTGTCGCTCAGAGAAAAGATCGAGACGATCGCCGATCGCGTCTATGGCGCCGAGGGAGGTGTTGCCTACTCCGTCGCCGCCACCAGACAACTCGAAGAGATGGAGCGGCTTGGCTACGGAGGCTTCTCGGTGTGCGTGGCCAAGACAAATCTCTCGTTGTCCGCCGACCCGATGCTGATGGGCGCGCCAACCGATTGGATGCTGCCGGTGAGAGAGGTTCGGGCGGCAGTCGGAGCAGGCTTCATCGTTCCGATCTGTGGCGATATACGGCTCATGCCCGGGCTCGGATCGTCCCCTTCGCTGGAACGAATGGATCTGGATGACGAGGGTCAGATCGTCGGACTGAGCTGAGCCTCGGTTGCCTCTGTTTCGGGGTGCTGCTCCGCCAGCGGGAGGCTCAGCACAAAGACGCTGAGACCATCCCTCTTTCGGTAGGTGACGTCTCCTCCCATGAGCCGGGCGAGCTGCCTTGACACAGTCAGCCCCAGGCCAACTGAGGCGGGCTGACTCGTTTTCGGGTGAGCTCGCTGGTAGGGATCGAAGATGCGGTCCACGTCCTCGGGGATGATTCCTTCGCCGTCGTCGCGGACCTCCAATATGGCCAGTCCGTCATTCTCGGCAGTTTCGAGTTCGATGTGGGAGCCGCCATATCGGAAGGCGTTGGTGAGGAGATTGCGGATGATCTGGCGGACACGAGTGGGGTCGGCGATGCAGTGCGTCGGATGGCAGACGGCGTCGATGCGCGACTGGTCTTCTTCCGGTAGTGCAGGAAGCACCGAGCAGACCTCCTCGGCCAGGTCGATCGCTTCTGGCTGGATGGAGACCATTCCGATGTCGGCCCGGGCCGCCACCAGCAGATCGTTGACGATATCTGCGACCTCCGTGGCCTGGCCGGCGATCATGTCGATCAGCTCCGACCGCTCGGCAGGACTGAACGAATCTTGGCTGTCGCGGAGCTCCTGCGCGAGTCCGACCACCGCGGTAAGCGGGGTTCTCAGTTCGTGGCTAACGCTGGCGACGAACTCGTCCTTCGAACGGATGAGCTCCTCGAGCCGGGTCTCGTACTCCTTCCGCTCGGTGATATCGCGGCTGACCGTCTCGATATAGGCGAGTTGACCGTCGCCGTCGTAGATCGGGGTCATTCTCATCTCCGCCCACACTTCTTTGCCGGACTTGGAGATGGCGCGAACGGTTAGGGCCTCCTCCCACCGCTCCGGATGGTCCATGAACTCGGCCAATCGCGCCTTGTCGGCGGGATGGGTGATCCGACGCATGATGTAACCGTCGGCGTAGAAGTCTTCCGGTGTGTACCCGATCATGGGCTCGATTGCCGGGCTCACGTACTCCCATCTCGGCTCTGGGTGGAGACGCAGTCGGGTGATGGCATCGGCCGCGTTGGTTGCCAGCCGCTCGAATCGGTCGCGGCTGTCCTTGAGAGCCCGTTCGGTCTGCTTCCGCCGGGAGATATCGGACATAGCCACGATGACGTGGCTGTAATCGGTAGCTCCGTGGGACTTCACGCTCCAGCGGATCGTCATGTCGCGGGTCCGTCCGGTGCGCGTCTCCCCGACGAACTCGTATTCCAGCTCCTCCCGACGCTCCCACACCGCTAGCAGCTGCTGTACGTAGGACTCCCGTGCGGTCTCCTCCTGCGGCTCGGGGAGCCGTCCTGTCAATTCCTCGCGCGAACTCACTCCCACGAGCTCGACCGCAGCCTCATTGACGTCCAACACGTCGATGAGGCCCACGAGGCGGTTTAGCTCCCCGGGTCGCTCGTGTAGGTAGGCCTCGAGGTCGTCGACACCGGCCTCGCCTAGCTCCTCCAGTGCGTTCCGCACCTGCGAGAAATCCTCTTCCCACAGAGCAATGGGAGACCGGTCGAACAGGTCGTGATAGCGGCGTTCACCCGCCTGGACGGACCGCTGGAGATGGTTGGCGATGAAGGAGGCCCCGATGAAGGCAGCGACGCTCCCGGTCGCCCCTCCAATGATCACCGCCGCGCTGTCGCCACTGTCCCACAGCACCTGTGCTCCGACCAGCAGACCGCTGTATGAGGCGAGATGCCACCACCTCACCCGCGGCAAGAACAGCGTCCACACCATGCCAATCACGACGAGGGCGACTGCCGCGGCCTGGATGTATGTACCTGACCCGAGCACAGCTACTTGGCCGACGGTCACCCCGGCAGCAACCAGAAGAATCAGTTGAGTGTTGTATCGCTCTGTACCGAGCTGATAGATGCCGAACGCCGCCACGATCGAAGGTGCGATCATGCGAAGAATCGCCTGCTCATCACCGGCCAGCAGCCCACCTTAAAGGACAAGGACTGCCGCGATCGTCGACAGCCACGTGGCCAACATCGCCACGACGCGGCGCAACTCCGTGGAGGGGCTTATGTACGCGGACTCGGCTAGCAAAGGCACCAGAAGAATTCATCGGAGCCGTCCGCCGGTCTCTTGACCGTGGGATAGGATCCGCGGACGATGGACGTCGCGGACATGAAAGGCCTGGATCTCGGGACGAGCGAATGGCTCGAGATAACGCAAGACCGCATCGACGCGTTCGCGGATGCGACCGGCGACCATCAGTGGATTCATGTTGACCCGGAACGGGCCGCCGCCGGTCCCTACGGTTCGACAATTGCCCATGGGTTTCTGACCCTCTCTCTTCTGCCCTACCTCAATTCAGAGATTCGTTGGCCTGTCGAGGGCGCCAAGATGACCATCAACTATGGGCTCGACCGGGTGCGCTTCATCACGCCGATCCCTGTTGGCTCACGGGTTCGTTCCCATGTCAGGATCATCGAGGCAGCCGAGGTCGATGGAGGTATTCAGTTCAAGAGCGAGGTAACGGTCGAGTTGCAAGGATCGGAGAGGCCGGGGTGTGTGGCCGAGACCCTCAGCCGGGTGATGTTGGGCTAAGTTCTAGGAAGCGATGCAGATCTACGTCGGCAACCTGCCCTGGTCTTATACCTCCGCCGATCTGCGCGATCTCTTTGAGGCGCATGGCGCAGTGGTCACTGCCAACGTCGTCGTCGAGCGGGACACGGGGCGCTCGCGCGGGTTCGGGTTCGTGGAGATGGAGTCAGAGGACGAGGCAAAGGCCGCCATCGAGGCTCTCCACGGCAGCGACTGCGATGGTCGCAAGCTGACTGTCGAGACGGCGCGCTGAGTTAACCGAGCTTTCCTAGATAAAGAATTTCCCTGGTGGGTTGCAGTGATCCACCAGCCGGTTCGATCGTTATGCCGGCCGCGTCGGCGGCACCGAAGTCACCCTCCACTAGGAAACCAACCGTCCCGTTGTCAGGTCTGAAGGTCCCGGCTGGGACCGGCCCTGCCTCTTCGATCAGCCACAGCTGGTACGTGCTGGCGCCCGGCAGATCTTCGACGCCACTCATGGCCAGCACTCCGGCTTCCTCCGCGATCGAGTAGACGAGCCGTGCAACAGATGGCCCCTCCAAAACGGCCAGCTGTGCATCGGGCGCCGCCAAGATCTCAGAGGCACGATCGCCGGTCGCCCTAGTGGCGGCAACGACGCCGGCCAAGGCCAGAACCACGGCGGCCAGGGCGGCAACCACCGGAATGAAGGCCCGTTGACGCCAGGACGCTCTCTTCCGCGGTGGCTTGCGGCTCGGATCGAGGTCCGCCATAACCCGCGCTTTGAGAGTCTCCGGCGGGAGTGTCTCCTGGGCTACACCAACTCTGGTGACGACCTCCTGAAATGAAGCGACGTCGGCTTGACAAGCATCACAGCCTTCGAGATGTCGCTCGAATCGCTCCCGGTCGGCGGCATCGAGGGCATCGAGCGCATAGGCCGCAGCCAGGTCGTGGAGGTCGTCAGTCATGACCAATCTCCGAGAACCGTTCGCAGGCGGATGACGGCATCCCGCATCCGCGTCTTGATCGTGCCGAGCGGCGTGTCGAGCAGTTCGGCAATCTCCCTGTAGGTCCTGCCTCCGAAGTAAGCCAGCTCGATGGCTTCGCGCTGCAGATTCGTGAGGCTTGTCAGGGCCTCCCGAACGCGATCGCGCTCCAATCCCTCAACGACTCTGTCCGCAACGATGTCGGCGGCCGGGCCAGGGTTGACTCCCACTCGTTCCTCTCGGGAGCGGGCTGCTCCCTCGCTCCGAACGCGGTCGACCGCGCGCCTATGGGCGATCGTCATGATCCAAGTCATGGCGTGTCCGCGCGCCGGCTTGAAGCGATCCGCGTGCCGCCAAACTTCGATGAGGACCTCTTGGGAGACCTCCTCCGCCTGCGCTCTATTTCTCAATACCCTGAGAACTAGCCCAAAGACCTTCCCAGCGACGCGGTCGTAGAGCTGCTCGAATGAGTCGCGATCTCCCCACGCCACACGCAAGAGCAGCCCGTCCAGGTCTGGCGGACTGTCGGCGGGGGCTCCTTCGTGGCCGCCTGGATCCACGGCAGTCGAGCCTACCGGCCTCTGCCAGACCCACTTGAGCGAAACATTGGCAGTCACGTCGAAGGGGATTCGACGCGGGCCCCTTCCGAGATTGGGCTGCCGCCGGTATCTAAGCTCTCGCCCTATGGAGCTCTACGCTCGAATCAACATCCTCGACCGACGGGCAGTGCGATTGCCTCGCGGCGACATCAAGGATGCCGTGGCGCTCGACGCCGATCCAGTCAGTCGAGCCAGAGGATGGGTCGAGAAAGGCATCCATCGCTTGCACGTTGTCGATCTCGATGCCGCGGCTTACGGGGACTACGAGAACAGGCCCTTGATCTTCGAAATCATCGAGGCGGTTTCGGCTGACGTCCAGGTCGCCGGTGGCATCCGCTCCCCAGGTGAAGCAGAACGGCTCTTAGGCAGCGGCGCGTGGCGAATCGTCATGGGCACTGCCGCGATCGAAGACCAGAATCTGGTGTGGGACCTCTGCCGCGAGTATCGCGGCCGAGTGGCGATCAGTCTCGACGTAAAACCCGATGAGGAGTTGGTACTTCGGGGTTGGACCACCCACAGCGGGCGATATCTGGAGGAGGTACTAATCGAGATGTCGTCTGCAGGAGCGGTGGCGTTTCTTGTTGCCGAAGCCGGACGCGACGCGCTCGTGGACCAGACCAACATCGGGATCTTGCGCAGAGCGATGGCGGCCGTCGACGAGCCCGTGATCGCCGCCGGCGGTGTACGCGACCTCAGGGATCTGGAAAACCTGATCGCAATCGAGGAGGACGGGAAGCGGCTCGGAGGGGTGATTGTCGGCCGTGAGGTCACGGAAGGCCGCATCACGGTCGACGACGCGGCCAAACTGCTCGGCGACTAAAGGCCCAAGCAGATAGCAGGCTTGGGCAAGCTTCGAGCGGAGTCGTGGGGGACGAAATGCCCAGGGCGACGGTCCAGTCCTATTACGGGAGTAGGGAATCTCGCTGGGGTTATTCGCGCCTGCTGAAGGGACGACGGCATTTCGGCTTCTATCCAGCTGGTGAGTCCGTTTCGGTCTTGGAAGCCCAGCTGCTCATGGAGGACGTGCTGGGGAGTCGGCTGGCCCTTCCGGCTGGTTCGGAAGTACTGGATGCTGGATGCGGACAAGGCCTGGTGGCTATTCGCCTGGCCGACCGGTTTGGCTATCGGATTGTTGGGGTGGACCTTCTGGCAACGCTGATTGACGATGCCCGCGCCAACGCCGCCGAGCATCGGCTGGCCCGACAGATGAGATTCATCACCGCCGATTACGCCGACCTACCGCTGGCGTCGCAGTCTCTAGACGGCGTCTACACGATGGAGTCGCTCGTCCATGCCGGGGATTACCGAGCCGCTCTCGACGAGTTCAGGCGGGTGCTGAGACCGGGTGGTCGGCTGGTTCTGGCCGAATACACCATGCCCGCCTGGGACGATATGTCCCCCAAGGAGGCGAGGGTGGGCAGGCAGATCGTGGACGGTGCTGCTCTCAGCAGTCTGCCGTCGTTCCGAACCGGATCTATGGACTCGATCCTCCGCGACAGGGGGTTCGTTGACGTCTCGGTTGAGGATGTCAGCGAGGCGATAACACCCATGCTTCGCTGGCTTGCCCGCATCGGCGCCGTCCCCTATCTGTTCGCTCGAGTGTTCGGCTTCCAGCGGAAGGCCGTCAATGCCATGGCCGGGGTCGAGATCTACCGGAACCGCCATCTATGGCGGTACGTCATCGTGGCAGCGCGCCGTCCTTCCTAAACGCACTGGGGACAGGGACCAAGGTGATGGCGGTGTTCATTGAAGGTTTCTGGCCTGTTTCGTAGGCGTTTATTTCCGGCTGCGAGGGTAAGTCGCGGCTGAACCGGGCGGTCCGGGGAGCCGGGAGGAGTGGAAATGAAGAGGCTGGTAGTGCTGATTTTTGCGATGGCGGTCGTGGGAGCGCTCGCCGCGCCGGCATATGCGCAGCCAGGGTTCGTGTTTCCCGGCGGCTGCTGTTTTTACGAGGGCGAGATGGTACGCACCGTTGTTCCTCCGGCGTCCAACCCACAGGAAGGCCGGGACAATTTCTATGGATTCGATATGACAGCGCACGAGGACCAAAAGGGTGTGGTGGCGGTCGCGCCCGGTGACACCGATTACCACGGGGGTCATTGGGCTTTCCACCTTGTGACTTGGAACGTGGCCCCATCGGTACTGAGGTCTGAAGCTGAGGTGCTTGCCGCCGAGCTGGCGGGGGAGGTGAACGTTGTTAGGGATGCGAGCAAGGATTTCAAGTGCCCAATCCAGCCATAGCGCGTTGCTTGGTCTTCGGCTAAACCCTTACCCGCTGTCGGGAATCGGTAGGTCAAGGGCCGGATTTCGATCGAAGAAGTCGAACGGCCGCAGCTCGAACTGATTCCAGATCGTGGGCGTAACGGGCCAGTCTTCTGCCCGCGGCGCGTGGTGAAACCCGAGTGTGTACCAGAGCACCACGTCGGTGTTCTCGATTGGTCGGTCCGCGCTCGTCCACGTCGGTAGCCCGTTTCCTCCCTTGCTCTGGTTGGGATACGTGCCTGCCGCATAGAGCTCGTCCGGCTCGTACGGAGTCACCCATAGGTGGTAGTCGGTAAAGCCGGCGCGCTGCTGCGGGAAATCATCCGGACTCAGCAGCGAAATCGCATTGGACCTGGGTTCCAGCTGATAGCTGACAGGGTTGCCAAGAGGGCCGACGACATTCGAATTGACGACCCGCCAGAGGGCGGGAGTCTGAATGTCGATCACCATTTGCGCGGCCTGCTCGGTGACAGCGGTCGTGGACTCGACGACCCACACACTCGTTCGGCCATCTTCTGACTCGACCTGTTCATTTTGCAGTTGTTCCGAAACGAAGCTGTTGCGCCGGCCGTCGATATCGAGGTCGAGGCGGAACGAGAAGAAGTGGTCATGGTTGGTTGCCACGGTGTTTTCCGCCACCAGATGGCCGTACGCCGTGTCAAGATCGGTCGGGTCGCTGACAGCCTTGACCTGTGGAACGCCGGTAGCTCCCACGTCAATACTGATGGTCCCGTCCTGACGGAACACCCAATCGAAGATGTAGTCGTAATTGCCGATGGCAGAGACGCTTCGGAGCACGAGATCAGTCCTCGGGCGGACGTTGTCCTGCCCGGTCACTGCTTCGTAGTGCCGCCAGGCGATGTTCCCGGCGTAACGCTCGAATAGACAGACCGCGTTCTCCTGCGCGTATGGAGCGCCCGTATCGTCAGCGAAGCTCGCATCGAAGAACACCGCGTTGGTAGGGCAGTCCAAACCTGGTTGCAGGACCACGGCCAGCCGGCCCACACCGTTCTCACCCGCGTCCAGGTAGGTCCGGAAGAACCACCCGACGTCGGGATCCATGTACGGGATGAAGATCTCGGACAGAGAGCCCTGGTAGAGGATGGAGCGCGTATCGCCACTGTCGTTGTATGTGACTAACGAGACAATGAGACCGAGTCGGGGATCCAAGCGGTAATGGAACTGCCATCCCTGCCACCTGACCTCATGGTCATCCACCACGAAGCTGGGTCCTCCGGGCTGCGTGAATGAAATCGAGTTGGGCCCCTCTCGTAACTCGCCCACCGAGGCCTCGTCGAGATCGACCGGTGCATCTGGGATCGGGACCGGCCCCGTGTCGATGAGACTGACGAGCTCGCGCTGCTCCAGGTCCACCAGCGCGATTAGGCCCTCGATGGGGCGACCCCAATAGTTCGAAGCGCCCAACCTCTCAGTCCCCAGTAGTTAGCCGGTCTCGAGTCTGCTTGGTTCGCCAACAGGGAGGTGCTGAAGGCGCAGGGGTTTATCGCTCTCAGGTGCACCCCAACCGCTCCCTGCCTACTATCACGGCTGATCCACTCGCACAGCGGAGGTATACATGAAGAGTTGGAAGTCATTCGTTCCTTTGGTTCTCGCGCTGGCCATCGTGGCCGCCGCCTGCGGCGAAGAGGAAGCGGCTCCCACCGGCCCGGCGCTCGTAACGCCGGGAACACTCACTGTTTGTACCGATGCCCCGTACCCGCCGATGGAGATCGAAGACCCCAGTGCTCCTGGGGGGTTCACCGGCTTCGACATCGAGCTGATGAGAGCGATCGCAACCGAGATGGGACTGGGCCTGGCGGTCATCAACAGCGGGTTCGACCCAATAACAAGTGGCTCGGCGTTCCTGGCGGGCGACTGCGATATCGCCGCGGCCTCGATCACGATCCGGGCCGACCGCGAGCAGGATATCGACTTCTCGGCCGGGTATTTCTTCGGGGACCAATCGTTCCTAGTGAAGTCAGATTCAGGCATCACGGCGCTTGACCAGACGAGCGGGCAGCGAATCGCGGTCCAGTCGGGCACGACCGGTGAGCTGTACGCACAGGCGAACGCTCCGTCGGACACGGAGATCGTTTCGTTCGAGAATCCGGGCGACCTCTTCCTGGCGCTGGAGGCGGGTGACGTTGTCGGGATTCTGCAGGACATCGTTGTCAACGGAGAGCGCCTGCTGACGGACCCGACCGTCACTCTGGCCGAGTTCTATCCGACCAACGAGTTCTACGGGTTTGCCGTTGCCAACGAAGGATCCGAGATCCTGTTAGCCCAGGTCAACGAGGCACTGTGGAAGCTACGGTTTGACGGCACGTACGACCAGATCTTCGCGGACTGGTTCGGATAACCGCTACCCACGCATAATCCGGAAAGGGGGACCCCACTAGGGTCCCCCTCGTCTATCCCCTCACCAAGGAGCCCATCGTGAGGAGGCAAACTCGTCAGCGTCTGCTGCGCGGAGCCTTATACGCGGCCTTCATCGTTGCGGTCGTAGTGATCGCGGTCAGCGCCAATTGGGAAACGATCCAGAGGGCATTCCTCAACGGAGATGTAGCTAGCCGTATGTTCCCCGAAGTGCTGACTATCGCCGCTAAGAACACAATCCTCTATACGGCCGGCGCGTTCACCTTCGGCCTGATTCTGGCCCTCGTCTTGGCGCTCATGAAAGGATCGTCGATCAAGCCTTACCGATGGTTCGCCAACGCATATATCGAGCTGTTCCGGGGACTGCCGGCTCTCGTCACCATCATCATCATCGCCTTCGCGCTTCCTATCGCACTCGGAATCTCGATCCCAGGAGGCACGCTGGTTCGTGGTTCGGTCGCGCTGGGAATCGTGGCGGCGGCATATATGGCCGAGACGATCCGGGCCGGAATCGAGGCCGTACCGCGTGGGCAAATGGAGGCGGCTCGCTCGTTGGGAATGAGTAGGGGCATGGCCATGGCGTTCATCGTCCTCCCCCAGGCGTTTCGGATCATCATCCCGCCTCTGACGAATGAATTGGTGTTGCTTCTCAAGGACACCTCGTTGTTGTTCGTCATCGGGACCACGCCTATCACCAAGGAGCTGACCAAGTTTGGACGCGACTTCATGTCCGACACTTTCAACGGCACACCCCTGACCGTGATCGCGCTGGTCTATCTGGCGATCACGCTTCCCCTGACGCGGGTGGTGGCACGACTCGAGAAGAGCGCTGCCAGGGCCCGATGACCCGAGAGCCGGTCCCGATCAAGGTCGTCGACCTCCACAAGAGCTTCGGTGAGCTCGAGGTGCTGCGCGGCATCGACTTCGAGCTGGACACCGGCGAGGTCGTTTGCGTACTCGGCCCCTCTGGATCGGGCAAGTCGACCCTGCTGCGCTGCATAAACCTCCTGGAAGAGCCGACGTCCGGAACCATCGTGATCGAGGGCATCGACATGACCGACCCGGAGACCGACGTTGACGCCGTCCGTACGCGGATCGGGATGGTCTTTCAGCAGTTCAACCTCTTCCCGCACATCCCGGTGCTGGGCAATCTGACGATTGCCCAAAAACGGGTCTTGAAGAGATCCGACCAGGAGGCCGACGCCGTGGCCCACCAGATGCTGGAACGAGTAGGGCTGCTGGACAAGATCGACGAATATCCCATCCGCCTTTCCGGGGGCCAGCAGCAGCGGGTCGCCATCGCCCGGTCCCTTTGCATGAACCCCGACATGATGTTGTTCGATGAGCCGACTAGTGCCCTCGATCCCGAGCTAATCGGGGAGGTCTTGGACGTGATGCTCAAGCTGGCCAAGGAAGGGATGACGATGGTCGTGGTCACTCACGAGGTCGGCTTTGCCCGCGCCGCGGCCGATCGGGTGGTCTTCATGGACGAGGGGCGGATAGTGGAGATGGCCTCTCCCGAAGAACTCTTTACCCACCCTCAGCAGGAGCGGACCAAGCGTTTCCTCAGCCAGGTGCTCGAGCACTGAGCCGGTCGAATCTCTGTTCTGGTCTCCTAGCCGGCGCCCTTAATCAGCTCGCCGCGTTTCCATATGTGAGTGACGTGTTCGGGGCCCGAGAGCGACAAGATGTCCTCGAGAGGGTTGGCGTCTAGCCCCAGCACGTCGGCGTCGTAGCCCTCCGCTAGGAGGCCCGACTGGGGAGCTTGCGGGCCGAGTGTCAGGGGCCCGTTGGCGGTGGCTGACTCGATAGCGGCCAGGGGAGTCATCCCCGCCTTGACAAGCAGCGAGAGTTCCTGGCCGTTGCGGCCCCAGAGCTCGCCGGTCGTGAAAATGTCCGTGCCCACAGCAATGCGGACGCCTTCGGAGATGGCGATCTGGACTGCCTGCCAGTGCTGATCCGAGATCATGACAGCCTTCTCGTACGCGTAGCGCGGAAGCTGATCCTTTAAAGCGAGCAGCTGCTCGACGATGAAGCGGGTCGGGACCAGCACCGCGCCCTTCTCGATCATCAGCTGAGCGGCCTCCCGGTCCAGGTACGTACCGTGCTCGATGGTGCGAGCACCGGCTTCGAGCGCCGCCATGATGCCGGGCTTCCCGTGACAGTGAGCGGCGACGATCCGGTCTGCCCGAGCCGCTTCCTCGACGATCGCCCGCAGCTCTTCCTCCGAGAACTGCTGGTGAATGGGATGGTCGACCTCGGACATGACTCCGCCTGACGCGCAGACCTTGATGAGGAGCGCCCCGCGCCGTAGCTGCTTTCTGACCGCCTTGAGGCACTCCGGCACTCCGTCGCAGAGCTCGAAGAGGGGGGTGTGCTCGATCGCTGCGAGTGGGAAGGCGTGAATGTCGCCGTGGCCTCCGGTCTGGCTCAGCGCACCGGCGGCGCTGTAGATGTGAGGCCCGACGGTAGTTCCTTCGTTGATGGCCCTTGCCAGATAGAACCCGAAGCCGCCTGGTTCTCTGATACTGGTGAACCCCGCCATGAGGGCTCGGTTGGCGTCCGTGAGGCCGCGCAGGGCAGCCATCGCTTCGGGAACTGCGAAAGACTGCTCGATGTCTGGTCGGGTCAGGCCGGCGAAGTGACCGTGGCAGTCCCACATGCCGGGCATGACCGCCTCTGTTACCACCTCGGTCGCCCCGGGAGCGGCGGGCGCTCCCTCAGCCTTTCCGGCATAAACAATGACGCCCCTCTCGATGACCAAACAGCCGTCTGAGATCGGGTCGCCCCGGCCCGGAATGAGAATGCCCGCGTTGATTCGATACATGCCCAGGAAATTAGTGCGCAGTCGGACTAGTCACCACGGCGCCGCATGAATGACACGCAAGAAAATCGCCTTGGATGCCGATGGTTCCTTGGTAACGCAACATGTTTTACTTCGCCCTCGCTAGCGAGCCGGAGTCGGACGAGCCACAGCTCTGTTCGATCTGCGGAAAGGATGCCAGCATCCGCGACGGAGAGCGGCTGCTCTGCTCTACCTGCGCGCTGAGAGAGGTCACTCCTTCTCCGGACGACTCACCTGCCGAGCAAAGCCTCCAGCCGTCGTAGTAACTCGGCCTGAGCCGGGTTCAGCTTGCGCCCTGCGACCTCAATGGGGAACCACTCGAAGCGGTCGATCTCCGCAAATGATCGAACGGTGCCGGAGCTCGGCGGCCACTCCCGGTCGAAGGTGTTG
>JBHICV010000036.1:0-18447 GCA_046759765.1 Acidimicrobiia bacterium
GCCAACAGATCACCCTTCTCCCATGAGCTCTCCCCCCGATTGAAGGACAACTCCACCGATTCTGTTCGACGCCGAACGAACCGCGCCGGCGTGCTCAGTCGGCGCTGAGCAAGGCTGAACAACACCGCGGCAACAGCCGCGAGGATGGCGGCGAGGGATACCGTCAGGGATTGGGCCCAATAGCCGACTACCACCGGGAAGGCTCCCCAAGCCACGGCAAAACCGAGGTCGGTGTGGAGGAGCGGTGACCACTCCAGGGAGTAGGCGGCGGCCATCAAGATCCCCGCTAGTGCCCAGGCCAGCACCCACGGAGAGATGGCGACCGCCCCGATAACGGCAACGATCAAGGAGGAGGCCAGACCACCGACGCCGAAGACGAGCAGTGAGCGGTCGGACACCCTCGTGCCCAACGGCCGGCCGTTGTATTCGTCGAGTGCATGAGCACCGATGCCAAGTCCGAAAAAGAAAGCCGTGACAGTGCCGATCAGCCGCCATCCATCCAGTGTGGTCGCCAGTCCGGCACCGATCGCGACGTACGAAAGGTGCCACAGGGTGTAAGGCAGGTGAAGAATCGCCACGAGGTCGCCTGCCGTCGTGCCGGTAGGAGCGTAATAGGCGGGCCGGGTCATTGCTTCGTGCCCCACATCAGGAGACCGCCTCCCAACGACATCCGTCGGATTCCGATGTCCGTCAGGCCCGACGCCTGCCAGATGCTGGCCAGAACCTCGGGGGGGTACTCAGCGTGGAATTCATCGATGCTCCGTCCGAGGAACGACCCGACCCGGCCCCAACCGTTGCCGATCATGGTGCCGGCCATAGGAAGCCCTATCTGCGTGTAGAGCCTCCATGCAACACCAGGCCATCCGGCCGGCCTGCCGAACTCGAGCATGCCGATCCTGCCGCCGGGCTTCACGACCCGAGCGAGCTCGGACATGCAGGAGGCAACGTCTGTGACGTAGCGCAGCAGGTATCCGAAAGCGACCCCGTCGAATGTGTCGCTACGAAGCGGAAGCGCCATGCCTGTTGCCAGCACACCGGTGGCTCCCCGGCGAACGGCATGTTGCAACATGTTCTCGCTCTGGTCGACAGAAACCACCTGAGCGCCTCGCCTGCTGAGCAGACGCGTAATCGAGCCGGTGCCTGCCGCGACGTCGAGAAACCGGGATCCAGGCCTCACATCGAGGCCCCGCACGAGCTCCTGCCTCCAACGATTGTCTTGAGCCAGGCTGAGGACCTTTGCCCACCTCTCGTAATCCCGTGCGATGGGCGCAAAGAGGCCCAAGGCAACTGACTCCGGCGCATCGGCGAGATCGCCCACGCCGTGACAGTACCGATGTTGGAACTCTTGACGTGATGGGATGAGCCTCTACAGTTCTCACTTCATGCAGGTCAGCTACTACGCCTATTTCATCTACCGTCTCCCCGGAGCACGGTACGGGGCGATGCTTATGTAGCCACCTGCTCAAATCGCACTAACTGGATGACCCGTACCGAACCGTCGGAACGGGTCTTTTTGATGGCCATGTCAACCAGGAAGGAGGTGACGAGAAATGGACCAATTCAGCGACGAGCAGCACCGAACGTGGGCGGAGCTCTACCGACGTCAGGTGCCGCGCATAAGAAAGCACGCCTGCGCCGACTACTTAGCAGGCTTCGACATGCTGGAGTTGCCGGCCAGCGAGATACCCTCGGTTGGCTTTCTCAACTCAAAGATCACCCCTGCCACTGGCTGGAAAGTGATCAGGACCACCGTCCGGTACTCGGATGCAGACCAGTGGTATGAGCACTTCGACCGGAGGGAGTTCCTCATCACCGACTACATGCGGTCATGGGACGAGCTCGACTGGACTCCGGAGCCCGACATGTTCCACGACATCTTCGGCCATCTGCCTTTCTTGATGCTGCCCCACTACACCGCGCTGCAGGAGCTATTCGCGCCGGCCTACTGGAGGGCAACGACCGAAGAGGAGCGAGAGAACATCAAACGGCTGGCATGGTTCAGCACCGAGTTCGGCGTCATATCCGAGAACGGCTCTCGCAAGATCTTCGGTACCGGTCTCATGTCGGGGGGCGACGAGATGGACAACGTGATGGCGGGCAATGTGCCGATCCATCCGTTCACGATCGAGAATGTCTTGGTCCGCAACAAGGCTGTGGACGAGCAGAACAAGGAGCTGTTCGAGTTCTTGTCGATCGAGGAGCTAGAGAAGGAGCTAAGCCGCTACTTCGACCTGGTGATGAGCGGAGGCGGCGTGTTCTAGTCGTCGAGGTCTCCGCGAGCGCGACCTTGTACGAAATCTATCGCTTCGAGAGTGGCGTTGTAAACGAAGCGCTCCCGCTTGGGAGAGGCCAGGAACCGTCCCGCCGCAATCAGCGGTGATCGGTCAGCAAGCACCTTTGACTCGACGATGGCCGCCCGCGACGTCTTTACCGAGTGGGCGACCATTATCGGCGAGGAGGAGTTGTCCTCGGAGGCTGCCTGCGCGAGAGCTCCGTGGAGGGCTTCCTCGGGCCCCTCGAAACCGGATATGGCTGCCACCGCTCCGACGGGGTCTCGTCTGCGGATGCTGTCGAGAACGACGCCTGCATCTGCCCGCGGCGCCGGTGCCGGGTCCGAGGCTCTGTCGGGAGTGTCGAATCGTTGCGTCCACTGAACGAACCAGACGGCGTGAAACAAGTCTCTTAGCACCTCTGGGGAAGGATCGACGGACCACGCCCAGCGCAGAGCGTCGAGATAGGTCATGGTGTGGGTGACATCGAGCCAGCCCCACTCGTTCGTGTCATCGGTGTCCAGGTCGATATCGAAGCGGCGGAATCTCGTCGCCGCCGCCCGGGAGGTGGCGTTCAGGATCTCCGAAACCGGGACTCCCATGGCTAGCGCGTCCCGCAGAGCCTCGAAAGCCGACTCAGGGCTTTCGTCCAGGATCGTCCTCTCGAAAAGGGCAGCGTCGAAGCTGCGTCCGTTCTGTCGGCTGAGCTACCTGCTCGGAGACGGCTCCGAAGACATCTCGTAAAGGATCAGACGCCATCGGACCTAGGCTGGCCCGATGCCCAACCAATACTCTGCCGCGCCTGAGCTCTCGATTGATACGAGCAAGTCCTTTTCGGCCACCTTGCACACCAGCGAGGGCGACATTTCGATCGACTTCTATCCGGCCGATGCACCGCAGACGGTGAACAACTTCGTGTTCTTGGCTCGAGACGGATACTTCGACGACGTGATCTTCCACCGGATCGTCCCCGGCTTCGTGATCCAAGGCGGAGATCCGACCGGGACCGGGTCGGGCGGCCCTGGTTACCGTTTTGAGGACGAGTTCCACTCCCGAACCAGCTACGACCGGGGAATCGTGGCGATGGCGAACGCGGGGCCGAACACGAACGGCTCCCAGTTCTTCATCTGCCTGGACGACGTCGGGCTACCGAACCAGTACACGATCTTCGGCGAGGTCACTGACGGGATGGAGGTGGTCGACACCATTGCACGGGCTGACCTCAAGGGTGAGAAGCCGGTCACGGACATAGTCATCCGCTCGGTAACGATCACGGAGAGCTGACGGACGACGATCGTCTGGGGGCGGCCGAACCTTATGGCTCGGCCGGTGGTGGAACGGTAACACCGAGCGAGGCGGCCACCTCCTCGAACAGGGGCCTTGCTTCAGGACAGAAGGCATCCAGTAGCGCGGCTCTGTTGGCAGCTACGGGGTCGAGGTCATCTTCAATAATGGACATACCTTCAAAGAAGCTCTCCCAGTCCTCACGTGGGTTCTGGCATTGGATGAGGGCGATTCCCACGATCTGGTTCTCGACGATCAACTCGCCCTCCTCATCAAAGACTTCATCATCGATCAGGAGTCTCTCCTCGACTCCGTACGCCGCCGCTAGCTCGAGGTAGCGGGCTTTCTTCTCTTCCTCAGTGGCGGTAGCCGGGTCGAAGCCGGCCGTCGCGGTCGTAGTCGTGACCGCAGCCGTGGTCGTTGGGGCTACAGGTTCGTCGGCGGGAGCTTCCGTGGTCGTCTCTGGCTCGGACGGCGTGGCCGGAGGTTGAGTCGGCGGGCTCTCCGATCCGCCGCCGCACGCAGCCGCGGCGACCAGTAGCGCGATGGCCACCGCGATTCCCCGTCTCATCAGTCCCTCCCGTACTGCCACAGTGGAGGGCACCCTAGGAGGTTCGGAATATCCGTGCGCGGGCGCGGGACTAACCGGCGGCTCCGTCCCCTGTGCCCTAGGGGCAGGTTGCGTCGAGAGTCCCCGGGGTCTCTTCGATCTCGGTGGTCCTCAGGTCGTCGAAGGTGGCGCTGGCTGTGACGGAGAGGCCCTCGACGACGAGGAATTGCTGCCCAGAGGCCTGGCTGCTGGCCGACCACAGACCCAGGGTTCCATCAGCAAGGTTCTGGTGATCGATCGTGTCATAAACCCCCTCGCCCTCGAGGCGTTGTGCTCCGGTGTCGTCGTGGATTTCTGCGATTAGCTGCCAGTCCCCCAGCTTGCCGATGAGGACGAACGAGGAGTCCTTGGGCTCGACAGGCGGGAGGGCGCAGAAGTCGACCTTATCGAAGGTCCAGGTCTCGTCCCCGATCGTCAGCGTGGCACTGCCGACGCCGTCTCCCACAGGCTCCTCACCTGGTTCCTCTGCCGGTCCCTCAGTTGGCGCTTCCGGCTCCTCGGCCGGTTCACTGGGCGTTGCCGGCTCTGTGACCTCAGGCCTTTCTGTTGTCGCCTGTGGTTGTACTGCGCCCGGAGGCTCGTCTGCGGTGCCTCCGCAAGACGAAGCCAACACGAGCACCACCAACGCCACTGACACGGCTCGAAGGTTCACGATCCCCCTCACCTGAATCGGGAGTGTAGGCCGGACGGGCAGGTCAGGTAGATGGCCTTCGTCCATTCTTCCCGTGGATGTGAGATACCTCCTCAGCCCAGCGACTGAAGATCGGATAGTGCTTGCCGATCAAATCCCGAATTTCACCTCGCGAGCCGCAACAGCGGACTAAGCCGTGACCTGGCTCCCTTCGGTCTTACGGATTTGTTGCTAGGGACTGGGGTCGCAGATGTCCGACGAGAAATTCCGCCCTACCGCGGTGTGCGTGAGGGTTATGGGCCCTCCGCTCATAGACCGAATGACGGGAGTGATCAGCGACACACTGTATTGCACTGATACCTCGATGGAACCATCGGGCGGGCAGGTGACGCTGACGTCGGTCGGTTGGAGGTCCGGCTCCAGGTCCGTGTTGATGCTGTCGAGAACCCGATCCCGCACGATCGTGTGGTCGCCGGGGCTGTAGGAGGCGTAGATAGCCCCCTCTTGAACTGCATCCCGGACTCGGATGGCCGTGAAGAAGACGCGCCCAAAGTCGACTACCCCGAACACCAGCAGTAATACGAGTGGTGCCGCCAACGCCGTTTCGACGAGGGATGCTCCTTGCTCTTTCATCGGAAGATTGTCCTTCGGTCAGTCGATTGGATCGTGATTGGTCCTCCGACTCCGGCCTGGATGAGGTTGCCGACAATGGGTACCGTGACACTGAAGGTCCGCTGTGCTGACACCTCGATCCGATCACCTGCCTCGATGAGGGTGGGATCGAGACTCGGGCCTCCCACTGGGCAAGTCGCCTTCTGCGCCGTGCCAGGTCCGGCATCGAACGTGACGGTGATGTCGCCTGGCGTGAGGGAGGCATCGAAGCGAAGCGCCGCGGCGCGTATCTGGTCGCAGTCCGTGAACCGGGGAACCAGGTTCACGCTGTCACCGACCGACGAGCCGTATCGGGCCGCCTCCCTGGTGGCCGTGTTCAGAGCGTTCGACGCTGCCACGAACCGGGCCAGCTCGGCGATACCGAGGACCAGTACGAGAAACAGAGGGAGCGTTATGGCCAGCTCTACTGCCGTGGCTCCACGGTCGGATCTGCCGCTCATTCGAGCAGGTCCACCTTGAACTCCCCGGGGATGAAACTCGGGTCGCTGACGAGATGGAAGTCCGATCCGTTGAGCCGGAGCCCCAGCCAATGATCGACCCAGTCAGCGTTGTGTTGCTTGATCCGCTGAATTCCACGAGCCCGGCCGGGCCCACAACGAGCCCGGTCCAGTCAGAGGTGCTTCCATTCATCCTGACGGTGAACTTGTCACACCGCTCGATAGGGGGCGGAGCCGGGTCGGCACCTGAGTAGGCCAGCACGTTTGCTAGTCCAGGAGGGGCAACGGGGTAGGGATCGAGAGTGTTGACGGAGCTGCCGACGGTGATCGTGCCTTCCGCCACCAGGGTTACACTGGCCACCAAATCCTCGTTGAGATCGATGTTTCCGGTGGCGTAGTAGAGCCCGTCGCCGTTGGCCGTGATGTACGAACCCGGGATGTCACCCACCACGTAATGCGTTGCCGGCGAGACGGACAGGGCCAAGGTCTTGAATGCAGCCAGGGTGGTCGGGATGTCGGCGGGCCCGAAGCCGGCCGGCCACTCCTTCAGTGCGACCATGGCTGGAAAACCCGGGTCGTACATGTTGCCGGATCCCGTCTCGTCGTGGGACACGACGTAGGTGTAGGGATCTTCGGGTATGTTGCCTACGCCTAAATCACTGTTCGAGCCGTTTACTCGCGAGCTGCTGTTGCTGTGGATGCCGCCGTAGACGGTTTGATTGGAGCCACTCGACTCGAATTGGAGCTTGGCGAACAGATGGCAGTCGTCGCCGCCGGCGAAGATCGCGTTTGAGAATCCGGTTCCCCCGGAGCACACGGCGAGCGCGCGAGCATCGACATCGACCTGCTCGAAACCGATTACTCGTGCGAAATGGGTGGTCTGCGAAGTGCCGACTATGGCTTCGAACTGATGCCCTCCGAGATCCGTGAGCGTGAGATCCGGGACGGCGAAGCCGTTGCTCTGCACGGAACCCTCTGCCGCCGCAGCAGGGTCATCGCCGTGGCAGGACGCCCACGCGGCCGCCAAGGCGGCATGATCGGCCGCGTTCTGAGCTTTGCGCCGCAGGTGGTAGAGCATTCCCCCGTCGAGGGCCAGGGCTGAGACCCAGTAGCAAGGTGAGTGCGAGAGCGCTCAGGGCGAGCATTGACCCGTTGTCTGAGTGCCACACATGAGCGGCACGTCGCCCGAGCGTCACCGAGCAGCTCCGTTTCCATCCCTCCCGGGAGCCGCCCGTGCAGGAGTCTGCCTTAAAGTGGCCATAAAACCACTGAGAGTAGCCAGTGAGAACGGGCGCCTAACAGGCCCGGGAAATGGCTCAAGAGCCCCGTTCATTTACTGGTTCATCGTTTCGCCATCGGCCCGACGCGATGTGAGCTAGATGCATTGGAGATCAGGGCCGCGGTGCGGGCGTTCCTCGACATCCTTCGCAGTCCTCCCAGGTGAGGGTCTGGCGTATCTGCTCGAGCTGCCGTTCCGCTTCGTTTCGGTCGAGCAGACCGAGCAGATTGCCGGTAGGAGCGGTGATGAGGATGGTCGCGACGTTGCGTTCTCTCATTCGTCGCACCAGTGGCTCGAGTGGTTCGTCAGGTCGTTTCGTGGTCGGTCCGAGCTGCATCGCTTCGATGGCGAGTCCATCTGAGTCGCGGACTGCGTCTCGGAAGCGGATCAGGCCGAGTACGCACCGGTGATCGTCGGTGACCACGCATTGATCCCAGCCCGCAGCTTCAGCTCTGGCTCTGACCTCAGACAGCCGTTCGGTTGGGAGACATGTGGGCACCTCTGCCTGGGTCAGGTCGCCGGCGCGTAGGGTCTGCGCCTTTGTGCCTTCGACCGGTAGTGCGTGGGCCAGCCAGTCGGCTTTGCCGCCCCGGTAGTCGTAGATATGTTCGAATCCGAACTGTTCGAGCAGGCACGCTGCTCGTGGAGAAAGATCTCACAGGCCGTCGTGTCAGTAGACGACCACTGGTCGGTCCCGACGCAACCCTGACGCAGCTTCTCTGGTCAGCTTCTTGAGCGGGATATTGATTGCCCCGGGAAGGTGCAACTCTTCGAACTCCGGGGCTGGCAGCACATCCACCAACTGGGCCTCGTTCTTATCCATCAAGGCTTTGAGTTCGTTCCGTTCGATCACTTCGAACATCTTCTTCTACCTCCTCTCATAAGACGAGCCGACTCGCCATGTCCGCGAACGCTCCTAGAACAATGAACCAGACTCCGACTCCGATCAGGACTCGACCGCCCCAGCGTCTCACTGCTGGACCGCTCGTACGGAAGGCTTGGACGGTCGACTGCTTGGCGAGTACCGCGAACATCGCGGCTATGAAGAACAGACCGACGATCACCAGCGCCGCCGTCCCGAATGTGAGCAGCCCAGCGGGAACGCTGCCAATGACCACGCCTTGAGCCGCCAGACCTGCCAGCAGGGGGCCGGTACAGCCAAACCCGGCAAGCAGATATCCGAAGCCGTAAGCGACATGACGGGAAAACGAGTCGCGATCTCGGAAGGCGGCGTGCCGCCGTTCAATCGGGGCAGCTAATCCAGCGATTCTTCCGAAGGGCACGCGAAGGAACCCAAGCTGAGCTAGACCCAAAACGACGAGTAGCACGCCCACAACGACCCGCACAGCCCGTCCTGGACCAGCGGTGAAAGTCAGCTGGCTGGCTATCTGCGCTCCGGCAGCCGTCAGCAAGACTCCGAGCCCCAGGACGAATAGAGAGGCTCCTATGGCCGCGCCAGTAGCAAAACGAACCGCCGAACGAAGCCGTCCCCCGGTTTGAATTCGCTGCTCGACCTGACGACCGAGAAGGGTCAGCAGAAGCGGAAACGAACAAGGCGAAAAGAAGGCTGCGAAACCTGCTGCGGCGGCGAGAACAAGAAGACCAAGGCCGGTCCCTGCCCCGACGTCGAAGGTCGGGTAAAGCCGGAACCCCATGTATCCGGCCAGACCGATACCAACGGTGCCGACCGTGAGCAACAACATTCGTGCTCGCAATCGCCGGTTCGCTAGGCGCGAACGCTCCAAGGTCATTCGGGACGGCGCCGTGGCGACGACATTTCCAGTAGTGATGCCCACCAGCCGGAACAGGCTTCAGCCACTGTTGCGATGTCAGCGATCTCACCGGTGGCTCCGGTGTGCGCAGCCCACGCCTCTGCGCTTCGGCGGTCGGTAAAGAAGTTGACGGTCGGGCACCACCGTTCGACAACGAAACAGTCGTCACCGGCATCACCCGCCACGAAGACAACAGCTTCCGTCTCATCCGCGGTCCCTTCAGTGAAGGTGAGACCTAGCGGCCTACCGGAATGGATGTCTCGCGAGCGGACATCGCCGCTTGCTTCGAGTTCATTCATGATCCCAACTGCGTCAACCGCGCACCATGTCCATCGATCCCACCATCCGTGACGATCTCGTGCGACGTCGGAGCGACGCTCAATCCTGCACTTCCGGTAATCCTTCGCGAGTCGTCTTTCGTCAGTCTTCCCTGGTACTGGATTGTCCCCAGCTCGTCCCTAACCTCGGTTAGGGAGAGACCTGAGGCAGCGGCGATTTCCTCCTCTGAAACAGGCCGTCCGGTTTCCAGAAGCAGCCGGAACGACCGCGCCCTCACCAGAGAATCCGAAGGTGCCACTGGAATTAGATCCCGAGTGGGCTCCGTCATGGGACACCTAGTGCTTCGCGAAGCTGATCGATCGACGGCGTACCCTCGGAACCGGACTCGGTGCGGTAGACGCGGCACGCGAAGCCGATCGGTGCCGACTCGTCCGCGAACGGGTCCCGCCCGTCGACCAGCACAGTCGGTGAGCCGCGGAAACCAAGACGCTCCGCATCCTCAAAGGATTCCACCAGCTGGTAATGGATCTCCCAGTCGTCACCCAGGATCTGGCGAAGGCGACTCTGGGCAATTTTCCAATTGGCGCAGCCGTTGAAATACTGCAACGTCACATCCATCGGGCACTCGCAACTCCGAGAACCCTGCTACCGTATACCTTCCAGCATACTGGAAGGTCAAGGAGAAACTTTCGTGCAAATCGGACAACTAGCCGCCATAACCGGAGTGCCTACCAAAACCATCCGCTACTACGAGGACATCGGAGTGCTACCTACTCCCGATCGCACGCCTTCGGGATACCGCGACTACGACGAAGCCGCGTCCGACCGTCTGCTCTTTGTGCGTGGCGCACAAAGAGCAGGACTCACCCTGAACGAGGTCCGCAGCATCTTCGAGGTGAGAGACGAAGGCCAAGCCCCTTGCGGGCACGTCGCTGATCTCATCAATAAGAAGCTCGAAGAGATCGACCAACGGATAACAGCGCTACACCGGACGAGAAAGGAACTCGAAGTCCTCGCCGACCGAGCCAACACCCTCGACTACGGGGCCTGCGGACCGGAATCGATCTGCCAGATAATCATCCCAAGCCAATGAGTCGTTCATCACCACAAATCTGGCCAACTATGTAGCAGCACTCCAGCCAAGAAATCAGAAATGGCAACAGCAAGACCAACAGCAGCGGATACTGCGGAGGCGTGGCGGGAACGCGTCGTGAGAGAGCATGAGACTATCCAGGAAGACCCCACCGCCCCGCTGGCGCAGGTTTACCTGCTGGAGGAACTCGCGAAAGGCCAGCCTGTCTCACCAGAACGGGCAGCTGAGCTACTTGGAGTTTCCCGCGAGGAGATTGACGAGCTGTTCTCGGCGATCGAGGCGGCTGGCGGACAGATCAACGGCCAAGGCGACTTCATCGGCATGGCTCTCACCCTCAAACCGACCCGGCACAGCATTCGGGTCAACGACAACGACATGTACGCATGGTGCTCCCTAGACACCATCCTTTTACCCGGGGTTCTCGAGGCCGAGGCTGAGATCGAATCAACCGATCCGATCACCGGCGAGACCATCCAGTTGACGGTCAACGCTGATCAGATAGTCAAGGTGGATCCGCCAGGTGCAGTGACGTCTATCTTCGTGCCGGGAAGGACCCCCACCGAGACCGGTGATGACGAGCTGGTGGCCGGTGCCGAATCGGAGGTATGCACCTCGATGCTGTTCTATGCGTCGCGAAAGAATGCAGAGAAAGCACTAGCGAACTACTCCAATATTGCGATCTTCACGGTCGAAGAGGCATTCAACCTCGCCCGCGCAACGTGGACCGAACCCACGCGAGCTCTCCGAAAGCAAGCGGTCGCCAGCGACCAACGGTGACCGCCATCGATCATGAGGCTACGGTTGGCAACCCTTGACTCTAGGCCTGAGGGCGTCATGTACTGCTGTGCCAGCTCGGAGAGCTAACCGGGTGGAAGATCTCCTTTGACGGGGGAAGTTATCGAGGCCGGCCATGGGGGTAGGCCGCTGGTGGTGTATCGGTGTCCGAGTCGGCTGGTCGAGAGGTAGTCGCCGTTGGGGAGGCGGCGGTAGGTCCAGCCGCATCGGTGTCTGATGATGTGGTGGTGTCGGCATCCCGGCGCCAGATCCTCGACCGCGGTTTTCCCGCTTTCCGCCCAGGGGATCCGATGGTCCAGGTCACATTCGGTGGCCGGCATCCGACATCCGGGGAACACACAGGTCCGGTCCCGGGCTTCAACCGCCCGACGCTGCGCGCCGGTGGGCCGCCGGCGAGTAGTGCCATTGAATAGCGCCCGGCCGCTCTCGGGATCGGTGACCGTCCACCGCCACTCCGCCCCCTATTGCTGTTGGACGATGACTTGGCGGGCTATGTCAGAAATGACCGGCCCGTAGCCGGCCAGCTCCCCCGGCCGCTCCGCCAAACCGGCCAGCGTCTCCAGATCGGTCTGGATGTCGACTGTTCCCCGAGACGACATGCCGCGATGAGTCTTGCCTTGCAGTAAGTCCAGGAAGATGGTGGATCCGCTTCGATGTCTGCGCCACCCCATCCGGCGGCAGATCCAACCCCAACAGGTTGGCCGTACTCGAGGGGGTGGGCTCCGCCACCACCCGCCGGCCCTTCACCGCCTCCTCGTAACGGGCTTCCGCCTCCTCGGGATCAGCTTCCACACACAGACGCCGGATCCGACCCCACAACTCCCCAGTAGTCAACAGGGGAGCGTCCTCAATGATCTGTTCCACCACCTCCCGGGCGGTATCTTCCGGCAGATGTTCAGTGCCCCGGACAATCACCCACACCCGAGATATATCAATATCACCATCAGACAGCGCCTCCCAAACCCGCGGTAGACGCTCACACAGCTCCAACGCCAAACCCAACGCGTTATCAGCGGCCCGGCGAGTCAGGCGAAGAGCAGTCCGAAGCTCCGCTGACGACGCCAACGGAGCGAACTCCGGATCGTCATCCAGCGCATTCATGAAATCCCACAACGCGGCCATCACCTGGAACACCAGCGCCTCGTAATGAGAAGCCATCCGCCGGGCCGCCTTCAACACCACAATCAGGTCGGAACCAGATAGATCATCGACGTCGATCTCCGACAGGACCGCACCCAAAGCGGCGCCCGGATCCATCTCATCCAAACCCTCGTGAACCGACTCAAATTCATAGAACATACGTTCGATCATATCGGAGGGATGGGACACCAACACCCCGAACAGACCCCTCTCGCAACGGCGGACGGTGACGCCAACCAGGAACCATCGAGACCGACACGACTCTCCGGTCTCTGTCCAAAACAGCTGACAGCCGCCTAGGCAGTCAGGTTTTCCTCGGGTGTCCGAAATAGGTCGGCCGTCCCATTCACCCATAGCCGGAGGAGCATGAGACTGGTGACTGTCAGCGGCCTCCCATCCGCTGAGGGGAGGTTGATAGGGGGTCGCTCCCCTCAGCGACCTTTTTACAAGTGGACACCCGACCTAGCGGAGGAGCCGCCAGTCTCACGAGAGAGGGCGGCTCCTTTGCAAAACATTCACGTCAAGTGCTCACTCAGCATCTTGACAGCTAGGCGTCTTGTCAGTTGGGCCCACGCGCCCGCTGCCGTGACCACAAGAGAGTGCAGGACCAGTCAACCCTGTTGCTTGCAATTTTCGATGCCCGCCAGCTTCGTCGGTGAGCAACCGACGCCGACTCCCCTAATGCTGATTAGTTTCAGCCCGGAGACGATCGTGCCCAACCCGTCAACCCAAACGGTCACGTTTCTGTTCACAGACATCGAGGGATCCACCCGGCTCGTGTTGAGATTGGGAGAGCGGTATCCAGAGGTGCTGGAGGATCACCACCGCCTCATACGTGACGCGCTCACCGAAGTCGGCGGTATGGAAATGGGTACTGCCGGCGACGCTGTGTTTGCGTCATTCGAGGCCCCAGACTGGGCGCTGCAGGCGGCAGTTCAGGCGCAACGCTCGCTCGCCTCCCACCGCTGGCCGGAAGGTGGGGCCATCCGGGTACGGATGGGACTGCACACGGGCGAGGCGATCCTTGGCCCTACGGGATACACGGGCCTCGCCGTCCATGCGACGGCTCGGATAGCAGACGCCGGACACGGCGGCCAGATTCTGATGTCCGAGGCGACCCATTCTGTGATCGGCTACCCGCTTCCTGCTGGAGTCTCGGTCAGGGATTTGGGCGAGTACCACCTCAAGGACCTGCCGGAACCCGAGCACCTCTACCAGATTGAAGTCCCCGACCTTCCCGGCGAGTTCGCGCCACTCCGGGCTCTCGATGCTCGCCCCAACAACCTTCCCAGCGAGCTCTCCGAGTTCATCGGGCGCGAGGAAGAGCTCGAGGCCGTATCGGGACTCTTGGCTTCCAACCGATTGGTAACGCTCACGGGCCCCGGTGGCAGTGGAAAGACACGCCTGGCCCTTCGAGCCGCCCGCGATTCTCTGCCCCAGTTTTCCAACGGAGTGTTCTTCGTGCCGCTGGAAGCGATCACGGACCCGGACACACTTGCTCCGGCAGTAGTTCAGGCGTTGGAAATCAAAGACACGTCCGACCGCCCGAGGATCGAGGTACTTGAGGAGAAGCTGCGCGATCGCGAGCTTCTGGTCGTGCTTGACAATTTCGAGCACGTACTTCCCGCTGCGGTAACTGTGAGCCGTTTGCTGGAGGTGGCGCCACACCTTAAAGCGTTGGTCACGAGCCGGGTGACGCTTGGCCTCCGGGCCGAGCAATCGTACGAAGTGCCACCGCTTTCGCTTCCCGATTCGAAGGTCAGCAGCGACCACGAGGCAATGGCCCAAGTGGACAGCGTGGCTCTCTTTGTCCGTCGATCTCAGGCTGTCCAGCCGGACTTCGGTCTGACTCCCGACAACGCCGAGTCAGTTGCTCGGATCGTCTCTCGGCTAGACGGCCTTCCTCTCGCTCTCGAGCTCGCCGCCGCGAGAACCCGTGAGTTCGCCCCTCCGGAGCTGGCCAGTCGTTTGGAGCGCAGCCTGGACACGCTCGTCGGGGGCCACGCTGACCTACCCCAACGGCAGCGAACTCTCCGGGATGCCATCGCGTGGAGCTACGACCTTCTTGCAGACGAAGAGCAAGCAGTCTTCGGGGAACTCGGCATCTTTGCGGGAGGGTTCACGCTCGGCGCGGCTGAACAGGTAGTAGCTGGGGCCTCGGCGATGATCGTCGAGAGCGTGGCTTCTTTGCTGGACAAGAGCATGCTCAGCCGGAGGGTTCACCTGGGCGAGACACGATTCGCCATGCTCGAAACGCTTCGGGAGTTCGCCCTCGAGGAACTGGCGGAGAGTGGAAAACAGGAGGTCGCCGAGCGGTACAACGCCTACTTTCTTTCTCTGGCCGAGGAGGCGGAGCCGGAGCTAGCCGGTGAAGCCCAAGGGATCTGGATGGCGCGCCTGTTGGCCGAAAGAGACAACCTGCGTGCTGTGCTTCGCTACTCGAAGGAAATGGACGATCCGGATACCGGACTTCAACTCGGCGCCGCGGTTTGGCGCTACTGGCATGGATCTGGGCAACTGGTCGAAGGTAAGGAGTGGCTGGAGGGATTTCTCAACCACCCGAGGGCTTCTGCGATGGCCCGCGCCAAGGGCTTGACTGCACTGGCGGGGTTGGCCTACTGGCAGGCGGACTTTGCGCAGGCTACTCAGACGTACCGGCAGGCCCTCGATCTCTATCGAGCCAGCGGCGATCGCTTCAGGGAGGCTGACACACTGTACGGCATGAGCCTGACCGCATCGTTCGAAGGCGACCCTGACGCCGGGGAGCGTCTTGCTCACGAGGCCAAGGAGATATTCGAAGAGCTGGAATCCAGAGAACAAGTGGGCCAGGTTCTCATGGCAGAAGCCACCGCTCATTGGACAAGAGGCGATCTGTCGAGGGCGCAGGCGTTATTCGAGCGTGCTCTAGATATCTCGCTGGAGTTGGGAAACAGCTCACTTGCCGCTTCGCAGATGGTCGGCCTGGCAGGTCTGTTGTTCCAGGGCGGCGATGTGCGCAGCGCTCAGGAAACCGCAGCCGCGGCTTTGGGCATGGCCATCGAAGTCAAGAACGCGCACATTCAGGTATTTGCGCTCGACGGAGTCGCCTCCTTCGCCGCACCCGCCACGCCCGCTGGAGCAGTGCGACTAGCCGGAGCTGCCGACTCCCTCCGTGAGGCTCAGGGTGGCGGATGGTCACTCGACTCGTTCGGAATCGAGAATGCTCGAGTTTCGGTGGCTGAGCTCCTCCCGGACGATGACATCGAACGCGCGTGGGAGGAGGGAAGGGGGATGAGCCTCGAGGAGGCAATCGACTACGCGCGCCGGCTTGTCCCCACTAAGGATGTCAGCCATGCCCGCGAGCCGACTTGACCTACGGATCGAGCCCTGGTCGGCTCAGGAGATCTGCGTCGGCGTCAAGGCGCTCTGAACTCTCGAACCGGTATCAACTACTGCGTGAATGACCAGTGCGCATGCACGGTCTTCCAGCCCTCCTCCGTATGACGGTAGATCTCGGTGGCGTTCCACCGGTCCACGACCTCGCTAGCTCCCTCCTCGGTCTCATAGGTGACGAGGTTGAAGGTCAAGATCGCCGTGTCGCCATGGACATCAACGCTCGGGTTGATCATCTCGTAGCGCTGGACCGGGATCTGCCCGGTGAAAGAAGCCAGGTTCTTTTGAACGTCCGGGCCGTCGATCCTCTGCGGAAGCCCAGGCGCGAAGTAGGTGGCGTCCGTCGTGAACTTCTCGCTATAAGGCACTGAATCACTCTCGTACCAGCGGTCCAGGACCGCGCGCTCGAGCGCCATCACCTTTTCGGTCACAGAAGCGTTGTCTCCGGTCATGTGGGCCTCCTCAGCAAGCGACTATCGCAACCATCGACCCTAGCGAGCAGGTCCCTGCCGCTCACCGTCGGTGTCGTCGCTAGGGACGCGACTGGCCGTGACTTGAGGTCTTGCGTGTCGGGAAGGCCGACGCGAACCTGAGCCCACGGAGCGCCCCGGCTGGCCAGTTCCTGCGAGCCGGGTGATTTTGCGATGTCAATCTGCGTGACGTCCCGCCCACTTCACGGTTCCGGTCGGACGGCGTTCCGAGGTGCCGCCTCGGCCGACGTTGGGAGCGTTTCCAACATGTGGAAGGCATTTCCCTCTTTTCGAAGTGACTAGTCAACTGGGGCACGTCCGGAATCCTGCTCAGGCAGCCGATGGATTGGTCGATATCACAGGAAATTGGCGAAAAGCGCCATCCGCATCAAAAGGAACGACCAATGCAAGCCGCACATACCCAGCTCTCCTCACAAGCAGAGCGTGAGAAGGCCCAGCGCCGGAGGGTGATCCCACCGCTCCTACGGTTCGGAGCCATAGCCGGGGCGCTTGTGCTGATGAGCGCACTGGTGGTGACCGGCTCCCGAGGCGCGTTTTCAGATACAACTGACAACGCGGGCAACAACTGGGCCGCCGGTACGGTGACGATCACGGACGACGACACCGGTTCGGCCATGTTCAACGCGTCGAACATGAAGCCGGGCGACTCGGTGACCAACTGCATCGTGGCCACCTATAGCGGCACCTTGGTCCCGGCCGATGTCAGGCTGTACGGGGTTTCGGGTGGGACCGGCCTCGATGCCTATCTCGATGTCACCATCGACGAAGGTAGCGGTGGTGTCTTCGGCAACTGCACCGGCTTCGTCCTGAGTACGACGCCGTTCAGCGGGACGCTGGCGACCTTCGCGGCCACCCATACCAACTTCACCAACGGTATCGCCGCCTGGTCTCCGGCTGCCAACCCGGAGTCGAAGACGTACCGGTTCACCGTGACCCTGCAGGACAACAACCTTGCCCAGGGTCTCAACGGGACCGCGACCTTCACTTGGGAGGCGCAGAACCAGTAACAACCCAGCCACCAACAACACATGAGAGAACCGGGGCGAGCGTGGGAGCGGCTCGCTCCGGTTCTTTTGAGAAGAGCTAAGGAATGGCGACAGCGTTCGAGGTCCAGACACCAGATTTCGGTCCCATCCCGAAGGGCCCGGGGGACTCAGCGCGGGATCTTCCGCCTTGGCCAAGGACCCCACCAGGTAACCGTTCTGTCCGACCGAAGACCAGGCCGGTCGGACCACCGCCTCGATCCACAAACGCCCGACCAGTTGCTGCGAGCGCCGGCGCCTTGTTGGCACCGCCAGCCTCGCAGCCGACCTCGAATGTCGCGGCCATCGCAGGCGACCGAAGTTTCGTCGAACCCGTCCCAGGAGACCCCTACGAGGACCCTCGCGGGTCGCTCGAGCCCGCTCAGCGTGAAGCGCCGGCAGCGGCTAAAGCACCACCGAAGCTCTCTTCGCTAACCCTCGACCTCAGACCAGAGCCCGCAACCACCATCCGGGCCGGGCTCACAGTCGAGCCCGACCAGAGCTCCGCGTCGACAGTTCGACGGGCTGCGCTGTTCCTGGTAGGTCTCGCCGGTCTGTTCGTGGTTTCGGCTGGCGTGACGGGCGCCCTCTGGGCAACCGTGCCCTCGCTGTTTCCCGGCTGGATGTCCGTTGTGATCACCTCTGACTCGATGGCCCCCTCGATCCTGTCTGGCGACATTGTTGTGGCAGCACCGTTGCGTGACGTCGGGTTGGATGTCGGCACGGTGGTGGTCTTCGAAGACTCGGCGCGTCCGGGTCTCGTCACCCACAGGATTGTCGGTGCTAACGCCGATGGGTCCTACCTCACCAAGGGCGACGCCAATTCCCAGGCGGACTCGGCCCCGCTTCACCCGGACCAGGTGATGGGTGAGGGCCGGCTCCTCGTTCCCCTGATTGGCCTGCCGCTGATGTGGCTGTCGGCCCGAGCGTGGGTGAACCTGATCCTCTGGATAGCGGTCATGGGCCTAGCGGTCGTTCTTGCCTGGTACGCGCTGGCCCAGGAGTACGACCCGTGGGCGCTGCGCGGAGAGAGCACCAATGGCCTCGGTTAGGCGACGGCACTGGGCAGGCCTCTTACTTCTGCTTGCTCTGGTGGTTTCGACGTTGGCTCTGACCCTCGGAACCTCTCGTGGTGCGTTCTTCGACACCACCGATAACGCTGCGAACTATTTCGAGGCCAGGGCCTGCTTCCCGTCTACCACCTATGACTTCTGGGGGGTTACTTCGCCTTCTTCTACCCACACCGCGGAGGATGGGGAGATCGACCAGTCCGATGCGGTGATCGAGGCAGGGACGTTCA
>JBHICV010000037.1:0-18079 GCA_046759765.1 Acidimicrobiia bacterium
AAGTCCACGCTTGCTCACGTGCTGATGGGTCACATCGCCTATGAGATCACGGCCGGCAAAATCACCTTCGACGGCAACGACATAACCAAGCTCCCCCCATACGAGCGAGGCCGCCGCGGCATGTTCCTCGCTTTCCAGTACCCGGAGGAGATCCCCGGCGTCTCCGTCGTCAACTTCCTCCGGACCGCCCTCTCTAACCGGACCGGGATCGATTACACGGTGCTCGAGCTCCGCCTGAAGGTCATGGACGCCATGAAGGAGCTCGGCATGGAACCATCGTTCGCCGACCGCTACCTCAACGAAGGGTTCTCGGGCGGTGAGCGGAAGCGAAACGAGATCCTGCAAATGGCTGTCCTCGAGCCCGAGCTTGCCATCCTGGACGAAACCGACTCCGGGCTCGACATCGACGCGCTGCAACTCGTTGCCGACGGGGTCAACCGTATGGTGTCTCCCGACAGAGGGTTTCTGATCATCACTCACTATCAGCGACTGCTCGACTACATCACGCCGAACGTCGTACACGTGTTTCTCGACGGCCGCATCATCACCTCGGGCGGTCCGGAGCTGGCCGCTCGCCTGGAGGAGGAGGGCTACGATGCCTTCCGTTTGGAGGTTTCGTGATCGATCTATCCCATGTGAAAGCCGACTTCCCGATCTTGCAACGAGACATCCGTGGCCGGCGTCTCGTGTACCTGGACTCGGCCTCGAGCTCCCATAAGCCGGAGCAAGTCATCGAGGCCATGGACGCGTTTCAGCGCAGCCACTATGCCAACGTTCACCGGGGCGCCTACCTCCTCGCCGAAGAGGCAACAGAGGCTTATGAGGAAGCACGCGGCCTCGTAGCAGCCTTCATCGGCGCCGGATCGGCGGCCGAGCTGGTATTCACCCGGGGAACAACTACGGCCATGAACACCGTCGTGTTCGGGTGGGGCCTACACCACCTGAAGCCCGGCGATCAGGTGATGCTCACCACCATGGAGCATCACGCCAATATCGTTCCCTGGCATCTTCTGATGCGCCTCCGGCACATCGAGCTGGTGTACGTGCCGTTCACGGAGGACTACCGACTCGATATCGAGGCCCTGGAGGACCTACTGACCGAGCAGGTCAAGGTCGTCTCCTTCACCGGCATGTCGAACGTTCTGGGAACCCAACCACCAACGGAGGAGATCGCCCGGTTGGCCAAACAGGTGGGCGCCCTTGTCGTCGTCGACGCCGCCCAGCTGGTGCCGCACGCGCCGGTGGACGTGCAGGATCTAGGAATCGACCTGCTGGCCTTCTCCTCCCACAAGATGTTCGGTCCGACCGGCGTAGGGGCGCTATGGGGACGAAAAGAGATCCTGGAAGAGATGGAGCCCTTCGAGGGCGGCGGCGAGATGATCTCCGACGTCAAACTCTTCGAATCGAAGTGGGCACCCGTCCCTCAGAAATTCGAAGCCGGCACGCCGCCCATAACCGAGGCCGTCGGATTCGGTGCCGCGGTTGAATACCTCGACAAGGTCGGCATGGATGTTGTGGCAGAACACGACCAAGAGCTGACCGCCTACGCATTGGAGCGGCTGGCCGAGGTCCCGGGGCTGACCATCTACGGACCGAGAAAAGCAGAGGCACGGGGGGGTGCCATCTCGATGGCCATGGAGGAGGTCCACGCGCATGACCTCGCCACGATCCTGGACGAGGAGGGAGTCGCGGTCCGCGCGGGCCATCATTGCGCCAAGCCCTTGATGGCCGAGCTGGGAGTCCTGGCTACGGCCAGAGCCTCCTTCCACATCTACAACACCCCCGAAGATGTTGACGTGCTCATCTCGGCCCTGCACCGAGCACGCGCCATATTCGGACTCTCCTAGGAGCGAGGAGAACCCATGGGTAACGAGTGCATCTTCTGTCAGATCGCGAGAGGCCAGGCGCCCGCCAGCCGTGTTTACGAAGACGACCAGGTAGTTGCGTTCTTGGACATCCACCCCGTTACACCCGGCCATACCCTTGTAATTCCCCTCGAGCACTCGGCCGGTCTCGCGGAGCTCGACCCAACACTTGGGCGGCATATGTTCACGGTCGCCTCCCGTGTCGCGGCCGCAATTCGAGCCTCGGACCTTCCCTCGGAGGGGATCAATCTGTTCCTAGCCGACGGAGCCGCCGCCGGACAAGAGGTATTTCACACGCACCTGCACGTCTTCGCCCGCTTTCGGGGCGATGGCTTCGGAATCCGGGCGCAGCGGGAATTGCCCGAGCGAGAGGTCCTCGACGGCCACGCCCTCTCGATCCAGGCCGCCTTCGAGCAGCTCGACAGACTTGGGGCGGACTCGAGGGTCGAGTGATGTCGGTAGAGGAGCTTTACCGCGAGGTCATCCTGGATCACTACCGCAATCCGAGGAACCGGGACCGTATCGACGACCCCGACGCACACGCCGAAGGAACCAACCCGTTATGTGGGGACGAGGTCGCTATCGACCTCGTCTATGACGGGGACGTCGTATCGGAAGTGTCGGTTCGGGGTCAGGGCTGTTCGATCAGTCAGTCCTCTGCGTCGATGATGAGCGAAGCCATCAAGGGCAAGTCCAAGGCCGAGGTGCAGGAGCTTTCGGACCGGTTCAAGACCATGATGTCGATCACCGAAGGGAAGGACCCTGGTCTCGATCCCGAGCGACCCGGTGCCGTCTTAGGCGACCTCGAAGCTCTGCAAGGCGTGCGCAAGTTCCCCGTTCGTATCAAGTGCGCCGACTTGGCCTGGACCACGCTGGAGCAGGCCCTCGACGGGCCACCGACCTAGTCGAGGATCCCACCCTCCGTCATCCGCTTGAGGTCGAGTACCTGCTCGAGCTGCTCCTCGGAAAGGACTTGCTTCTCCAACGCCACCTCCCGGACTCCCCTGCCGCTCGCGAATGCCTCCTTGGCGATCTCCGCGGCCTTGTCGTAACCGATATGCGGATTGAGCGCGGTGATGATCGAGATGTTTCGCTCGACCAGCGCCTCTGCCTGCTCGACGTTGGCTTCGATGCCCACCACGCACTTCTCGCGCAGGTTCTCGGCCGCCGCCGCCAGCAGTGAGATCGACTCGATGAGATTGTGAGCGATCATCGGCATCATGACGTTGAGCTCGAAGCTGCCGCTGGCCCCGCCCCAGGTGATAGCGGCATCGTTGCCGATCACGTGGGCGGCGACCTGCATCGTCATCTCGGGCATGACCGGGTTGACCTTGCCCGGCATGATCGAAGAGTCCGGCTGCAGGGAAGGCAGCATGATCTCGGAAATCGCCGATCGGGGCCCTGACCCCAGCCAGCGGAGGTCGTTGGCAATCTTGAACAGCGACGTCGCGACCGTCTTCAGCGCTCCCGAGGTCATGACAACGGCGTCCTTGGCGGCCATCGCCTCGAAGTGATTATCGGTTTTTCGAAACGGATAGCCGGTCTCGGCGGCTACCAGCTCGATGATCCTCTCCGCAAACCCCGGCGGCGCGTTGAGTCCGGTTCCGACGGCTGTGCCGCCGAGCGCGACCTCATCCAGCTCGGTAAGGACCTTCTCCAACCTGCCATCGCTCTTCCGGACCTGAGCTGCATATCCGGAGAACTCCTGCCCCAGGGTCACAGGCGTTGCATCCATTAGGTGAGTCCGCCCCGATTTGACGATCTCGGCGAACTCGCTGCTCTTGACTTCCAGCGCGGCGGCAAGACCGGCCAGAGCCGGAAGTAGATCCTCACGAATCGAGGCGGCCGCAGCGATGTGAATGGCCGTCGGTATCACGTCGTTGGACGACTGGCCGAAGTTCACGTCGTCGTTCGGGTGAACGAGCTTCGATCCCAGATCCCCGCCCAGGATCTCGCCGGCCCGGTTGGCGATAACCTCGTTGGCGTTCGTGTTAGTTGAGGTCCCGGACCCCGTCTGGAAGATGTCGAGCACGAAGTGCTCGTCGAGCAGGCCTTCCACAACCTCGCCGGCGGCCTCAGCGATCGCTTTCGCCTTGTCACCCTCCAGGTAGCCGGCCTCGCCGGCTACTTCGGCCGCCGCCTTCTTTATGAGGCCGAGGGCCCAGATGAACCGACGGTCGAACCGCAGCGAAGAAATAGGAAAGTTGTCCACCGCGCGCTGCGTAGATGCTCCGTAGTAGGCGCCGGCCGGAACGCGGACCTCACCCATTGAGTCCTTCTCGATTCGTTCCTCCACGTCCGGTCCTCCCTTCGTAACACCTGACTCTCAGATTAGGAGACCTGGGTTGGTGCCAGGTCAGGCGTCGAAGGGGGTGTCGGTGAGCTGTTGCGACGGATCCGGAATATCCGAGCTGGGTGTCTCCGGTGGAGTGATTCCGAGCCGCTCCCGCAACCGGCGGTAGCCGCCTCGCTCCAGATCGTCGGCCAGGTCGGGACCTCCGCTGACCACGATCGTGCCGTCCATGATCACGTGGATTCGATCTGGCTGGAGGTAGCGGAAGATCCGGTTGTAGTGGGTAATGAGAAGAACGGCCCGTTCCGGATCCCGCATCGCCTCCACCGCTCCCGCCACCTGGCGAACGGCATCGATGTCGAGTCCCGAGTCGATCTCGTCCAGCATTGCCACGCGCGGAGCCAGAACTCCCAGCTGGAACAGCTCTGAGCGCTTCTTCTCGCCCCCGGACAGGTCGTCGTTGACCGACCGATCGAGAAACGCACCCATGTCCAGCGACTCGGCCATTCCATCGATCCGAGCCGCTATTTCTTCGTCATCGATGTCGACCTCGGCGGCGGCTTCCAACATGAGTTCGCGGAGGGTTACGCCCCGTATCTCGACCGGATATTGGAAGGCCTGCACCAGACCTAGCCGGGCGCGTTCGTCGATACTCTTGTCGAGAAGCTCCTCTCTGCCGATCTTGGCCGACCCCGAGACCTCGTAGTCCTCCTTGCCGCTCACCACGTGGCACAGCGTCGATTTGCCCGAGCCGTTTGGACCCATTAGCCCGTGGATCTCGCCGAAAGGCACCTCTAGGTCAACACCCCTCAGGATCTGCTGGCCGTCGATTGAGGCATGCAAATCCTCGATGCGAAAGCGAGTCACGACTCCTCCCCGACCATGAGGTAGACATCGCCTTCTTCGACCTTGGAGGGGAAGACGGCCACAGGCCGTGTGGCAGGAAGCGAATTCGGCTCGCCCGTACGCAAGTCGAACTCGGACCCGTGACGAGGACATTCGACCGCTTCATCGAAGACCTCGCCCTCTGAGAGGGACGCCTCGGCGTGGCTACAGGTGTCCGCGATGGCGAAGACCTCGTTCCCGATGCGAAACAGCGCGATTCGCTCCCCGTTCATCTCGACGAGCATGCCCTGAGACTCTTCCAAGTCGTTCAGGGGAATCACCTTGACCCAGCTCACACCCGTCCTTCCTCTTGTGCCTCGATGAACTTGCGGCTCACCTCTGCACCGATGGGAGCCGCCAGCTCCGATTGGGGGAAGCGACGCAGCACCTCGTCGAAGAAACCACGGATCAACAGCCTCTCGGCCCGAGTCTGGCTCAGGCCCCGGCTTCGCAGGTAGTAGAGGTGCTCGAGCTCTAGCGGCCCGGAAGTAGAGGCATGGCCGCACATCACCTCGTCGCAGAGGATCTCCAGGTTGGGTACAGACTGCGCCTGGGCTCCGTCCGATAGCACGAGGTTCCGGTTGGTCTGAAAGGCATGAGCGCGTATCGCCTCGTTCTCTATCTTGATGAGACCCGTGAACACCGACCGAGCTTGGTCCTCGACAGCGCCTTTCAGCACCATATCTGAGGTGGTGGAAGGCCCTATGTGATTGATGAACGCTCGATAGTCGAGCACCTGGTCACGGTCTCCGAAGTAGAGACCGATCACTTGTGCGGTCCCGCCTGCGCCTTCGAGGTCGATGGTTAGGTGAAGTCGGCTGAGGCTGGCTCCCAGTCCTGCCTCCGCAATGATCAGCGTGGCGTCCCTACCCACGCGTGCCCGAAGATGGGCAATCGAACGAGTCGCCGGGCCAAGACCCTGTGAGATGGTGAGGCCGCAGCGAGCACCGTCAGCTACGTCGACATCGATGCCAGGGACAACCAATTGCTCGGAGGCCTCCTGCGACCTGAGGCTGAGAACGACCGAGGTCTCGGAGTTCTCACCCGCCGCCAGCGCGACATGCGGAAAAGACACCCGGTTGGGCTGCGAGGCCTGAATGTCTACGTACCTGGGGCCCACATCGACCTGCCCCGCCGGAACATCGATGAAGACCAGATCCGGAAGGAAGGCGTGGTGCGCAGCAGAGAAGATATCGAGGTCGACTGGCGCTCCCCGACTGACCAGCTTCTCCAGTGCGTCGCTACGTCGATCCGCATCACTGAGTGAGATCGCCTGCTCGGAGGTCTCGACGACGTAGCCGTCGACCACCGTCGCACCGCCAATACGCGTCCCATTCAGCGCGTCTCCGATCAGGTCGGGGCCCTCGAGCAACTCGCCGGGCCCCTCCACACCGGCAAACTCGTCGATTTCGAAGTCGAGGTCGAGGTAACGCCAGACTTCCTCGGACTCGGTTGGCATTTCCAGCTTGGCGAACGCGCTCAGCGCCTGCTCACGCACGTCCGTCAACCACTCGGGCGATGAGGCGCTTAACAAAGACAGAAAGGCGCGATCGAGCTTCACGACGCTTCTCGGGGAGCGATCATCGTATTCTTCCTACCCACATAGGGCGAATTCCGGCTGTTCAGCCCATCTCGGCGACTGCGCGGCCGACAACCGCGTCGAGCATCTCGGTGGTGAGCCGACCAGTGAACGTGTTCTGCTGGGAAGGGTGATAGCTCGCCAGCAGCAGCGGGCCGTCCGGCCGCAGATCGACCTCGACGCCGTGACCGAATTTGGGACGTGGGCGGGGAACGGCGATTCCCCATGCGTCCATGATGCGCAGCATTTGCCCGAAAGCAACGGCACCGAGACACAACACGACCGCCACGTCTCCTAGCAAGTCCAGTTCGGCGTCGAGCCAGGATCGGCAGTTCTCTCGTTCCTGTGCGGTCGGCTTGTTCTGTGGAGGTGCGCAGCGAACCACTGCAGTGATGTAGGAATCGGTGAGCCGAAGCCCGTCTTGGCGACTGTCGGATCGGCCGGCGCTGGCGAGGCCGGCCCGATGCAGAGCGCCGTATAGCCATGCTCCGGACCGGTCTCCTGTGAACATCCGTCCGGTTCGGTTCGCTCCGTGGGCGGCCGGGGCCAGCCCGACGACGACCAGTCGAGCCGCGCGATCGCCGAAACCGGGCACGGGACGCCCCCAATAGCTCTCATCCCGAAACGCGGCCCGCTTTTCTGCCGCGACCTGCTCGCGCCAGCGAACCAGACGAGGGCATCGGCGGCATTGCACGAGCTCGGCGTTCAGCCGATCGAAGTCCTCAGATCGTCGAGCCGTTGTACTCCATCCATTTCTCGGGTGCTCTCAGCGGGGAGAAACCGAACTTCTCATACAGCTCGTGGGCGTCGTCGGTCGCCAGTAGGAGGCGCTTGGTGTCGATGAGGCACGGGTGAGACCGCACCGCCTGTACGAGCGCCTTACCGAGTCCTTGACCACGGTGGGACTCCAGTACGTAGAAGTCGCACAGCCACCCGAATGTGGCACAGTCCGTGACCACCCTCGCGGCTCCGACCATCTCGCCCCCAGGCGCGTACGCCCCGAATACGAGGCTGTTGTCGAGTGCAGCCTCGGTTGTGTCGCGCCTCCGACCTTTCGCCCAGTAGGAATCCGCCGTCAGATACTCGTGAAACGCATCCACATCGAACCGATCAGGGTCCGTCGAGATCTGATACGAGCTTTGATCCCACGTGAGCATTTCCTCGGACCGTATCAGGCTTCGGGTTCCTCTGAGCCGAGGGTGCTCTCGGCGTCGATCGCTGCCTCGGTGAAGGAGCTGGCGGCATTCCACAGCATCCAGCCGAGCCCTCTTGACTCGGCTGAGGCAATCTGGGCTTTGACGGCGCTGGCACCGTAGGAGAAGTCCTGCAACCACGGTCTGAGAATCGCGGGTCCGTTGATCTTCTGAAGACCGTCGTCCAGCGCCAATCCGACCACGCGGCCGGGATGATCGGAAGGATCCTCGAAGCCGAACCAGTCCTCGGAGTACGCGCTCGGGTAGACAGTAGGCGCCAGTACGTCCACAACCTGTGACAACCCCTTGAAGTCCTGCCCGACCGATCCCGGGACTTGGACAGTCATGGTCGAACCGAGAACATTCACCGAGCTGGCACAGCCCTCGCGGCCGAGCCGGGTGGAGGCCTCAGCCGCGAAGGAACGAAGAGCCGAAGCGCGCTCGGCCTCTGAGCCAGCAGCGTCGAACACCAACGCGGCATTCTGAGTCAGCGGAAACGCGACGTGGTCGAACTGAATCTCGGAGAAGCCGGCAGCACATGCCTCGAGCGCAAGCGAGATGGCATAGGAGCGAGCCTCCTCGTCGCTGGGATCGAGATACCACAGCGAGTTGCTGACAAAGGGGGCGTCCCGGCGCTGGTCCCACACCGCTACCCCCGGGAGAGTTCGGGCAACGAGGGGGTCGATGAACGCGACAATCCGTCCTATCGCGTATAGACCACGCTCTTTGGTGTCGGCCAACACGTCGCTGAGGCGGAACCAGTCCATGACCGCGCCGGCTTGACGGGCGACTTCGACCTGACTGTCGTAGAACACCCGGCCCGTGTCGTCCTTGAGGTCTATGACCAGGCCATTTACAACGGTGCTATCACCGAGAGCCAGCAGATGTTCCCAGGAGGAAGGATTGGAGGCGGCAGCTGCACTGACATGCAGAGCCCGCACGATCCTGGGCTGCATGACCATGTCGAGCGAGCCGTCGGTCCCGTTCCACTCCCTCCGCGAAGTGACGCGGGCGGGATGACTGGCAACGACCTCGCCCGGGACCGCCCGGGCAAGTTCGAAACCCCCGTCGGGGCCTGAAACTGTCTCCACGGTACCCGAGGTAACGGAAACGTTGCTCAGTTGATATCCGGCCGGATCGGTGACGACGCCGCGCAGCACAACCGGGTGAAGCGCGAGCGAGAACGGCTCTTCGGGCCGTTCCACCACGACCGCTTCGCCGGGCAAGAGACCGACCAGCTCAGCCGAGATGCTGACCGGTCCCACGGTCCAGTTGAAGGCGGCCATGCCCTCGTTGTCGGACAGAACGATGTGGCCCCCAGAAGGGTCGGTGAATGTGACGGTGGCACCGGGAAGGGGCGTGCCACTGGGATCGACCACTGCTACCACCAGCTGGCGTCCGGACGCGGGAACTTGCTGCTCGGGCACCGGTGTCTCGCCGACTCCCACCACGGAGCCGCTCACGCAGGAGCCCAGCAGGAGAGTCGTGGCCACCAGGCCGGCGAGCGGCCTGATGATGGCATCTCCCGGCCTGAGTCTCTCAGGCCTCCGCGCGCCGCCCATCGGACTGCAAAGAATAGCTCCGACGTGGGGTTTTGGGCCCTGGCATTTTCCATTGTCAGGAAGAAAGCCCTCTGTTACGGTCACGTGGTCTGCCAACCAATACGGGGGCTCTCAAAGGGTGGTGACGCACGGTAGACAGCTGACGCCGGTGTCCGACACCGTCGGGATCTATCTCGAGGAAGTCTCAGAACACTCCCTGCTGACAGCAGAGGATGAGGTCCAGCTAGCTCGAGCGATGGAACGCGGCCGCAAGGCACAGCACCTCCTCGACGCAGACCGCGAGATTCCGCCTACCGAGCGGGTCAAGCTCCACCGACTCGTCCACGAGGGCGAGGAAGCCAAGATGACCTTCATCCGGTCCAACTTGAGGCTGGTCATCTCTATCAGCAAGCGCTATGCCGGTCGCGGCCTCGACCTCCTCGATCTCATCCAGGAGGGCAACCTGGGCCTGATACGCGCCGTTGAGAAGTTCGACTGGCGCAAGGGATTCAAGTTCTCGACCTACGCCACCTGGTGGATAAGGCAGGCCATCACACGCGGGCTAGGCAACCAGGCCCGCACGATCAGGCTGCCTGTCCACATGGTGGACGTGGTGAGGACTGTTCTCGACGCGGAACAGGCGCTGACCGAGGAGCACCGCCGAGCCCCAACGAACGAAGAGATCGCTGAAGTCTCCGGTCTCGATGTAGAGCGGGTTCTGGCTGCCCTGGGAGCGCCGATGGACACGGTGTCGCTCGACCGGCCGGTCGGCGACGACGGAGATGCAGAGCTGAAGGACTTCATAGAGGACGAACGCACGCCAGACCCGTTCGTGCAAGCCGCCGACATGATGAGAAGGCGTCACCTGATGAGGGCGCTCGGTATTCTCGAAGACGAGGAACGCGACGTAATCGTGCTCCGATTCGGTCTAGACGGCAGCGAGCCCCGAACTCTTTCGGACGTTGGGAAGATCTTCAACCTCACGCGGGAGCGAATTCGGCAGATCGAGGGGCGGGCTCTGTCGAAACTGCGTCATCCTTCTTGCGCCTTCGATTTGGAGGCTCTGATCTAGCATCTCGGGCATGCCCGATTTGACGATCACGACCGGCGTCCTAGCCACGATCGTGACGGCGGGGTTGGGGGGACTCGTTGGAGGCCTCGTTTCGGGTTGGCAGGCCCGCATGCCAGGTTCGGTTCTGATCGGGATGATCGGTGGTACCGCCCTGGCGGTTGTGCTGCGGGCCCTCGACGTTGGGCCGATTATCGGTGTCGAGAGCTACTCCCTGGTATTCGCTTTCCTGGCCGGCGGCATCACCGCCTGGATCGTGGGGACCTTCGCCTAGCCGACCGCTCCGGCTTCAGCCATATTCAGCTCCACCAGCCGGTTCAGCTCAACTGCGTACTCCATGGGCAGCTCGCGCACAATCGGCTCGATGAACCCGGCCACGATCATGGACGTCGCTTCGTCCTCGGAAAGACCCCGGCTCATCAAGTAGAAGAGCTGATCCTCCCCGACCTTGGAGACGGTGGCCTCGTGGCCGATCTGGGCATCCGACTCTTCGATTTCCATGTACGGGTAGGTGTCTGATCGGGACTTGTCGTCGAGTATGAGGGCATCGCATCGGACGAACGCCCGCGTGTCGGAGGCGCCCTCCTCGACGCGCACGAGACCCCGATAGCCAGCCCGACCCCCGGCCCGCGAAATCGACTTCGAAACGATCGTCGAGGTCGTATGAGGCGCGGCGTGAACCATCTTGGCTCCGGCATCCTGATGCTGACCCTCGCCCGCATAGGCGATCGACAAAACCTCGCCATGCGCGCCCGGCTCCATCAGCCATACCGCCGGGTACTTCATGGTGAGACGCGACCCAATGTTGCCGTCGATCCACTCCATCGTTGCGTCCCGGTATGCGGCCGCACGCTTGGTGACCAAGTTGAAGACGTTGTTCGACCAGTTCTGGATGGTCGTGTAGCGGCAGCGTGCCCCGGGCTTGACCACGATCTCCACCACCGCAGAGTGGAGTGAGTCGGTGGTGTAAACGGGAGCGCTGCAGCCTTCCACATAATGCACGTACGCCCCCTCATCGACGATGATCAATGTTCGCTCGAACTGGCCCATGTTCTCGGAGTTGATGCGGAAGTAGGCCTGGAGCGGCTGCGACACATGGACACCGGGCGGCACATAGATGAAGGAGCCGCCACTCCATACGGCCGAGTTGAGCGCCGCGAACTTGTTGTCGTTAGGCGGGATGATCGTCCCGAAGTACTCCTTGACCATCTCCGGGTGCTCCCGAACGGCCGTGTCGGTGTCCATGAACAGGACACCCAGCTCCTCGAGGTCCTCACGGTTGCGGTGGTAAACCACCTCTGACTCGTACTGAGCCGTCACCCCGGCGAGGAACTTCCGCTCCGCTTCTGGGATCCCGAGCTTCTCATAGGTGTCCTTGATCGACTCCGGCACCATGTCCCACGACTCAGCTTGCTCATCCATGGGCTTGATGTAGTAGTAGATATCGTCGAAGTCGATCTCGGTGAGCTTGCCTCCACCTCCCCAGGTAGGAATGGGTTTGCGCAGGAATCGCTGGTACGCCTTCAGCCGGAACTGGAGCATCCAGTCGGGCTCGCCTTTCATGAGCGACATCTCACGGATGATCTCCTCGGACAGCCCTTTCTTGGGCTTGAAGACGTAATCGACGTCGTCGTGCCAACCGAGCTCGTACGCCCCGAGATCTATGTCAACTGTCGCCATATCTAATTTCCACTATAGAGATGTTGTAATTGTACAGCCGTCTTCAGCGCCTCCGGCTTGCAACGCTTGCCGGCGGGCTCGAAACTCGGTTCATGCCGGTTCTCGTCGTGGGCGCTGACACCCCAGTTGGGCAAGAGATTGTCACCGAGCTGCTCGACCGGGAGGGAGACGTGCGCACATTCGTCAGCGACCCCGCGGCCGGGGAGTCATTCAAGCAGCGGGGCGCCAAAGTAGCCGTCGGTGACCCATCCGACGACTCACACATCGAAGGAGCCGCCACCCAGGCTTTTTCCGCGGTGATGATCACGGGCTGCCTGAGGGACGGACGGGAGCTGTCATTTGCCGAGTCCCCGGACGCGGTCATGGACCGCTGGGCTCAGGCTCTTCGCTCTGCCAAGGTCCGGCGGGTTATCTGGGTCCTGGATCCGGAGACGACTCTCGACTCATCCTGGGCCGCGGCCACGCCGGAGCACTCCGTCCTTCACGAAGGTGAGCGGTCCGCCGCCGCTCTCGCCAAAGAAGTGGCTCTCCTCGACGAAGCCACGAGCCTCTGAGCGAGAGTCGGCGCGTCCTAGTTGAATGCTGCGCTGAGGCTGAGATGAACACACACGCCGAGGTCGACAACTGGTTCGCGGAGTATGAGCATCCGCAGAGGGACGCAATGCTGTTGGTGCGAGAGATCATCCTCTCCGACGACCGCATGACCGAGGCGATCAAGTGGAGCAGCCCCACCTTCATTTACGAAGGGAACATGGCCAGCTTCAACCCTCGCACCAAAGCCCACGTCAGCTTGATGTTCCACACCGGCGCCTCGATCCCAGGTGATCATCCCCGCCTCGAAGGCGGCGGAGAGGTTGCCCGATACATGAAGTTCTCCGATCTGGAGGACGTCGAAGGCGCCCGGGCGGACCTAGAGAGGATCACCGCCGCCTGGTGTGACAGCCGCTGACCCGGTTTTGGTGACGACAATCCACCGTATAGGTGAGTGAGCGTCACAAAAACGAAGAGGCACCGTTTTGGTGACGGCAATCCACCGTATAGGTGAGTGAGCGTCACAAGAACCTATAACCGCTTCGCCGACTTGCCCTCCGGGTAGTCTCGCCACGGTCGGAAATGGGCACCGAAACCGCGTCCTTTGGCACCGGTAAGCGCGAAAGCCACGACGCTTCGCGCTTCTACGGACGCGGGTTGGTGACCATCACGGAGACCGACGACACGACTGTCGCCGAGAGTCCGGTCCGCGATGAGATCTTCTGCCAGTCGGCCACCTCGATGGACCAGCTGGTCGACAACAGCGTGGCGCTGATGATCACGTCACCCCCCTACCACGTGGGCAAGGAGTACGACTCCGACGCCTCCTTTGGTGAGTATCTCGACTTGCTCACCGAGGTCTTCGCCGAGACGCATCGCGTCCTGGAGCCGGGAGGACGGGCCGTCATCAACGTGGCCAACCTCGGCCGAAGGCCTTACGTGCCGCTGTCGCATCTCGTCACGCAGAGGCTGCTCGGACTGGGCTTCTTCATGCGGGGCGAAATCATCTGGCGCAAGGGGCGCGGGGCCAACGGCAACTGTGCCTGGGGAAGCTGGCGGTCACCCGCCAATCCAGTGGTCCGGGACGTACACGAATACTGCCTCGTGTTCTCCAAGGGCCGGTTCGGTCGCGCCCACAAGGGGACCGCCACGATCTCCGCGGAGGACTTCATGGCCTCGACGCTCTCGGTCTGGGAGATTCCCTCGGAGTCTGCGAGCCGCGTGAAGCATCCCGCTCCTTTCCCGGTCGAGCTGCCAAGGCGATTCATCGAGCTCTACACCTTCGAGGAAGAGCTGGTGCTCGATCCGTTCATGGGAAGCGGAACGACCGCGGTGGCGGCGCTCCAGACGGACCGGCATTACGTCGGCTACGAGATCGACCCTGACTACATCCAGACAGCTGCTGACCGGATCAGGAAGGCCATACCTCAGCGCGCCTGAACCAGCGAACGTATCGTTACGCATGATGGAGGCTCGGGCTCTTCGCTTTCACGGCGTCGGGGATCTTCGCGACGAATACGTAGAGCTCAACCCGCTCGATGCCGGTGAGGTTCTGATCGGCGTCGAAGCTTGCGGGGTGTGCGGCTCGGACTATCACTTCCTCGACGGGTCCGCCAGGACCGGCCAACTTCCGGTCACGTTGGGACATGAGATAGCCGGAGTGGTGATCTCCTCACGCGATCGTTTTTGGGAGCCTGGCGACGAGGTCGTCGTTGCAGCCGGCGTCACCTGCGGAGAGTGTCGAATGTGCAGTGACGACCGGGAGGACCTCTGCGAGCGGCTCTTGATGACTGGCATCGACTTCGACGGAGGTCTCGCCTCCCACGTCATCGTGCCGAGTACCGCGCTGATGGCCCGCCCGTCCAATCTGATACCCGAAGTCGCCGCGACGGCGGTTGATGCCGGCGCTACGGCCTATCACGCCGCGGTGTGCAAAGCGGGAGTTCGCGATGGCGATTCGGTCTTGGTGATAGGCGCCGGCGGGCTCGGCTCCTTCGCGATACAGATCGCTAAGAGTAAGGGGGCCGCGCCCGTCATCGCAGCCGATCGAGATGAGGCCGCGCTGGACCGGGCGGAAAGGCTCGGAGCTGACGAAGTCATTCTGGTGGAAGCCGGCACCTCGGTCGGCAGAACCGCAAAGCTGATGACCAACGGCGGGGTCGACGTTGCACTCGAGTTCGTCGGCCGGGCCGCCACCGTGGATGCGGCCGTCAAGTCACTGCGGCCCGGAAGCGCGGCCATCGTGGCCGGGATAGGCCGCGAACCGCTGGTGACCTTGCCTCCGGTCCTTTGGGCCACGAATGAATACGCGCTAGTGGGGTCCTTCGGTAGTCATCGGCGCGACGCCGAGAAGGTACTCGCGCTGCTGGCGGACGGATCCCTCGAGACCCCGTCGATCGAGACCGTGCCAGCCGACTCTGCGCTCGACCGGATTCTTGCGGCTGCCTCAGGTCAGAGCCTGCCGCAGGGACGCCTCATCGTTCACTTCGGGAGCTAATCGACCGGTTCGCTCCCAAGAATCGCGAAGCCGGGCGTAAGGCCCGCCGGCACCACCGAGCTCTTCCGGCGTACCTTGTTCAACGATGCGCCCGCCTTCGACGACTAGGACGCGGTCGGCTCGCTCGGCGGTTCTGATCCGGTGAGCGATGACGATCGCGGTTCTGCCCGCGAGTAGAGCTCGGAGAGCGGCATCAATCCTGGCTTCTGTACCGGGATCGAGGTTGGATGTGGCCTCGTCCAAGACGATCACTGCGGGGGCTGCCGCCAGAGCTCTCGCCAGCGAAACAAGCTGCCGTTCCCCGGCCGACAGCCTGCTCCCACGCTCTCGCACATCGGTGTCCAGTCGCTCCGGCAGGGACCTGACCCAGTCGGAAATACCTATGCGCTCGCAGACGTCCCATAACTCGTCGTCGCTCATGTCCGGGCGGGCATAGCGGAGGTTGTCGCGCAACGAGCCGCTGAACAGAAATCCCTCCTGCGGGACGAGCGCCACGGTTCGACGCAGGCTTTCGAGGCTCGCTTCTCTCAAATCCACACCATCCACCGTTACCTCGCCGGAGTCCGGGTCGTAGAACCGGACTGCGAGCTTCGCCAGGGTGCTTTTGCCGGCCCCGGTCTCACCTACCAGGGCGACACGCTCGCCCGCCGCTACCGAGAGGTCGATGTCCTGCAGGACCGGTACTCCCTCGTCGTAAGAGAAATCAACGCTCTCCATTCCGATCACACCCTCCGAGCTGCTGACATCGGTGCCGGGCAGTAGCTCACGCACTGCGGGACGCTGGTCCAGGATCTCGAAGAGTTTGGACAGCGCTGCCAGCGCCGCCTGCTGCAAGTTGTAAACGTTTGACAGTTGCACGATCGGCTCGAAGAACCAGGCCAGATAGAGAAGAAACGCCACCATGGTTCCGAACGACATCGATCCGTCGAGGACCATCGTTCCGCCCACCAGGAGAACGAGCGCCGTTCCGATGGTGGCGAGGAAGTCGACGGCCGGGAAATAAAAGGAGATTGCTTTCGCGGCCTGCACGTTGGCGTCGTAATAGGCCTGGTTGACTCGACCGAACGTACCGGCTTGTGCCTCTTCCTGGGTGTAGGCCTGGACAACACGTACGCCGGTGATTCCTTCCTGCAACGTTCCCAGTACCCGCCCGATCTGCTCCCGGATTGCCTGATAAGCACGGTCTGCGTAGACACGGAAGACCGCCGAAACGGCTACCAGTAGCGGAAGGAGAGAGAGGACCACGAGAGCGAGCTTGACGTCGACGAAGAGCATGGCGATCGCAACCCCGACGACCGTGAGGGTGTTCGTTATGACTGTGACGGCGCCCTCGTTGGCGTACTCGGTGAGTGCTTCGATGTCTGATGTCATCCTCGATACCAGGACACCGGTCTTCGACCGCGAGAAGAAGTCGATGTCGAGGCTCATGAGATGACGAAACACTCGCACCCTCAGGTCGGCCAGGTAGCGCTCGCCCACCCATCCCACGAGGAACAGAGATAGTCGCTGTGTGACGTATTGACCGACGAACAACCCCAGATACACGACGGCCGCCGTTGTGACGAGACCCGCGTTGCCTTCGGCGATGCCGTCGTCGATACCGGCTCGAACGACCAATGGCCCGGCCAGCCGGGCCAGAGTGGCGAGTATCGTTGCGGCAAGGCCTCCAACCGCAGGCCACAGAAGGTGGCGGCCCAGGCCGGCCGCTCGCCGCAGCAGCCGAAAGGGTCGCTCGACCCGGTTCTCGGCTCCACCGAACCGGGAGTACATCATGGCTGCGCCATCTCCGAGATTCCCTCCTCGGCCAGCACCTCCGCGTATCGGCGGCTGGTCGCAAGGAGCCGTTCGTGGGTAGCAAAGCCCGCCACCCGACCCTGATCGATGAAGACCACCCGGTCGGCGAGCTGCAACGTCGCTGGTCGGTGAGCGACGATCACGGTCGTGCGGCCTTCCATGACCTTCTCGAGCGAGGCCCGGATCTCCTGTTCGGTTACCGCATCGACCGACGAGGTGGCATCGTCGAGTATCAGGACGCGGGGATCTCTGAGAACCGCCCGCGCCAGCGCGATCCGCTGACGTTGCCCGCCCGAGAGGCTGTAGCCCCGCTCGCCGACCACGGTGTCGTACTCGTCGGGGAGCTCACTGATGAACTCGTGCGCCTGGGTGAGCCGGGCCGCCAGCCGGATCTGCTCTTCGGACGCGTCGGGAGCGCCGAAGGCGATGTTCTCCGCGACCGACGCCGAGAACAGAAAGGTGTCCTGGAATACGATCGCCACCTCCTGCCGGAGGTCCTCAACGCGAACGGCTCTGATGTCTTGACCGTCCATCAGAACCGTTCCTTGGGTGACGTCGTAGAAGCGCGGGATCAGGTAGGTGAGCGTTGACTTGCCCGACCCCGTGGCGCCCACTACTGCCACCGACGTACCACCCGGAATCACCAGGTTCACGCCATTCAGGACGGGCGGGCCACCCGGGTAAGAGAACGAGACACCCGAAAGTCGAACCTCGCCCGGACCCTGGACCAGTTGTTGGGGACGTTCTGGATCCTCGATCTCCGGATCGGTCGCCAGTAGATCCATGACCCTCACGGCGGCGGCAGAGGCCCTCGGCAGCTGAGCAAAGAACCAGCCGGTGATTCGCAGCGGAAACACGAGAACCTGCATGTACATGGTGAACGCAACGAAGTCGCCGATCGTCATGGCGCCCGAGATCACCCGGATTCCGCCTGCCCAGAGCACGACGATCGTCGCCAGCGTCGGGATCAGGCCGAAAAGGGGCACATAGTTAGAGCTGTGCCTCAAAAGGCGGACCGCCGTCCGCCAGATCCGCTCGGCCACCCCGGCCACCTTCTCGACCTCGCCATCCTCCTGTCCGTACGCCTTGACCACCCGCACGCCGGCTACCGCCTCCTCGACGACCGTGGAGACGTCGGCGAGTCGCTGCTGC
>JBHICV010000038.1:0-17937 GCA_046759765.1 Acidimicrobiia bacterium
TCCGAGTTGGCTGGGCCTGCAGCCTTACGCGGCTCGCTCTAAACGACCGTATGCCAGATGAATGTCCGGTCCTCGAACGCTACGTCGAACCCACTGTCCGCCGCCACACGAGGGGAGAACTCTCGGTCGTAGGCACAGCAGTCAGTCACCTTCCCAAGTAAGAACCGCCGTTTTCCGTGCCACGGCAAATCTGATACCCTCCGCCGACGCCCGCACAACAAGGGGGATAAATGAGAGGGATTCTGCGGTGGACATTTCGTCTGCTGTTCGTGGCTGCCGCTGCGATTGCGGTCTCCGCGCTCATCAACATGAAGCGTGAGTGGGAGCTCCTTACCGAGTCCGAGATCCGCGATCGCCTGGGGCAAAAGCTCGATGGAAGAATCGCCGACGACCAGGTCGGCGTGATCCAGGACAGAGTCGTTACCTATCTCAAGGGTCCGTCGTTCGTGGACCAGGCGGTCACCACAACCGAAGAGGCCGTTTCCGATGTGGCGGAGTCGGCCGCCGAAGCGCTAGGCGACTAGCGAGCTCGATTTTCAGCGACTCTGATGGGCGCTGCCGCGCGCCCAGAATGGCGGGAGGGTTTCTTTGTGGGAGCTGTCGCGGTCTAGAAGGCGACCCGCATCACAGTCACCTGCTCGTCTATCCCTTTGACGGACACCTGCTGGGGAGCCGACAGCTCTACCGCGTCGCCGAGCTCCGCTCCGAGCTCGGCGCTGACGACAATCTCGCCGCCGGTGGCGAGCGCTCCAATGCGGGCGGCCTTATGGACTTCCAAACCCGTCACCGTCTCTCCGGTTTCCGTGATCTCGGCGACATGGACTCCAATACGCACACTCGGCGCGAACCCGGCTTCGGTCCGATGGTCTTGCAGGGTTCGCTGGATCTCGACTGCGGCCTCGGCTGCCTGGGGACCAGAGGGAAATAGCACGAAGAAGCCGTCGCCGGAATGCTCCATTTCCCTCCCCTCGTGGGCGCCGAAGATCGAGCGCAGGGTCCGGTCGTGCCATGCGAGCAGGTGAGTCCAGGCGTCGTCGCCAATCGTGTCGATCAGGTCAGTAGAGCCGACGATGTCCGTAAACATCATCGCCTTCACGGCCCGCCTGGGCTCGAGTTTGGTTTCCGCTCCGAGCTCCTGGACACGGCGCAAGTCGAGGGTCGCTCCCAGCCGCTCGAATGCCGAACGCGCCGCGTCGATCTCCATTCCGGCCAGCGTGTCCGAGCCGTTTGCTCCGTAGGCCGTGCCAAGCTGCAGCCGAGCCCTGGCCGCCTCGTAGGGAAGGTCAGCTTCGCCCCATAGCCTCCAGGCTTCCTCGCTCTTTGCAATGGCGTCATCAAGCCCTCCTTGATGGAGGGCGAGCGCGCCTTCCGAGTGCGAAGCGGCTGCGTGAAGGGCGATCGAACCGAAATCGTCGGCGATAGTCCGTAGCTCGCTGGCGGCGGATTCCGCCGCCTCGAAGTCGTCAGCGGCTAGAGCGACCTCGACCTTGGCCGGCAGGAGCTTGGCGCGCTCCAGGGTGATCAGTGACTCGTCGGCGAGCGCGCGGTCGATGAGCTGCCTGGCCCCGTCTAAATCCCCTGACGTGAGCCGGAGGAGCGCCAGACCTGGCTGCGGTGACTGCCCCAACTCGTTTGCCTGGCGAAATGCGTCTTCCGCCCCGGCGAGGTCGCCGGTCCTCAACCGGACCTCGCCGATTTCGCGGAAGCCCACGCCGGCGAAGTCGAGGAAGTCGCTGAGCTCCGAGCATGCCTTCTCGGCTTCGTTCTCGGCCTCGCTCCATCGACCGCGGAGGCGCATGATCTCGGCCCTCTTGACCCGGCAGATTCCAGGAAAACCGGAGTCATGGCCGACGCGCTCGCACCACCGTCTGGCGGCCTCGTCCCATTCGCCGGCCCGTCGGTAGTCAGCGAGCTTCTCGCAAATGTCGATCATGTTGCAGTAGATGCGTCCAGTCGCTTCGGCTCCGAGATCACCTGCGACCGCGGCGACCATGGCCTCCTCCATCAGGCCCATCCCCTCCTGCGTTTCACCGGCCGCCACGAGCACCCTGCCCTGGTCGTGGAGGCTCAGCGCCTGCAAATCCCGGTCACCGCTACTGGTCGCGAGCTCGGCTGCGGTCTTGGCCCACTCCATCGCTTCGGTCAGCTCCCCTTTCGCCTCGAATGCGATGACGGCTCTGACGCGAGTAAGCCACGCATACTCCGGGGTTTCCGGCTGGTCCTCCAGCAGACGCTCGGCACGTGAGAGCCAACCGCTTCCCACGGATTCGGAGAGGCGATGGAAGTAGTCCTCGGCGAGACGGATGCTGACTCGTCCGGCTTTGGCCGTCTTGCCGTTCTCCATATACCCGGCGTAAGCGCGCTCGCGCGCGTCGATCGATGCGTCTATCTGGCCAAGCCACCAAGCGGCCTCACCCAGGCGGTCGAGGTCCTCTGGTCCGAGTGGCTCTTCCTTGTCAATCGCGGTGAGTCGCTCGAAGGCTTCCGCCCATGCGTGCCGGCCCAGCGCCTCCCGTGCCTCAACGAGGGCAGCGTTGCTCATTGCGAAGCGATTCTGTCACCGCACACTCTGATGCACAAGGTGCGAGTACCGTTGGACGGTGGCTGAAAAGAGATTGACCGTCGACAACCTCCTGGCCGAGGCGCGTGAGCAGATCGACAGGCTGACGCCGGAGGAGGCCGCGGCGGAAATTGACGCCGGGGCTCTCTTGGTCGACACGCGATGCGACGAGGATCGCATCAACGAAGGCGTGATTGCAGAGTCGATCCATATACCGCGGACGGTGCTGGAGTGGAGGGCCGATCCTGCTTCCGAATACCGCGACGAGCGCGTCGCTGATCTCGAAGCCCGGCTCATACTGATGTGCAACGACGGCTACTCGTCGAGCCTGGCGGCGGCGAACCTGGTCCGATTGGGTTTCGAGAGCGTTGCCGACCTCGACGGGGGCTACCGGGGCTGGGTCGAGGCGGGGGAGCCAATCGAGCGGCTGGGTTAGTGAGCGGACTCGCGTTCGATCACGTGATGCTGGCGGCACGCGATATCGATGTTGCGGCAGGCCGGCTGTGGACGGAGCACGGACTGGCTTCCGTCATCGGCGGGCGCCATCCAGGACATGGAACCGGAAACCGAATCGTGCCGCTCGGGGATAGCTACCTGGAGATCATCGGAATCGTCGACCGCGAAGAGGCGGCGGTTAGCGCGCTGGGTGGCTGGATCCAGCACCACACACGGGAGGGAGATCGATTGCTGGGTCTGTGCCTGCGGGCCTACGACCTTGCGGTGGTGGCCGCCCGGTTAGATCTCAGTCCGGTGAGCATGAACCGAAGAAGAGGTGACGGCGCGGTCCTGTCCTGGTCACTCGTGGGCCTCGACGAGACTCTGGCCGACCCGGGCCGGCCGTTCTTCATCCAGTGGGACAGCCGGGAGCTTCATCCCGGGCGCGAAGCGGCTTCTCACCGGGTCGAGCCCGCGGGTATGGCGTGGGTCGAGACCGGTGCGGACGAAGCCGAGCTGCGGCGATGGGTGGGCGACGACTCGCTCGATCTAAGAGCCGTCGAGGGTCCACGAGGCGTAGCGGCAGTGGGCATCGGGACCGCGCACGGCGTGCTCGAGCTCCGGAACTGACCCGACAAACAGTGCCCGGGGTGGGATTCGAACCCACATGCCCCTAAAGGGGCGGCGGATTTTAAGTCCGCTCCGGATTCCCAATTTCGGCACCCGGGCTGCTCCGCCCAATGTTACGGCCCCTGTACGTAGGGGTGAGAGCGTGGCAATTGGGGCACAGCAGCCGCAGGTTCTGTAGACGATTGTCCGTTCGGTCGCCACTGATGTGGTCGAGCTCTAACGGAATCGGCTGACCCAGCCAGGTGGTCAAATGGCACTCTTCGCAATCACGCTTCTTTACTCCCCATTGAATGAGCCTCTCGCGCAGCTTCGGAGTGTCGGTGAGCTTTCCCTTGACGAAGTAATGGTCCAAGGGTTTGCGAAGCTGAGGAGCCGGGCGGCCTTTGCTCCAAGCTGATCCGCTCATATGTGACGTATCGAGATCCAGCCTGAGTATCGCTCTGTTAAGGAACCTATAGCCCGATGTACTGGGCTTGCGTCCTAGTCTTCGCATCGCCTGAGCGAGACTTGTAGATGTGACCACAGCATCTTCGATCGCCTCGTCATCGAAGCCCCAGTTCGGCGTTCGGCGTGCCCGTATCCCAGCCTCGAGGTGTTGGGCCTCGATGTCCCACTGGGCGAACCTGCGACGGATCGACTCGTAGTTTCCTCCGCGCGGGACTAAGCCGACCTTGGTCAACACCTCGGCAATCGTGACCGATGTGCGGACCGCTTCCGCCAATTCGTCGCGCGTGTAGCGAGGCTGAATGCCCACGGTTTCCCCCTATATGCCCCCAGAGACAAGGTATATGGAGGGTGTGACACCAACGGCCTGGTCAGCGGCCGAGCAACTCCCCCACGATGCCGTGCAGCAGGTCCTGCTCCGAGATATGGACCTCATCGAGGTCGAGCGCCAACAACGACGACACCGCCACGACCGCACCCCCGAGGATCACCGGCGCCCGCGCCGGATCCAGAGAAGGGATTGCCTCCGACTCGGCGACCGTCATTCCCGCCAGGAAGTCGACCAGGCTGAGCAAATCGGGGTAGCTCAGCGCGGACCCGTGGATCGCGGCGCGGTCGTATACCTCCAAATCGAGGTTGATCCCAGCCAGGCTCGTGAACGTGCCCGCCACTCCGATGGCCGCGGCGGGAGGCTCGGGAAGGACCAGCTCCGACAGCAGCTCATCTACATGGGCGCGAGCTTCGGCTACCTGCTCCGGCTTGGCCGGCCGGTCCGGGATGATCCTCTCAGTGAGCCGGACCGAGCCGATGTCGATGCTTTTCGTGTAGGTGGGCGTGTCGTGCCCGAGCACGAACTCCGTGCTGCCGCCTCCGACATCGATCACCAGCGCAGGCTTCTCATCCGTTACCCGGGTCGCCCCCGCAAAGGCGAGGCGCGCCTCCTCCTCACCCGAGATCAGCTCAGGCGAAACACCTAGAACCTCGTCGACCGCATCGAAGAACTCGTCCCGATTGGCTGCGTCACGAGCGGCTGAGGTGGCCACCGCCCGGACCGCGTCCACCTCCTCGCTATATAGCTCGCTGCCGTACTCCGCCAGAACACTGAGCGAGCGGGCCATGGCCTCCGGATCGAGCTCACCGGTCGAGTCCACCCCCTGTCCAAGCCTCGTCACGACTGTTTGCCGCCCGATCTCGTGGAGACCATCCTCGCTCGACTCGGCGATCAGCAGCCTCATCGAGTTGGTACCGATGTCGATGGCGGCCGCTTTCACGCTGGTTCCTGCCACTCAGGATTGTTCACGACGCTCCCTTCGTCGTCGATCACACAAGGCATGGCGCAGTCGAGCGGCCCCACCCATGGTGCTACCAGCTCCCCGACCGGATTGTCGTTCCCTGCGAGCGTATCTGCCAGATGAGCGTGAAGGCACTTGATACCCGGTCCTTCCGTGCCTCCGACCCCGCCTGTCGGCCGATACTCTGCCTCGGGCGGGACTAGCTCATCCCGCTCCTGTGCGTAACGCCGATGCCTTTCCTCCACCCAGCTTTCGAACATCGGATCGCCGGCGACGCGACGATCCATCGCCTTGATACCGCCTGCACCTTCGAGTCGCCCCACCCTCCTTCGCGCGAGAGGGCACGTCAGCCAGTAGAGGGTCGGAAAGGGCGTTCCATCATCGAGAATCGGGGGAACGGAAACCACGACCGGCAGGCCCAGGTGACACCGGGCCTCGACGCGGCTTGTAGCTCGGAGCGGACGGCCGAGCTGAACCTCGACCACCGATCCGTCATCCATCAGTCCGTTAGGTCGTGTCCGGTCAGGAAGTCCCAAACCGTTTGCCACAGTGCACGATCCACCTCGGTGGGCACAACCGTAACGGGTCTTGGCATGGGCTCACCAGAGGGAGCCACGATGACGATCGCCAGCTCCCCTGGCATCACATAGCCGAAGTACTCGCGTGCGATGCGCTCGACCTCCGCGTCGCTCATGAGGGCGGTCACCTCTTCGGAGAGTCGGCCATTCTCCTCTTGAAGCAACTCGAGCCGCGCTGTCGCCCGATCCAGAGCGTCGTGCTGGGCCAGGATCTGACGGAACGGAAGAATGTTCGTGAAGAGGGCCGCGGCCGATATCAGCAGGGCGAGGGTGAGTACCAAAGCCAGCCGTGATCTGGTAATGATCAAGTCGGCCTCCGATACGGGTCCCAACCTGCGAACCGGGCCTCGGGGCCGAGCTGCTCCTCGATCCTCAGGAGTTCGTTGTATTTGGCCGTGCGCTCTGAGCGGGCGGGTGCCCCCGTCTTGATTTGGCCAGCCTGCGCCGCCACCGCTAGATGGGCGATGAAAGTGTCTTCCGTTTCTCCGGACCGATGACTCATAACCGTGCCGTAGGCCGCCGACCGAGCCAGGCGAATTGCATCCAGCGTCTCCGACAGCGTCCCGATCTGGTTCAACTTGATGAGAATCGCGTTCGCCGCCCCTTCGCCGATTCCCCGCGTGAGCAGGTCAACGTTGGTCACAAAGAGGTCGTCGCCGACGACCTGCACTCGGGAACCGAGTCGCTCCGTCAACAGCTTCCAGCCTTCCCAGTCACCTTCATCGAGCCCGTCTTCGATCGAAACCAGAGGAAAGGCTTCCACCAGTCCGGCCAGAAAACCGACCATCTCCTCAGACGAGAGCTGACGTCCCTCCAGCTCGTACCAACCCTCTCGGTACAGCTCGCTCGCCGCCACGTCGAGCGCAAATGCGACATCGGTTCCCAAGCGGTAGCCCGCTGCTTCCACCGCCTCCGATATCAGCTCGAACGCTGCATCCGTAGTGGCGAGATCTGGGGCGAAGCCGCCTTCGTCACCCACATTGGTGGACAGATCCTGAGCCTGAAGAACCCTCTTGAGTGTCTGGTAGATCTCGACTCCGGCGCGAACCGCCTCTCCATACGACGGCAGGCCGGACGGAACGATCATGAACTCTTGCACGTCGATTGGGTTGGCCGCGTGGGCGCCGCCATTGAGAACGTTGAACATCGGCACCGGCAGCAGGCGAGCACCGGCGCCACCGACATAGCGGTAGAGAGGCAGACGATGCGACTGTGCTGCGGCTCTGGCCGTTGCCAGCGATACAGCCAGGATGGCGTTCGCCCCGAGGCGCTCTTTGGTAGGAGTCCCATCCAGGTCGACCAGACGTTGGTCCACCGACTCTTGCGACGATGGATCAAGGCCCAAGAGCGCCGGCGCAATCTCATCGTGGATATTGGCCACGGCCCGCAATACGCCCTTACCGCCGAAGCGGTCTCCACCGTCTCGAAGCTCAACTGCTTCGAGTGCCCCCGTCGACGCCCCGGACGGAACCGCCGCCCGGCCGTAGGAGCCATCGGACAGATGGACCTCGGCCTCGACCGTCGGTTGGCCCCGGGAGTCGAGGACTTCACGAGCCTGAATCGCCGAGATGGTGGTCACAGGCCCTCCTTGCCGCACGAAGTTATCACGTCCAGGGCCCGGTCCTAGGAATCCGGATCGGCCTTGACCAGCTCCCAGATTTGATCCATCTCATCCAGAGTCAGGCCAGACAGGTCCGCCTTGTGCTCCATGCGCCTGAAGCGGGCGTCGAATCGGCCCACAGATCGCCTAAGCGCCACCTCAGGATCAATCCTGAGATGGCGGGAGAGGTTCACGACTGCGAAGAGGAGATCACCGAGCTCCTCCTCCGCCCGTTCCGGCTGGCTCAACACTTCGTTTAACTCCCGCGCCTCTTCCCGAACCTTGGCCATCACGGGCTCGAGGTCATCCCAGTCGAAACCCACTGAGGCAGCTCGGCGCTGAGCGGCCTCTGCCCTCTGGAGGGCTGGCAGGCCGTCGGGAACACCATCCAGCACCGATGCTGTCGGCTCCTTCTCCGCCGCCTTTATCTCCTCCCACCGCGCGTAGACCTCCTCCGCGGTACGTGCGTCACCGTCGCCAAAGATGTGGGGATGACGCCGAACCAGCTTGTTGCGGAGGGCCTCCGTGACGTCCTCGACATCGAAGGCGCCTTCCTCCGAGGCGATGACTATCTGGAATAGGACCTGTAGGAGCACATCGCCGAGCTCTTCTTCGAGATCGGCGAACGCCCCCTCGCCCTCGTCGCCCAAAGAAGAAATCGCGTCGACAAGCTCGAATGTCTCCTCCACGACATGAGGTACGAGCGACTCATGGGTCTGGCGCACATCCCAGGGACATTCCTTTCGAAGCCTCCGCATCGTCTGTACGAGTCCCGACCAGCCGTGTGGGGCGGGATCGACAAAGAGGGCCAGGCGTGGCCCGGCCTCAACCTCAGCCAGATCCTCAATTCCGACCGTGTCAATCGCGGCATCGGCTTGCCCTAGATCGGTGAGCACGAAAACCCGCGTTCCTTCCGGCAAGACCGCGGCGAGCACTCCGGCTACGTCGGACAGTACCAACGGAACATCGACTTGGGCTATGAGCGTGGGGATATCAAGCGTCAGTGGGTCCGGGAGGTTCCTGCCGTCGAGAAGCTGAAAGCCTCGTTCGAGCGGATCGATGTTCAACATGGCCCAGGCAGCCTCGACAAACGACTCTCCCGGCACGATCTCGAACCCGACCGAGGCCGCGGCCGCCTTCCGCCTCACGAGGGAAGTGGCTCTCTCCCCTACCAGCGGGCTCCCGGGAACGGCGAGGACGACATCCTCGCCTGCGATTGCCGCATCCACCACGAGCTCGGCCAGGCGCTCATACACCTCCTCGAATGTCTCGGCGTCCCCGTAGAGGGAATCCGCCGACTCGACAGGACGCTTCTCGGCTAGCCGGAGAGCTGCCGGATGGTCGAGCGTCCGAACGATGACTCGCCGGTCCGGATCGAGAAGAAGTGTCTGCGCCTCTTGCGTGACCCGTCCCCAGCCACCAGGGCCCAGGCCAACGACCGAAACGCGGCCTCTCATCCTGTTGGTGGCGCAACCCCCGGGACGGGTACCAGCGTCCAGGTCCCGAACTCGGGTGCCACAGACACCTCGGCCGACCCGACGAGCCTCTGGAGCCACCCGCTAAAGAGCAGAGATGCCTCTGTAAACCGCCCGGCCTCGATCAGAGGAGTTGCTTCCTCGAGGGTGGGGACGAAACTCGAGGACACTACGAATACGTGGAATCCGCCCTGAGCCTCGATCGGCCCGGTGGGTTCGCCGACGGGAGCACTCAGCAGCGCCTCTGCCAATTCCTCTGGAAAGGCCACCGGGGAGACGCACCCGAGGTCACCGCCGGCCTCGGCTTCCTCCGACTGGACCGAAACCTCCGCCGCGACGGCAGCGAAGTCCTCCCCGGCCGAGATCCGGTCGAGCGCCGCAATCGCATCCGCTCGGGTTTCGAGGATGATCCGCGAGAGGCAGATCTGAGTGAGGGAGGGGAGCTGGATATCGTATTGCCTCTGCAGCTCTTCCTCGGTCAGCGGTTCCAATTCGTCGTCGGCCAATGCGTTCCTCACCCGCTCCCAGACGAGGCTCTGGAAGGCGACCTCACGCACAGCATCGTCGGTGCGGTTCTGTGTAACGAGGTAGGCCTCGTAGCCCCCTTGCTCTTCCTCGATGACTTGCCTGATCTCCTGGTAGGCCGCCTCCACGTCTGCCTCCTCTACGACGATGCCGAACTCGGCCGAGGCGGCCTGAACGACGATCTCTTGGATGATCACATCCCGTAGGAGACCGGTGAGCACCTCGGAAGGCACGGAATCGGGACGGAAGGGGTGCAACCGCTGCACACGGCTCATCGGGATCTCGACCCCGTTGACCGTGGCGGCCACGGTTTCCTCTTCGACCACCACCTCGGTAGTGGGCTCATCGATGACCGGGGTTGATGCCGGCGTATCCGTACAGGCGGCCAACAAGAGCAAAAAGACAGGAAGCAGAGCGAGCCTATGCACGGGATTCCTCTGGAAAGACGAAAATATCGTAGGCGGAGAGACTATCTATGAGATGTCGGCCACATCTCCGAGATGAACTCGAGAAGATCTGACACCGGTCGGTCCGGAGAGGGCGCAGGTATGAACAGCGTTGCCTCACGGGGCCGGAGGATGGCTTTCGGAGAGATTCGCTCGAGCCGGACCTCCTGTGAGGCAGTCAGCTCGACAGGACGCAGCCGTACCTCGTCTCGGAGTGCCAGGATCTCGTTCAACCCGAGACGGATCGCTTCGACCCTCAGACGAGCTACGTCAAGCAAAAGCTCGGCTTCCGGGGGCAGTGGTCCGTACCGGTCCACCCACTCGTTGCCCACGTCCTCGACCTCACTGGGGAAGACCGCGGTAGCCAGCCTCCTGTAAGCCTCCAGGCGGGAGGTTTGCTCGGAGATGTACGACTCGGGAAGGTGGGCATCGACAGGAAGATCGATCCGCACTTCCGGTGTGTCGGCAATCGGCTCGCCCCTACCTTCTAACTGCTCAACTGCTTCCGCGACGAGGTCCACATAGAGATCGAAGCCGACTGCGGCAATGTGCCCGGATTGAACCTCACCGAGAATGCTCCCTGCTCCGCGAATCTCGAGGTCTTTGGTCGCCAGTTGGAAACCGGATCCGAGCTCGGTCGCCTCACCCACTGCTTCGAGCCGCTGAAACGCTTCCTCCGTGATCTTCTGAGACTCCGGATGAAAGAGATAGGCGTAGGCGCGCTCCGGCGATCGGCCGACTCTTCCCCGAAGTTGATAGAGCTGCGCCAGCCCGAGCAGGTCGGCCCGCTCGACTATGAGCGTGTTGACCTGAGGAAGATCGAGGCCGGACTCGATGATCGTGGTCGCCACGAGGACGTCGTATTCCCGGGCCCAGAAGTCGAGCATCACCTGCTCGAGCTGTCCTTCGTTCATCTGCCCATGCGCGACCCCGTACCTCGCGTGTGGAACCAGCTCCTGAAGACGGGCAAGGGCAAGGTCGATGGATTGAACTCGATTGTGGACGTAGAAGACCTGCCCTTCGCGTAGTAGCTCTCTTCGTATCCCGGCCGAGACAGCCTGCTCGTTGTAGGCGCCGACATAGGTGAGGATCGGATGCCGATCCTCGGGCGGAGTCCGGATATGGCTGACATCGCGAATGCCGACCAGGGCCATCTCCAGAGTTCTGGGTATCGGCGTGGCCGTAAGGGTTAGAACGTCGACACCGACCTTTAGCTGTTTCAGCCTGTCTTTAGCCCCGACGCCGAATCTCTGCTCCTCATCGACGATCAGGAGTCCCAACTCATTGAACAGGACGTCTTCTGAGAGGAGGCGATGGGTCGCAATCACAACGTCGACAGTGCCCTTGGCGATGCCGCCGATCACCTCTCGCTGCTGAGCGCGTGTGAGGAACCGGCTCAGCATCTCCACTCTCACGGGCAGACCACTCAATCGATCGCCGAAGGTTTGGTGGTGCTGCTGCGCCAGCAGTGTCGTCGGCACCAGCACAGCGACCTGCTTTCCGTCCGCCACGGCTTTGAATGCCGCCCGGATGGCGACCTCGGTTTTCCCGAAGCCGACATCGCCGAAGATGAGCCGGTCCATCGGCTGTTCCGACTCCATGTCGGCCTTCACATCCGCCACGGCGTCGATCTGGTCGGCTGTTTCCTCATAGGGGAAGGAGGACTCGAGCTCCTGCTGCCACGGAGTGTCGGGGCCGTAGCCGTGGCCGGTCGCCCCAGCCCGGGCCCGGTGCAAGGCGACGACGTGCTCTGCTACCGAGGCAACGGCCTTCCTGACCCTTCCTCTCGTGGCGGACCAGTCGGCCCCTCCCATGCGCGACAGCCGCGGCGTCTCGCCACCTGTGTAGCGGCGAACAGCTGCCAGCTGGTCGGTGGGGACATACAGGCGATCGCCTGCTGCGTAGGCGACGACTAGATAGTCACGTTCGACCTCCGCCACCGTCTGCGTCACTAGGCCTTCGAACCGACCGATGCCGTGGCGGTGATGAACGACATAGTCTCCCACCGTCAAGTCCCTATAGGTCTCGGTGCGCTCGGCCCTGCGGCCGGAGACCCGATGCGACCGCCGCCGGCCCGCGATCTCCTGCTCTCCGAGTACTGCGACACTGAGGCTCGGCAGAACGAAGCCGCGGTGGATACCAACGGGCAGCACAGCAGTTTGGGTCAACTCGACACTTGACCGCCGGGGTAGATCCAGGCCCTCCTCCTTGAGTGCAACGGCCACACGGTCGGCAGCCGGCTCCCCGTCCATGGCTACCACGACGGTCACGTCTCGGTTGAGCCAGGCCGTGATCCCTCGTGCAACCGACGATGGATTGCCCGGCACGGCGTCGAGGCCCCGGACCTCGATCGCTGCCTCGTCGGGACCCGCCGCAACGGCTGAACACTCGAGCGCACCCTCCAGATCCGCCTCGAGGTAAAGGGCGGGGTGATCCCCCGGAGCACCCTCGCCCCATGTTGTGGCCAACGCGTTCGCCAGCGCCTGTTCCTCGTCCCTTAGCTCTTCGGTTCGCTGAGCGATGCGGCTCACATCAAATGCCACTGTCCACGCCCCGCCCGGACGCTCGGACCCCAATGTCCTCGGTGGCGCCAGCCACGGCAGCCAGGACTCCATCCCACCAAACAGCATCCCCTCCGCGAAGCGCTCCCAAGTGCTGGCAGCCCAGCTCTCGGCGGCCAACAGCTGCTCCGCCCTCGCCCTGACTTCATCGTCGGGTCGGAACTCACGCGCCGGGTACGCGACGAGTTTGTCCACCGGTTCTACCGAGCGTTGAGTGGCGGTTGAGAATCGGCGAATCTCGGTGATCTCGTCACCCCAGAACTCGAGCCTTACCGCCAAGTCCTGATCAGCCGGCGCCAGATCGACTATCCCGCCTCGTACAGCAAACTCGCCTCGGCCTTCGACGCGATGCGTGCGGTGATACCCGGCGCTTGCCAGAGCCTCGATCACCGAATCAAACGGGTGCTCCTCGCCGACGCGGGCGACGATCGGGTCCACCGGAGAAGGGCTGAGACGCTGGGAGAGAGCTCGCGTGGAGGCCACGACGACCGTCCCGGCCCGGTCTTGCTGGAGAAGGTTCCTCGCCCTGGCCCTTCGGGCCATGGTGACGACGTTGGGCGACACGTGCTCGAACGGCAGCGTCTCCCAAGCGGGAAGCAACGCCGCGCGATCGCTGAATAGACATGCGTCTTCATACAGCTCCTCGGCGTCACGCTCGCTAGGTAGGACAACTAGGAGCGCTCCCGGAGCTCGCTCGGCCAGTCCGACCACAAAGAAGGCGCGCGCGGGCGCCGGGACGACCAGTCGCCCCGGGGGGTGTGGCAGCTCGACCGACTTCCATCGCGCTACCAGCGAGACCAGTGCCGGTGAAATAGCTATCAGCTGTCAGCTATCAGCCGTCAGTTAAGCACTGTGGCCAGCGCTAGCTTGGTGCCGTGTTGTCCCTCATCCTCTTTCGACATGGGAAGTCCGACCGCGGAGCCGAATACGGGTCCGATCACGAACGTCCTCTCGCCAAACGGGGCATCAAGGCATCGAAGGCAATGGGGAAATGGCTCGCCGATCGTGAGTTGGTGCCTGACCGAGCGGTGACTTCCTCGGCCTTGCGGGCCCGTCAATCGCTCGAGCTTGCGGCAGAAGCTGGTGGATGGGACTGTGAGATCGAAGCGACCGATGCCCTGTACGGGGTCTCGGCCCCGGACGTAATCAGGCTCGCGCGAAACGAGCCTTCGTCCACCTCACGTCTGCTCTTCACGGGCCACGAGCCGGCCTTTTCGTACGTAGCCTCCCTGCTGATCGGAGGAGGATCGATTCGCCTTCCGACGGCGGCCATGGCGGGCATCGAGTTTGATGATGCTTCTTGGTCCGACGTGGCTCCCGGGGGGGGCCGGCTCCTTTGGTTGCAGGTGCCTCGGATGCTCCCGTGAGTCTCAGGCCTGCTGCGTATCAACAGAGCGGATGACGTCCCAGAAGCTCTTGGCGTATTGGTAGCCGGAGGCAATAGTCGCCGCCGCCGCGATCCACATGGCGTACTGATCGAGGTAGTAGGGACCCACCGTTTCCGAGAGTCGAAGTATGGCCAGAAAGACAGCTAAGAACTGAAGCGCCGTCTTCCACTTGCCCCATGCAGAAGGTGGTACTACCTCGCCCCGAAGCGCCACGACCCCTCGGACCGCAGTGACCAGGATCTCGCGGCTGATGATGATGAACGCCACCCAAACGGAGGCACGACCCACGGCGAGTAAGGCGAGCAGCGAGCCCGACACAAGAAGCTTGTCGGCGGTCGAATCGATGAAGCCCCCGAGAATGGTGGTTATGTTCCACCTTCGCGCCAGTAGGCCGTCGAGAATGTCAGTCACAGCCGCTAGTGCGAAGAGCACCGCCGCCAGTCCCCAAGAGGCCTCGAAGCTGCCGTCGGCGAGGATCAACGCCATGATGAGCGGGATCACGGCGATCCTGGCGACACCGAGAGCGTCCGGTAGAGAGATCCTTCTGTCCTAGTGACGGAGACTCACAGAGTACTCGAGGGGACCTCCGACCAGCCTGACGTGGCTGGGTCAGCCGCGGCGCTCGCTGGCCATGCGTACCGCGGCTTCCCTGTCATCAACAAAACGCTCGATCACATCGACGCCATCCTGGACAAGAAAATCAGCCTCTTGTCGTTCGGATCTCATGAAAGGACGAAGTACATGGTCGGCCGGATCCATATTTCCGGGAGGCCTCCCAACACCGATCCGCAGGCGGTGGAAGTCCTGGCTTCCTAGCGCTTCCACAACCGACTGAACTCCGTTGTGTCCTCCGCTGCCTCGACCGAACTGGAGACGAAGACGCGCGAACGCAAGGTCAATGTCGTCATGGCACACGAGAAGATCCTCGGGGGCAGCCTTGAAGTACCTGAGTAGGGGTGCCACAGCACGGCCCGAGAGGTTCATCGAGGACTTGGGAAGTCCAAGCACGATCTTGTGATGGCCGATCGAGAGGCTGGCGATCTCATTGCGAACACGCCGCGGCCCCCGTTTGAACTTGATGGCGTGGCGTGACGCGAGTGCGCGAACAACCTCCGCTCCGATGTTGTGGCGGGTACCGATGTACTGGCTCTCGGGGTTGCGAAGGCCAACGACCACCAGCATGAGGCCGTTTGCCTATTCGCTTTCTGCCTCGGCCTCGGGTTCCCCTTCGCCTTCGGGAGCAGCCTCTTCGCCCTCCTCGGCCTCTTCGAGCTCCTCGCCCTCGAGGAGCTCTTCTTCCTCCTCCTCGGCCGCGACCTCAGCCGCGGGGAGGGTTACGGTCACGATCAGCAAGTCTGCCTCGTCGAGGTATTCGACTCCCTCGATCGGCGGAAGATCCTCGACCCGTGCAACGTCGCCCAGTCCGAGCGCCGCGATGTCGAGCGGGATCGAGGTAGGAATGTCCGCGGGTAGAGCTTCGACCTGAACGGTGTTGTTGATGGTCTCCACGATGCCCCCATCGACAATCACGCCCTCAGGCGTGCCCGTGAGATCGATCAGAACCTCAGCCACCACCTTCTCAGTCAGCGATACCTTGATGAAATCCACGTGGTCGATCGTTCCCCGCCACGGGTGTCGTTTGATCTCGCGGGCAAGGGTCGTGTGGGTCTCACCTCCCTCGACCTCGAGGTTGATGATGGCGTTCACGCCCGCCTCGGTGTGCAGCGCTCCATAGAGATCGTGGGCGTCAACCGCGACCAGGACGGGATCGACGCCTTGCCCGTAGACGACTGCAGGCACTTTGCCGGCACGACGAAGCCGCCGCGAGGGGCGGCTACCGGTCTCCCGGCCCGTTTCGGCGCGCAGCGTGACTTCCATGGCCTCTCCAGGGGGTGCGAGGCCCCATTATGACCCGTAATCAAAGCTTCCTGTCAATCGGAGCCGCAGAAAGCGCGGCTGAGATTGACAGGAACGCTCAGAAGCCGCTGTCCGCCGGCGCCGGTGGACAGTCGGTGGGCTGGAGATACTGGAGGCATTCCTCCTCCGTCCACCACCGCGTAAGGCGCTCCTGTGCAATCGCGGCAAGTTCGCTGACGTCGACGACATAGACGCGGAGGGTGTCATCGAAACTGCCCGTAGCGAGGCGCCTTCCGTCCGGGCTGAAATCGACACCGAAGACGGTGATTGGATGGGAGCCAAGTGTGAGTCGTTTGACACCTTCCTCGACGTCCCAGAGCGTTACGTCACCATCGCCACCGCCAGTGGCCAGAAGCCTGCCATCCGGGCTGAAATCGACCGCCCACAGCTCGCCGCCGGCGCCAGTGCCCAGAGTGCGGATCACATCGCCGGTTTCGGGGTCCCAGATCTGTGCCGTGCCGTCCCAGCTGACGGACGCCAACATGCTTCCATCGGAACTGAAGTCGATTTGCAGAGACACAGGGTTGAAACCGGTGTGGCCCTCACGTTCCCAAACCAGTGTCCCGTCTTCCGCATCCCACAGCTTGATCCAGCCGTTGAATCCAGAGGTAGCGAACCACTTTCCGTCGGGGCTGAACTCAACATCGGCCAGACCGGGGCCTTCGAAAAACTCCTGCCGCTCGTACGCTTCGACGGCGAGAAGCTCCTGGCCGGTATTGGCATCGAAGATGCGGACATGCGTCTCGCCCCCGGTAGCTAGCCGGGTTCCATCCGGGCTGAAGTCGACACTCCCGCTGAAGCCGGGGATGAGCAGCTGTTCCTCTCCCGTGGAAACATTCCAGATCCGAGCCGACCCATCGAAGCTGGCTGTAGCCACCTGGCTCCCATCCTCGGAGAACTGGATGCGACGGACGAAGTCCTCGTGGCCTTCGAAGCTCAAAACCTCTTGTCCCGTTGCTGCGTCGTGGATGGCAGCCCAGAAAGACGAGGCCGCGATGGAGCCTCCATCTGGGCTGTAATCGACATCACCCGCCGGAGCAGGAACACTCAGCCACTCGGCTCCCGCGGCCGGGCCGATGTCCCACACCCTCGTGGTGTCGTCGGTGCCTCCTGTCGCAATCCGGAGTCCGTCCGGGCTGAAGGCAACGTTGATCACGGAAGCGTCGTGTCCGACCAGCGTGAGCAGCGGCCTACCCGTCGCGGCATCGAAGATTCGCGCCGTACCATCGTTGGCGCCGGACGCGACCAATGTGCTGGTGGGATCGACGTCGATTCCCTGGGGAGCGTCGACGTGCCCGAACAGACGATTTTGAAGCTCCCAGGTCTCCGTGTCGAAGATCTGCCCTTCGGATGCGGCCGCCACCGCCAGAAAGCTGCCGTCCGGGGCGAACGCGACGTCAGTTGCCCCATCTGGCATCAGGAGCTCGACGACCAACTCGCGCGTGGCGACGTCCCAGACCCGGACAGAGGGAGGCGACCCATCGTCCGCCACTGCCAGAAGGCCGTTAGGACCGAAGTTGATGCCCAAGGGCCTGAAGTGGTCCAGCGTCGCTGTCAGCTCCTGGCTAGCGATCTCCCACACTCGGACTACATCCTGGGAGCTTGTTGCTAGTAGCTGCGAGTCAGGGCTGATCGCAATACTCAACGGGTCGCTTCCTTCGATCTCGATTCGCCACAGCTCCTCTCCGGTGGTGGCATTCCAGAGGCGGGTGGTGCCATCGAAGGAGTTGGTGCCGATGAAGGCTCCATCCGGGCTGTAGACCGCGTTGAAGACCTGGTCGGTGTGTCCCACGAGGGTCAGTACCTCTTCGCCCGTGGCTGCATCCCACACCGGCACGTCGCCCGGCCCGCCGCCGATGAAGTGCTCACCGTCCGGACTGAAGAACGCCGCGGCCGCGGAGGGTACTTGCACCTGCAGACGATGGGCTTGTACCCCCCGGTGCAAGGCCTCTTCCGCCTCTGGCAGCACCTCAGCTCCGCTTTGACTCACGGCCGCCAAAGCCAGAAGGACGCTCAGCTCAGGATCGACGTCCAGGTTGGCAACGGATGCCGAGGACAGCGCTCGGACAGTCGCAATGCGGGCCTG
>JBHICV010000039.1:0-17723 GCA_046759765.1 Acidimicrobiia bacterium
CGGCAGCAGGGGGCTGGGACATCAGACGTGCACCGATCAGCTCAAGCTGATGGGCAGCGCCATGCAGAAACACGGGATCGAGGTCCCCGATCGGCAGCTCGCCAGCGTGCCGGTCCAGTCCGCCGAAGGGGAGGACTACCTGGGAGCCATGGCCGCCTCGGCCAACTTCGCCTGGGCGAACCGGCATATCTTGGCGCACGAAGCGCGCCGGGCATTCGCGGCCGCGTTTGGCCTGCCGCTGAACAAGATCGGCATGCACCTGGTCTACGACGTAGCGCACAATCTCGCCAAGATCGAAGAGCACGATGTGAACGGACGAAGCCGCCAGCTTTGCGTCCACCGGAAAGGAGCGACTCGGGCCTTTGGCTCTGGTCACCCGAGCCTGCCCGAGGACATCCGACCCGTAGGTCAGCCCGTCTTGATCCCGGGAAGCATGGGAACGGCCTCCTGGGTACTGCGCGGGTTGGACACGAACGACGCTTTCTCGTCCGCCGCCCACGGCGCAGGCCGGGTCATGAGCCGGGCCAAGGCGAAGAAAGTCGAGTCGGGCCACGACGTCCGGCGCGATCTGGAGCGAGAAGGGATCTCTGTCCGCCCGGGCTCGGTGAAGCTCCTCTCAGAGGAAGCTCCCTACGCCTATAAAGACGTCGACGCGGTGGTCGACGTTTGTCAGGAGGCCGGCCTGGCCGGCAAGGTCGCCCGCCTCCGCCCGGTGGGAGTGGTGAAGGGCTAAGACGCGTTCTTGTCAATCTCAGTGCCGCTGGGCGCTATCTCGATTGACAGAAACGCGTAGCGCTTGGCGGAGCTGGGCGATGACATTCCCCGGCGACCCGCGGAGATCTGCAGCGGTGTACCTGAGTACTCGATAGCCAACCATCAGGAGCCGGTTCTGACGCTCACGATCTCGTGTGAATGCAGCGGGGTCCGAGTGGTAAGCGTATCCGTCCAGCTCGATGAGCAGCCGGCGGTCCGGATACGCGAAATCAACGCGCCCGATGACCCCGCGCGAGTCTGATATTTCACGTTGGGCCAACGGAAAAGGAAGGCCTTCCTTGACAAGCAGACGTCTGAACTGATCCTCTAGCTCGCTTTCAGTTGTCTCGGCCCACCTAGCACGGGCCTCCACCAACCCGCGTACCACTCTCACGCCGTTTCGCCCCTGCCGACCTAGATCCGTCACGATCTCCGCCATCTCCTCGTAGGACGTCAGCCCCTGCCTCAACGCTGCGTCAAGCGCACGCTCTGTCTGTCGGGGGTGCGCAGAACCCCCCAAATCGAGGATGGTTCGAGCCGGAGTCGTGACTGGGATATCCGAAGTGACCGTTACATACGGTTCGGCCAGATCCGTGGAACGGTGCAATACGAAGTGGCGGCCCCTCCATCTGGGCCTCGTCGTTGCTACATGAACTGGGTACCGATCCCGATCAGCCAGCTCCCAGAGGATGGCGGCGGTCTGGTGGGACGCCACAGCTTCGTCAGCCACCGAAAGAACCGCCAAGAGAACGTCTTGGTGCCACGAAGAGGGGACTCCGGCCAACCGATAAACCGCCGGGGCCACCCGGATCCACGCCTGCCTGTCATGCAGGCGCTGGATTGATCTTGGACCAACACCAGCCTCGACAGCTTGCTGATGCGTAATCAAGCCGTACTGGCAAGCGGCGATGTGATTGACGTCGCTTTCAACTACAGGATCCACGTGCCTGAAGTATCAGATGTGTCACGTGTCTTCAATATGCGCGTTTTAGTCAATCTGAATCCCGCCAGGCGCCATCTCGATTGACAGAAACGCGGACGGGGTTAGACCGCGGCCAGGGCCTTCGCGTAGGCCTCATGGGGCCGAGCCTCACCCAGTTCGTCGGAGAAGATGATGTTCCGGACGACTCCGTCGGCATCAAGGACATAGGTGTAGCGCTTGGCGTAGCCGCGCCTGTCGTCAAAGCAGCCGTAGGCCATCGCTACTTCACCGTGCGGCCAGAAGTCGGACAGAATCGAGAACTGATACTCCTGCTCTACGGCCCAGCGGGCGTTGACCGCGATCGTGTCGCAAGTGATGGCAATCACGTTGGCGTCCATGCCGTCGAACACACCCAGATCGTCCCGGATGGCGCACAGCTCACCCTGACAGACGGACGTGAAGGGATAGGGGATGAAGACAATCAGCGACTTCCGACCGGCGAGATCCGACAGCGACACCTTCTGCAGGTTCTGATCCCGGAGAGAGAAGTCAGGTGCGGGCTTTCCGATCTCAGCGACCATCAACCACGCCCCACCTCTCGGGCCAACTCGAGAGTCTCGGGCAGCGTCAACGACCGGCCCCGGGCTTCGGCCTCAGCCTGCACATCCGCCGATACTCTCTGAGTGGCTGGGGAGATCTGTCTCTCGTACCACTCCCGCTCCGCGTAATTTGCGTGGACGCCTACCGAGTCTCGTAGCGCTTCTGTAGCCCACCAGAGTGCCATGGCATCTTGTGGTCGATCCTGCTCGTTGGCGAAGCCCGCCACCGAACCGAGGCAGTGGCTTAGGCAGCCCAGATTGCCGATCTCCACGAAAGCGTCCAGGGCCTCATCGAATAAGGACGACGCCAGCTCCCTGTCGCCGCTGTACCAGGCAAGGTTCGCTCGCACTTCCAGAAGGTGGCCCAGGAGGTTGCGTTCCCCTAGCTGACGCCCAGCTGGTAGAAGTGTCTCGACAACTGCGAGCGAGCGTTCCTGCTCCTCATCGCTCCAGTCCGGTGAGCCGAGTTTGGTCAATGAGCTAAGCGCCTGGATGAAGCTGGCGTATCCCAGGCCGTGCTGATCCCCGATCTGACTAAAGACTGCCACCGCTTCGTTAACCAAAGAACCGAACTCGGCATCCGGACCGCTTCGGTAAACGCGAGCAGTTGCCCCATTGACCAGCGCCCAACCTTCGAGTCGCTTCGATCCCGAGGATCGAGCTAGTTCGACGGCTTCTGAAAGCCAGCTCTCCGCCTGTTCCGGGTCGGTAGTTCGAAACGCAAACTCGCCCGCTCCGATCAAGACCCGAGCCCGAAGTTTCGGATCGACACCTGGGTCCTCTGCGAATAACTGCCGGTACCACCGTCGGCACTCGCCGAAGTGCGCTCGGAGCCACCAGAAGAAGGACAACCCGCCGGCCATCCGGAAAGCGGCCGTGTAGTCACCCCTGTCCACCGCCCGCTCCAGCACCACCCTCAGGTTGTCGTGCTCGGAATCGAAGACCGCCAGCGCTTCCAGCTGGTCTCTGCTCTGTACCTTGCGATGGTTGTGCTCCGCTACATCAATGAAGAATTCCATGTGCCGAGCAACGGTCTCTTCTTCCTCTTGCTCGGCGACCAGCTGCACCCATCCGTACTCGCGGATGGTCTCCAGCATGCGGTAGCGAGTCGAGCCGTCTAGCCGATCGGCGATCACCAGCGACTGATCGACCAGGCTCGAGATGTGAGGCAGCGCGCCTACCGGACCCCACGACTCGGACGCACACACAGCCTCAACGGCCTCCATCGTGAACCCGCCTCGAAACACGGACAGGTTGCGCATTAGCTCGCGCTCCTCGTCCGCGAGCAATTCGTAGCTCCAGCTGATAGCGGCTTCCAACGTCTCGTGTCTTGGTATAGAGGACCGGGCGGCGCCGAGAAGGGCAAAACGATCATCGAGCCGGACGGCGATCTCACTGGGCGAGAGGACACGAGCCTGGGCCGCGGCCAGCTCCAGAGCGAGCGGAATCCCGTCGAGGCGGCGGCAGATCTCTACCACCGCGGGTGCATCCTCGGGTTGCAGAGCGAACCCAGAGGTGGCCTGCGCTGCGCGCTCCGCGAAGAGGCGGACCGAGGGAGAGAGCTCTATCTCGTCCGCCTCACCCACATCAGGCACCGGCAGAGGCGGAACTTGCCACACGACCTCGCCGGCGATCCCCAGCGGCTGTCGCGAGGTAGCCAGGATCTTGACGTCGGGGCAAGCCCGGAGTAACTCGCCAACAAACTCGGCGACGCCCCGGATCAGATGCTCACAGTTGTCCAGCGTGAGAAGGAGCATCTGATCCCTCATTGCCGCGATCAGCGTCTCCATCACCGGCCGATCGGCCTGCTCTTGGATGGAAAGAGCGCTTGCCACCTCCTTGGGAATGACCCCTTCATCGACGAGAGGTGCCAGCTCCACAAACCAAGCGCCCTCCGCGAACCGGTCCAGGAGATCGGCGGCTACCTGCAACGAGAGCCGGGTCTTTCCGACGCCCCCCGGACCGGCCAGGGTAAGCAGCCGCGCCTCGCCTACGAGCCGCTCGGCTTCGGATAGTTCACCTTCGCGACCGATCAGAGCCGTTAGCTGTGCCGGCAGATTGTGAGGGCTGCCCTCGAGCGACCTAAGGGCGGGAAACTCGGACCGGAGGCCAGGATGAAGTACCTGAAAGATCTCCTCGGGCCTAGTGAGGTCTTTAAGCAAATGCGCCCCTAGATCGAGCAGCTCAGCCTCAGCGGGGAGATCATCTCGGACCAGCTCCTGGGTGGCGAGACTAAGAACAATCTGCCCTCCGTGAGCCGTCGCCATCAGCCGCGCGGCTCGGTTGACCGACGAGCCGTAATAGTCGCCACCTCGCTCCTGCGCCTCGCCGCTGTGAAGTCCCATTCGAACCGCGAGCGGCTCCGGCAGATCCCAGTCCTCCGAACTCAGCCGGAGCTGCGCCTCAACCGTTGCGGCAACCGCATCGCCTGCCGCGGCGAATACAGCGTGGAATCCGTCTCCTAGCTGCTTGATCACGTGTCCGGAGTGCTCAGGAATGATCGAGCTGATGATCTCGTCGTGGCGGGCTACCGCCGTTGTCATCGGCTCGGAATGCTGCTCCCACAGGCGCGTGCTGCCCTCAATGTCAGTGAAGAGGAATGTGACGGTTCCGGAGGGGAGCACCCCCAGAAGTTAGTCAGCGGCGACGTCGCGCAAGGGGGACAGGAAACGGTTGCGGGGGCCTTCCGCAAGGGATACGGGGCCGGCGCAACGTAAGACTCGAACCGCCTCCGATCCAATCATGGAGCCGATCCTCTCGGCTTCGGACTCCACTTGGAGCCACCGGGCCCGAGCCCACGAATCGAAGGGCGCCACCTTGATCTCGAGATTGGAGTCGTCTGCTCCGAGGTCCCAGATGCCAACCACCCGGCCGCCTACGAGCACGACGGACGTGGCGTTCCCTCTCGGGTCGTAGACAAACGGAAGCCGATCCTCTTGAACGAGCCGGGAGCGGTCCCAGTAAGCCACCAGCAGCGCATCCCAGACGGGGAGCAGCCGGAGACCGCTTACGTGTTCGAGGCCCTCTGTGGAAGTGTCCGCCTCCGCGGCTGCCTCTGATGCCTGCTTTGCGGTCAGCCCCGACCACCAGCGAAAGTCCTCAACCGAGGCCGGGCCATACGCCTCGAAATACAGGCGGGCCAGCTCCCCCCGAGCATCCGAGACATCGACAGCCGCCGGATCCACCGAAGGCAGCCAGTTCTCCCAGCGCGCATAGGTGAAGCGATCACTTCTCCAACTGCCGGTGACTATTGCTCTTACCACCCTGAACTCGGTCGCCATCAACGCAATCACGTACTTGAGGGCATCCGCGTCGCTCCGGTCCCCTGGATCGAGCCGCTTCCGAATCTCCGATGCGCTCAGAGGACCGTCGGCCAAGAGTTCGTACACGCGCCCAGCCCAGGTCTCGTAATCATCGGTGGCCAGCGCTTTGGCAACTATCGGCGTCAGGCCCTTGAGATGCTGCTCCTGGGTAGCCGGCGCGGCGACCTCGAGGAGCTCCAGCGGCACGATGTAAAGGCTCCCGCGCATGCAACGCACGCGGGCGGCTGACCGGTCCGCGTACAACACCCGGTCGAGATCCGAGAGCTCGAAGTCGTCAGCCCTGGCCAGCAGCGAGAGGTAGCAGGTCGGAGCAGTGCCATAGACGCCGATCGCTTGGGTTGTGAGCTCAAGAAGGGCGGCCCCGGTCGTCACACCTTTGGTGAGGCTCCGGCCTCGTACCGGCGTAGCTCCCGTCTGGCCACCGAGCGGATGTGAACCTCGTCGGGACCGTCCGCAATCTGCAGGGTCCTTGCATGGGCATACATGGCGGCTAGTGGAAAGTCAGCGGTTACCCCAGCCCCGCCGAAAGCCTGCATCGCTCGATCAATAACCCAGACGGCGGTTCTAGGAGCCACAACCTTGATCGCCGACACCTCGATTCGCGCACCCTTGACGCCAACCGTGTCGATCAGCCACGCCGTCTTCAACACGAGAAGCCGTGCTTGCTCGATTCGGAGCCTCGCCTCCGCGATCCAATCCTGCACCACCCCCTGCTCGGAAATCGTCTGCCCGAAGGCTTCTCGCCCAAGCACCCGCTCGCACATGAGATCGAAGGCCCTTTCGGCCATTCCGATCGCCCGCATGCAGTGGTGAATCCTCCCGGGACCGAGCCGGGCCTGCGCGATAGCAAACCCTGCACCTTCCTCGCCCAACAAGTTCTGAGCCGGAACCCGGACGCCGTCAAAGTTGATCTGTGGATGGCCACCCCGGTCGTGATACCCGAAAACATGAAGCGGGCGCTCGATCTCGACGCCCTTGGCGTCGAGGGGCACTAGCACCATGCTTTGCCGGTGGTAGGGGTCGGCGTCGGGGTTGGTAACCCCCATGACGATGCTCACCTTGCAGCGTGGACTCGCCGCTCCTGAAGACCACCACTTGCGGCCGTGCACGACGTAGTGGTCGCCGTCGGGCGTGATGCTGGTTCTGATGTTTGTTGCATCCGACGAGGCGACGTCCGGCTCAGTCATCGAGAAGCAGCTGCGAATCTCGCCTTCCAGCAGGGGAACGAGCCACTTCTGTTGCTGATCCGGAGTCCCGAACATCGCCAGGATCTCCATGTTCCCGGTGTCCGGAGCAGAGCAGTTGAGCGCCTCGGGAGCCAGCCACGGGCTGCGGCCCGTTATCTCGGCCAATGGGGCGTAGTCGAGCACGGAGATGCCGGCCCCCCACTTCTCATCGGGCAGGAAGAGGTTCCACAAGCTCCGTGAACGGGCTTCTTTCTTCAGCTCCTCGACGATCGGAGGGTGGAAGTTGGGATCGGCGGCGGCTTCCATCTGCTGTTCGTAGACGGCCTCTGCCGGATAGACGTGACGGTCCATGAAGTCGAGGAGGTTCTCACGCAACTCCTCGACTCGAGATGAGAACGCGAAATCCATCACTAAGCCTCGTCTTGGTGTTCGGCCCAGCGTAGAACCTACGCAAGCCACATCGAACTAGGCGCTCGGAGCAGCGGTAGCCTCAGAGCAGATGGCCTGTCCCAATTGCGGCGCAGACACCGTTTCCGGTCAGAAGTTCTGCTTCGAGTGTGGAACTGAGCTGGCCGTGGCCTGCTCGAACTGTGAAGCCCCGTTGCCTGCCGGCGCCAAGTTCTGTGGGGAGTGCGGGACGCCGACCGGAGAGGCAATCACCGCGACAGCTTCACCTTCGGCCGCAGCGCCGGCGCCAGACGTCGCCGAACCGACCGCGGAGCGGAGGCTTGTCTCTGTTCTCTTTGCGGATCTGGTCGGATTCACGGCAACTTCCGAGCACCGCGATCCCGAGGAGGTCCGCGAGTTTCTGACCCGCTACTCCGAGCTGGCGACCGACACGATCCAACGCTACGGAGGCACCGTCGACAAGTTCATCGGTGACGGGGTGATGGCAATCTGGGGCACACCGACCGCATTCGAGGACGACGCCGAGCGGGCAGTGCGAGCCGCGCTCGATTTGGCGCCCGACGTCGAGACCCTAGGTAACGAGTTCGGCGTTCCTGGATTGTCGGTTCGCGCCGGCATCGCTACCGGGGAGGCCGCGGTGACACTGGATGCGGGGTCCCACGGAATGGTGGCCGGGGATCTCGTGAACACAGCATCAAGGCTCGAGGCGGCGGCGGAACCGGGGACAGTCCTGGTCAACGAAGCCACTCAGCTAGCCACCAATGAAGCCATCTCGTACGAGCCGGCGGGTGACCTGACCCTCAAGGGCAAGACGCAGCCGGTTGCCGTGTGGCAGCCACTGCAGGTTGTCGCTATGCGTGGCGGCGCCGGCCGAGCCTCGGGCCTAGAAGCCCCCTTCGTCGGTCGGGTGGCCGAGCTCCAGCTGCTCAAGGACCTGTTTCAGGCAACAGTCCGGGACGAGCGAGCTCATCTCGTCTCGGTGCAGGGCATCCCCGGCATCGGCAAGAGCCGTCTTATCTGGGAGTTCGAGAAGTACCTGGACGGCTTGGCCGACCTCTTCTACTGGCACCAGGGACGGTCACCGGCCTATGGAGAGGGCGTCACCTTCTGGGCCTTGGGTGAGATGGTCCGCCGCCGAGCGGGCATCGCCGAGAACGATGATCACTTCTTCACCACTCTTCAACTGGACGCGATCGTGGACGAGTTCGTGCCCAAGGAAGATCGCCGATGGATCTCTACTGCCTTGCAGGTGCTCCTTGGAGTCTCAGACTCCCCCGGAGTTGAGCGTGACGAGCTCTTCGCCGCCTGGAGAACCTTCTTCCAGCATTTGTCCTCTCAGGCACCCGCAGTCATGGTGTTCGAGGATCTCCAGTGGGCTGACCATGGCACTCTCGACTTCGTCGAGTCGTTGCTCGAGTGGTCACGTGACTATCCGATCTTTGTCGTCACGTTGGCGAGACCCGAGCTACTCGACCGCCGCGAGAACTGGGGAGCTGGTCAACGGGGCTTCACGGGTCTGCACTTGGAACCGCTGTCACATCCAGAGATCGAGGAGCTGCTCACCGGTTTAGCTCCCGGGCTGCCGGACGACTTGGTAACCGGAATCGTCGAGCGATCCGAAGGAGTGCCGCTCTACGCCGTCGAGACGGTGCGGATGTTGATCGGCCAAGGGCACCTGGTCCCGGAAGGAGACGGCTATGTGCTTACGGGTGACCTGCCCGAATTGGCGGTGCCAGAAACCCTTCATGCGCTAGTCGCAGCTCGCCTGGACACCCTCGACCGCGACGACCGGCAACTTCTGCAGAAGGCCTCTGTCCTAGGACAGACCTTCCCTGCGAAAGGCCTGGCTTCACTTGCGGGTCTGTCCCCCGGCGAAGTCGAGCAAAGGCTCGAGCTACTCGTCCGGCGCGAGATCCTGAGCATCGAGGCGGACCCACGATCACCTGAACGAGGGCAATACAAGTTCGTGCAGGGCGTGATTAAGGAGGTTGCATACTCCAGCCTCGGCCGAGCCGAACGGGGCTCACTCCACATTCAGGTGGCCGAGCTTCTCGAGGAGCAAGGCGACGACGAGCTGGCAGGTGTCATCGCCTCCCACCTGGTCGACGCATATCACGCCGTGCCGCAGGCCGAACGAGCTGACGATCTGACGAGGAGAACACTGGAAGCCCTGGAATCGGCCGCGATCAGGGCCGGCACTCTCGGGTCACACGCGCAGGCGGTTGCCCATCTCGAACAGGCGATGGACGTCTCCGTCGAGGCCGTCGAGCAAGCCGACCTGCAGGAACGAGCAGGGAGCTCAGCGGTCTTAGCCGGCCTGAACGAAGTCGCCCGCAGCCACTTCGCCAATGCTCTCGAGCACGCAAGAAGGCGGAGCGACCGTCAGGCCATTGCCCGATCGGCAGCCGGACTTGGCGGAGTGCTGCTCATGGAGTCCCAGGTCGACGAGGCAATAGAGCTCCTGGACTCCGTACGCAGCGAAATAGAGGGCATGGAAGCAACGACTGATTCAGTCGTGCTACACGCGCAACTCGGCCGAGCGCACGCGTTTCATGAAAACGGACTCGAAGCGATGACAGAGATCGAGAAGGCCCTCACAGAGGCCGCCCGTCTCGACCTGATCGAGGTTGTGATGGACGCCCTCATAACAAAAGCCTGGGCACTCACTCTCCTCGGCCGCGAGCGGGAGGCGGAGGCGGTGACCGAGGGCGCAATGAGCTTCTCCGCCCGCCACGGTCTCACACGATCAGATCTGCGCGCCCGAAACAACATCGCCGCCTACTCCAGCTGGACCGAACCCGTCTGGACACTCGGGATCGTCCAGGACGGCTTCGAGATGGCCAGAAAGAGCGGCGACATGGACAACGTAGGCGTTCTCGGCTCGAAAGCGGCGTGGTCGGCGATCCAAACCGGCGCATGGGACCTGGCAATGGACATCATCGATGAGTTACGCGAGGAGACGCACTCTTGGTTTGTGCGTAACCAGGTTGGATTCTCGCTGGCTGAACTGCTGGCCAAGCGAGGTGAAATCGAGGCCGCAGAGGAGGTGCTCGAAGAGATGCGGCTGGAACTCGAGGCATCGACCTCCCCCCAGGATCGAGTGGGGTCCCTGTGGACCTACGGCTGGGTGGCTCTGGCCTCCGGCGACCCCACGTCGGCCCGGGAATACGCGTTGCAGGTGTTCGAGCTGTCGGACCAAGCGCAGTGGGTCGCGGTCGCGCACACGATCGGAATCCATGCCGCCATCTGGCAAGGGGAGGCTTCCGTGGTTTCCGACGCGATCAAGCTGGCGGAAGAGGTCAGGCTCGACACACCGCGGCTGGAGGCATCGATACTCTCCGGGAAGGCAGCCGTTGCCGCGCTTGGGGGTGACCAGGAAACCGCAACGCAGCTCTTTGTCAAAGCGGCGGACATCTTTCGGGAGGTCGGGGTGCCGTTTGATCTCGCTCTCAGTCAGCTCGCCTGCGCGTCGCTCTTGGAGTCGGACCATGAGGCAGGTAGGGATGCCGCCGAAGAAGCCCGTGAGATCTTCACCGAGCTGGGCGCCAAGCCGTTCCTCGAGCGCCTCGACGAGGTGGCGAGGGCCTAGCTGTCGTTTCGTGTCAATCGCAGCCGTGGAAAGTGCGGCTCAGATTGACAGGAACGCGTAGGAACGCGTCTTAGCCCCCCAGGAGCGCCCGCCACCAGCGTGTGAGGAAGAAGGGCTTGCCCGGTCGCGGGAGGTCGGCCAGCACCGCCAGCTGCATATCTACGGGTGCGTCGCTCACCATGGCGTAGCCGCCCTTCGGCGTCTCCCAGACGTAGATCACTTGGCCCGGGAAGAACTTGCGCTGGTAGGAGCCGCCGTCGATCTGAGCCGCTTCCACTCCGCTCAGTTCCGGTATCTCCAGCCGCGAGCCCGAGCTCATGACCGAGAGTGAGAAGAAGCCATCGGAGTAGTAGGCCACCATGGTGCCCTCCGTCCCCGAATACACGTCAATACGGGAGAATCCGCCCACTGCGGCCGGCAGCCGGTCGGAGTCGAGTTCGCCTCCGTAGGCAACGAGCTGGGTGCGCTCGGCTTCCTCCATGGAGATCAGCTCCATCTCAGGCATGCCCGGCATGAAAGCAACGAACTCGCTCGTGCAGTACGAAGTCCCTGCAGCATTGAACGTTTCGGTGCGGAGTACTGCGCCGCTGGAGGCATCGAAACCGAGCAGGACCCGGACCATCTCGCCTTCCCGGATCTGCACGGCGGTGATCCTTCTATCCAGCACTCGATCGACTCCCGCTATCTCAACCTCGTACCGAACAGTTGGGTCGGTGACGCCACCGCCGCTGACGGTGGCAACCCGTGAGTAGTCACCCGCCCGATCTGCGTACTCACCCTTGCGGGCGATGACCTCGGTATCGGACGTCCTGGCCTTGATCACCGCCACGCCGCCTGATTGTTTGATGTCGGTCATCTGACTCACCACCCCATCCGGGGTTTGGCAGTGAACGAACTTCGTACCTGAGAACTCAGCCTGCGACGCTCTCTCGAAGAGCTCGTCCAGATCGTCGCTAGCTGTCGCCGGCAACGCCGCGAGCACCAGCCCCGTTGTCAACGCGCCGACGACCACGAGCCGCCTCATTCGATGTTCTCGACTATCACGGGAACGACCTCGATCGGCGTGAACGTCGGCTCGAGCGAGTCGCGGGCCCGGAACTGGTTGGACAGATCGTCGATGGGCACCTGCACTCCCGGCGGAGGGGGAGCCAGCACGGTCGCCAGCCCCACGAGAATCATCAGCGCGGCAGCCGCCGCTGCGGCCCAGGCCCGCGGACGGCGGAAGAGTGGGATCACCTTGGCGTCATGGTCGGCGAGCAGGGGCACGACGGAAGGCGGCATCTCGAGGATGGGCATCGAGCGAACAGCCGTCCGTGCGTCGTGGAGCTCCTCCAATTCGGCCCGGCATACGGAGCAGCCGGCCAGGTGCTCGGAAACTCGACGCTCCTCGGCGCCGGTGAGCTCGCCGTCGAGATGAGCGGAGAGAAGCTCGCCGAGATGGCTCACGACAGCTTCTCTCTCAGCATCCTGCGGCCACGATGGATCCTGCTGCGTACGGTTCCGACTGGAACCTCGACGGCCGCGGCGATCTCTTCATAGCTGAGGCCGACGATGTCGCAGAGCACCACCGACTCTCGGAAGTCGTATGGGAGGGACAGCAATGCTTTTTGCACGTCCTCTCCGAGGCGGACCGTGGCAAGAACCTCCTCCGGAGCGGGACTGGAACCGAGCTGGGCCCGGTCCAGCTCCTCAGGCAGAGGCGATGTAGGTCGGCGCTGTCTGCGCCGGACGTCGTCGAGGAAGGCGTTTCGGGTGATTCGCCAGAGCCATCCTTCGAAGGAGCCGGGGCGATAGTCGGGGAGCCCTCGCTTGACGCGGAGCAGCACCTCCTGGACGAGATCAGCGGCGTCGTCCGGGTTGCCGGTAAGTCGATATGCGAAGTTGTAGATCTTCCGCCCATACGTCCGAGCAACCTCTTCCCAAGTAAGGGGGATGCCTTCCGTCACGAGGCTCCAGTGGACACAACGAGCCGGAGGCTCGTCGCGTTCCTACGAATCGGGCGTTTCCTCGGGGGGCGTTTCGGGTTCCTCGGTTGAGCCATCCTGTACACCCTTGCGGAACTCTTTGGCCGACTGACCAAGCGAGCGTGCGAGGTCCGGCAGCTTTCGCGCACCGAACAGGAGCAGGATGACAGCGAGGATGATGATCAGCTCCGGACCGCTGATGCGTCCTCCAAACATAAGCGAAGCTTAGTTGTCAGTCATCAGTCGGCAGCCGTGAGTTACTGAATACTGAATACTTAAAGCTGAGAACTACCCCAACGCCATTGCGTCGATGAACTTCTGGAGCCGCTCCCGCGTAATGAACCGGACACGGGGATCGCGCTGCTCCCGCTCGTAAACCTCAAACGGCGCATACTTCTCCGTCACCAAGAGTGCACGGCTGCTTCCCGACGTCTGCGCCTCGATCACGAACCGCTGGATGGTTTCCGAATCCAGCTCGGGGTAGTCCCCGGAGTGGTGAGGCACGACTCTGATGAAAGTCTTTATCCCTGCCTTCTCCGCCACGAACGTCCCATCGCCTGCGGGCGAGATTCGGTAGTCGAACAATTCGAGCGTGGAAGTCACGAGCTCACCGGCCGACATGGTCTCAGGATCGACACCCACGGTTCTCAGACCAACGTCTACCGCAGTCGGTAGCCGGAGCTCGGCGCCGATCGCTCCCAGCTCATCGGCCCTGTCCTTGGCCGCTAGCCCGGGCGGCGTCACCAACTCCTCGTCGAGACGCTCGGAGAGCGGGTCAAAACCGATGTGGCTCAACGTCAGGAGGGACGGCACTGTCGTCGGAGGCGGGAGCACGCCAGGCTCTTCCAGCTCGACCTCACCGACGCGCACCGGGTCACCGTCTGAGGCAGCTAACGCCACCACCTTGTTGACCTCGGAGAGAGGAAGGCTATGGCGCTTCTCCCGGACAACCTCGACCGCCTCCTGCACCAACAGATCCCGGAGAACCTCGTCGATCTCGCCCTCGGGAAGCGGTACGGCAAAGGAAACGAGTGCTTCGGAACCCTGCACGTGGAAGTCCGCTACTCGTGGAGTCGGGCGTGTGACGTCCGGTAGCTCTTCGGTGGGCTTTTCTTCCTCAATTGACTTCTTTGCCATCCGGGTGCGGCTCCGCGCGATCCACCAGAGGGCAAGAATGGCAGCGGCCAAAACGATCACGATTACTAACGCGTCACCCACGGTCCCTCCCAGGCAATTACGGGAATTCTACCGGAAGGCGCGGTCAGGAAGCCCGCCGACGAGCCGCCTCGAGAGCCCGCTGCTTGCGTATCTTGCGGCGCTCCCGCTCGGAGAGGCCTCCCCAGATCCCAAACTTCTCACTGTGCTGTAAGGCGAACTCGAGGCACTCAACCCGTACTTCGCATTCGGCACAGATCGCCTTCGCCTGACGGGTCGACGCGCCCCGCTCCGGGAAGAACAGGTCCGCGTCCGCCCCGCTGCAGCTGGCCTTGTCCTGCCACGAGAGGTCGTCGATGGCGAGCGCATCGATCAGATCTTGATTCACCAGGTGCTCCCCTCAATGACACCGGTGTAATTACATTGATGTAATCATGGCGAGCGACGCGCGCGCTGTCAAGAGAGATGGCGCTTGCGCGAGCGACTTCCACCCCCGAACGCGCCCGTAAGATCGCGGTCGTATGGCTTTATCGGTACGTCGGCGGTCCTGGTTCCTGGACTTCTACCGCTCCGACGTCGGGAAGAAGTGGGTGATGGCGATCACTGGCATCGTCGGGCTGGCGTATGTCCTGTTCCACATGATCGGCAATCTCAAGATCTTCCTCGGCGCGGCTGAGATCAATGCCTACGCCGAGTGGCTCCGGGAGTTCCCGGAACCGCTACTGCCCCGCGGTGTGTTCCTCTGGATGGTCCGAGCAGGCCTGCTCGTAGCCCTCTTACTCCACGTCCACGCCGCTACCGCCCTCACGATTACGAACTGGCGGGCACGACCGGTCTCGTATGAGTCACCCCGCTCTTACTTGGTCGCCAACTATGCCTCCCGGACCATGCGCTGGTCAGGCGTAATCGTCTTGCTGTTCATTGCCTACCACCTCGCTCACGTGACGTTCGGGATCGCCCATCCCGACTTCGTAGCCGGTGACGTCCACCACAACATGATCCGGGGCTTCCAATCCTGGCCGGTGGCGATCGCCTACATCGTGGCGATGATCGCTCTCGGCTTCCACATCTTCCACGGCGCTTGGAGTATGTTCCAGAGCCTCGGCATCAATCACCCGACGTTCAACCCCTGGCGGCGCTGGTTCGCCGGGCTGTTCGCGCTCGTGATCGTGGTAGGGAACATCAGCATGCCGATTCTGATCGTGACCGGGGCGGTGAGCTGAGGTGGTCCTCGACGCCATGATTCCCCCCGGAGCACTCGAGGATAAGTGGCAGGACCTCCTCTCCCACCTTCACTTGGTGAGCCCTGCCAACAAGCGCCGCTTCCAGATCATTGTCGTCGGAACGGGTCTGGCGGGCGCATCTGCGGCCGCGACGCTCGGCGAGCTCGGCTATCAGGTGAAGGCCTTTACCTTCCACGACTCACCTCGACGAGCTCACAGCATTGCTGCGCAAGGAGGAATCAACGCGGCGAAGAACTACCGCAACGACGGCGACTCCGTGTATCGCCTGTTCTACGACACCGTCAAAGGCGGCGACTACCGGTCCCGGGAGGCGAACGTTTACCGCCTGGCCGAGGTCAGCACCGAGATCATCGATCAGTGCGTGGCGCAGGGAGTCCCGTTCGCACGCGAGTACGGCGGCCTGCTCGACACCCGCTCGTTCGGTGGGGTTCAGGTCTCCAGGACGTTCTATGCACGGGGACAGACCGGCCAGCAGCTCCTCCTCGGCGCTTATCAGGCGCTGGCTCGACAGATAGGGGCGGGGACTGTTGAGCAGTTTGTCCGCACTGAGGTCCTCGACGTCGTGCTGCACGATGGCAGGGCGGTGGGCGTTGTCGCCCGGGATCTCATAACCGGCGAGATCTCTTCCCACTCGGCTCACGCGGTGGTCTTGGCCACCGGCGGCTACAGCAACGCCTACTACCTCTCCACCAACGCCAAGGCATCCAACGCCACGGCCATCTGGCGGGCATACAAGAAGGGAGCCCTCTTCGGGAATCCGTCCTTCACCCAGATCCATCCCACCTGCATTCCTCCCAGTGCCGACTTCCAATCGAAGCTCACGCTCATGAGCGAGTCGCTCCGCAATGACGGCCGGATCTGGGTGCCGGAAAGCATCGACGAGAAGCGGCCACCGTCCGAGATCCAGGAGTCGGAGCGCGACTACTACCTCGAGCGGATGTATCCGGCCTACGGCAATCTGGTCCCCCGCGATGTTGCGTCACGGGCGGCCAAGAGAATGGTCGACCAGGGACGTGGCGTCGGCCCGCTCAGCAATGGCGTCTACCTCGACTTTGCCGACGCGATCGCCCGGCTCGGCCAGGAGGTGATCGAGGAGCGCTATTCGAATCTATTCGAGATGTATCACCGGATAACGGACGAGGACCCGTTCCGTGTGCCTATGCGGATCTACCCGGCTCCTCACTACACGATGGGTGGGCTCTGGGTCGACTACTACCTGATGACCACTATCCCCGGCCTCTACGCCATTGGGGAGGCCAACTTCTCCGACCACGGCGCCAATCGCCTGGGAGCCAGCGCGCTTATGCAGGGACTGGCCGATGGCTACTTCATCCTCCCCTACACCATCGGCGACTACCTGGCCGGCGTGCTCGGCTCTGATCCGCTTCCCGCCTCGCACACCGTCTTCCAGGAGACCGAGACCGCGGAGCACGAACGCATCGACCGATTCCTATCCCGAAAGGGAACCCGATCGGTCGACTGGTTCCACCGCGAGCTGGGGTGGATCCTCTGGGACTACTGCGGAATGGAACGTAGCCAGCAAGGGCTCGAGAAGGCAATGTCTGAGATTCCTGCCCTGAGGGAGGAGTTCGAGAGAGACCTGCGGGTTCTGGGTGACGACGAGACGATGAACCAGTCCCTCGAGAAGGCGGGACGCGTGGCCGACTACTTCGAACTGGCTGAGCTCATGTGCCACGACGCGCTCATCAGGGAAGAGTCCTGCGGGGGTCACTTCCGGGTGGAGTATCAGACCTCCGACGGCGAAGCACTGCGGCGAGACGATGAGTTCCTCAGTGTCAACGCCTGGGAGTTCACGGGTCAAGGCGAGACGCCCAGCTGGCTGGTGGAGCCGCTCGGATTCGAATACCTGGACCTCACCGAGAGGAGCTACCAGTAATGGATCTAAAGCTGCAGGTGTGGCGCCAGACCGACAGCCGTGACTCGGGTCGATTCGAGACCTACCCGGCGCAGGACATCAGCCCCGACATGTCATTCCTCGAGATGCTCGACGTGCTCAACGAGCATCTGATTTCCGAAGATATCGAGCCCATCGCCTTCGACCACGACTGCCGTGAGGGAATCTGCGGCTCGTGCGGGGTGATGATCAACGGGGTGCCCCATGGCCCGGCGCCGGGGACCGCTACTTGCCAGCTGCACATGCGGCACTTCCGGGACGGTCAGACCATCGTCGTCGAGCCTTGGCGCGCCGCCACGTTCCCGGTCGTTCGCGATCTGACGGTCGACCGATCCGCGTTCGATCGGATCATCGAGGCCGGCGGCTACATCAGCGTGAACGCCGGCAGCGCACCCGAAGCTAATGAGATCCCCGTCCCGAAGGAGGCCGCCGAGACCTCCATGGACTCGGCCGCGTGCATCGGCTGCGGTGCCTGCGTGGCGGCGTGCCCCAACGGTGCCGCCCAGCTGTTCACCGCCGCCAAGGTCGCCCACCTGAACCTGTTGCCACAAGGTCAGCCCGAGCGCTGGAGTCGGGTCACGGCGATGGTCGACGAGATGGAGCGCTTCTTCGGATCCTGCACCAACCACGGCGAGTGTGAGGCCGCCTGCCCCAAGGGGATCTC
>JBHICV010000040.1:0-17282 GCA_046759765.1 Acidimicrobiia bacterium
TTGACCGCCGCCAGGTCTGACCACTCCGGTCTGAGCTGGCCAATTCCTCCGTTCAGGCAAGCAAGGACGAGCTCGAGGAGGTCGCTGCGGAGCCTGGGAAGGATTGCCTGGGCCTCGGGATCACCCAGCCGAACATTGAACTCCAGCACTTTGGGGCCGTCTTCCGTTAGCACCAGCCCGACATACAGGAATCCCATATACGGTGTCCCTTGGTCAATGAGGACCGCTAGCACCGGACGAACGATCTCCTCGAGCAGCTCCTTCTGGAGACCGAGCGGCAAATCAACGGGCGAGTAAGAGCCCATCCCGCCCGTGTTCGGGCCCTCGTCGCCGTCTCCCAAGCGCTTGTAGTCGCGGGCCGGGGCAAGGGCCACGGGCTCCTGTCCGTCGCAGATGGCGAAGAGGCTGAGTTCGGGGCCGGGTAGATGCTCCTCTATCAGCACCCTCGATCCCGCCTGGCCGAGTCCACCAGATAGACAGCGATTTACCCAAGCTTCCGCATCCGCGAGCTGGTCACTGACGAGGACACCCTTTCCGGCGGCCAGGCCGTCGGCTTTGACTACGAACGGTGCCTCCTGGCGTCGGAGAGCCGCCACCGCAGGTCCCTCCTCCGAGAACACCTGCGCGGAGGCGGTGGCGACGTCGGCCTTGGCCATCACTTCTTTTCCGAACCACTTGGACGACTCGAGGCGAGCGGCGGCTCGCGTCGGCCCGAACGCAGCAACGCCGGCCGCGGTCAGATCGTCGACGAGGCCTTTTGCCAAAGGGTCCTCTGGTCCGATGATGGCGAGATCCACTCCTCGAGTAACTGCGAATTCCGAGATCCGGGCCGTATCGGAGGCGGAAATCTCCGGCACGGTCTCGCCCAGCGACTCCAGCCCCGGGTTGCCCGGCACCGAGATGAGCCGCCCGATCCGCGGGGATTGCGCCAACTTCCAGCCCAGCGAGTGCTCGCGCGCCCCCTCTCCGATGAGCATGATCCTCACGGCCGCTCCACGGCTGCCCCCCTCTGGGGACCTACGGAGATCCAACTGATCGGCACTCCGGTGCGCTCCTCGATGTGCTCTACGTATTGCTGGGCTTCTTTGGGGAGGTCGTCGTAGGTTCGGACGTTGGTGATATCTGCCTTCCAGCCGGGCAGCTCTTCGTAGATTGGTGTGCAGTTATATAGGACCCTTTGCTGGCGCGGAAACTCCGTGTATCGCTCGCCGAGCGACGTATACGCGTCACAGACGTTGATGCTCTCGAATGAGGACAGCACGTCAAGCTTGGTCAAGTACAGCTCCGTGAGGCTGTTGATCCGCACGGAATAGCGGAGCGCCACGAGATCCAACCAGCCGCACCGACGGCGGCGCCCTGTTACGGTCCCGTACTCGCCGCCCACCCTGACCATCGTCTCTCCGGCTTCGTCGTGTAGCTCAGTGGGGAAAGGCCCGGTCCCGACTCGGGATATGTACGCCTTCGCCACGCCGACCACCTCGTCGATGGCCCCCGGACCGACTCCGGAGCCGGTCATTGCGCCCCCGGCAGTGGGGTTCGAGGCCGTTACGAAAGGATATGTTCCATGGTCGATGTCAAGCAGCGTTCCCTGCGCGCCTTCAAAGAGGATGCGCTGGTCGTTCTCCAAAGCCATCGCCAGGAGGAGAGATACATCAGCGACGTAGGGCAATAGCATCGGCGCGTAGCCGAGGTACTCCTCCGCGATCTGTTCGGCATCCATTGCGAGCTGGTTGTACACCCGAGTAAGGATCTTGTTCTTCTCCCTGAGGACTTGATCGAGCTTGTCACTGAAAATCTTCGGGTCGAAGAGGTCCTGGATTCTGATGCCCTGGCGGGCGTACTTATCGGTGTAAGCAGGTCCGATGCCTTTCCTCGTAGTGCCGATCTGTTGGCGGCCCAGATAGCGCTCCATCACCGCGTCGAGCTTCCGGTGGTACGGCATGATCAGATGCGCGTTGCCCGAGATTCGAAGCCGGGAGGGATCGACGTCCCGATCTCGAAGCATGTCCATCTCGTCGATGAGAACTTTGGGATCAACGACGCACCCTGAACCGATGACTGGAGTGACCCGCCGGTACATCACTCCACTGGGTATTAGCGAAAGGGCGAATCGCTCTTCGCCGATCACGACTGTGTGGCCAGCGTTGTTCCCGCCCTGATAGCGGACAACGACGTCGGCGGTCTCGGCGAGCTGGTCCGTGACTCGACCCTTGCCCTCATCACCCCATTGGGTGCCGAGCACGATCGTTGCGGGCATCGCCCAGACGATAAACCTGATGCGATATCCAGACGACCGGGGCCTCTGATGCCCTGGTTCACTACCTAGGATTCACCCCATGCCTCGCATCCGCGCGGCCACGATCGCTGAGCACAAAGCTCTCACCCGCACCGAGCTCCTCGATGCCGCCGAAGATCTCTTCAGCCGCCACGGATACGAAGCGACGTCGCTCGGGGATGTCGCAGCCTTCGTGGGAATCGGCCGAACGACCGTATACGAGTACTTCACCGACAAGGAAGATCTGCTTGCTTCCCTGGTCGAGGAGAGACTTCCGGAGTTGATCGACCAGGTAGTAGTAGGCATACCGCAGCGCGCACCCGCGGCTGACCAGCTCAGTGAGCTGGCCGTTCGCATGATCGAGTTTGTCGCGACCGAGCCCACCCTCGGGGTGCTACTCCACCGGGCTGTGCCCAAGCTGTCCGAAGAGGCGCAGGAGCGCGTGCGAGTTGCTCACGAGGGTCTCGCCCGGGAGTTTGGAAGGGTCTACCGGCTCGGAGTTGAAGCGGGAGAGCTACGGTCGGTTCCCAAAGATCTTGCCGGCCGGCTGATTCAGGACATCATCATGTCGGCCGCCAAGGTTCTCAACGAGGATCCTGATCCCACCAGCCGCATGGACGAGGTGTCAGGAGCGGCGAGGACGGTTCTGCTGCACGGTCTTTCCGTATAGCCGCGATTACCCGGCCGTGCTCGGTCGCATCGCGTAGAAAATCGCCTCCGCGATCGCCGGGAGATCGGCATTTCGGAGGGCAAGGTCGGGTCGTCGACCGTGGCGGCGGAGTGCACCCATCGTTGCCCGCCCGACCGTGACGACGAAGGTGTTGGCCAGGCCTCGGGAGAGAAGCCACCCATCGACGGCTTGTGGGTGCGTGAATATGACTCCTTCAACCGGCTCGCGCGGAGCAGGCTCGGCCAACAGTTCGTACACGGCGACCGCCGTGAGGCTCCTGGCCGCGTCCGCCAGAGTGAGGGCCACTCTCGGGTCTGCGCCTCGGGCGTGAGGGAACGCCACGTCGAGACCGCCCAGACCCGGTGCCACCATCTGGGCCAGGTCGGCGGCCGTTCCCGTGCCGGATGCCCAGACTGTTCCTCCCCGTTTTTCCACTTCTTCAGCCGTGCCGGCGCCGCATACCGCTGCCCTCGTGCTTGGGAGGCCCGCATCCCACAGAAGAGCAATGGGACGAGGCGAGGTAAAGACCATCACATCCGCGTCCTCACAGGAAGCAGCGGCCCGTGCCAATTCTGCCGGTTCCGACGCCTCCGCGCGGACGGCCGGCAAAGACAGAGGTTCTAAGCCCTGGGCGGCTAGGGCGGCCAGGAGAGGTTCGGCTCTGTCGGCTGTGGTCGTGACCGCAAGTCGCACGGTCCCGCCCACGCTACGCGGCTGTCTTAGGGGATGCCTGGGATCGCGAAAGCCTCCGCTGCCGGCTTCTTCGAGCTGACCGCCGCTCATGGAACGATCTGGTTCCTTCATGAGATGTCCGATGAGCTAACCTGGCGTCTGCTTCGAGGCACCTCACCATCGAGGAGCATCACCCTTGGACGAACATCTTTCAGTCAGTCGATCCACGCGGACCCCCCGTGGGGAAATCGTCGTCTTAGCCGCTACCGAGGCCCCGCCGGTCAGGACCGAGGTCCTCCACTTCCAAACGGAAGGGTCGAATGACGTCGTAGATGTAACCGACCTCGCCCGGGAAGTACTGAAGCGGTCAGGGGTTAAGCACGGCCAACTGACCTTGCACACGCCGCACACGACCACGAGCCTCGTGATCAACGAGGCTGAGGCAGGTTTTCTCAACGACTACCGGAGACGGCTGGAGGCCCTGGTTCCTTCCGATCTCTACTACGAACACGACGACTGGGAGATCCGCACTGAGAATCTTCAGGAAGACGAGCTATTGAACGGACCAGCCCACGTTCGCCAGGTTCTGGTCGGAGGTGCATCTGCCACCGTGCCTGTGGTAGACGGTCAGCTGCTGCTCGGGCAATGGCAGCGGTTCCTATTCATCGAGCTCGATCAGGCGCGGGAGCGGCGCGTCATAGTCCACGCGCAGGGCGTCTGAGAGCCCACTCGACACTCCTTCCGAAGACAATGCTTCCCTAATGGGTGATGTGATCTCACGTGTCACTTCGGAGTTCGCGGCGCGGTATGGGCAGCCAGCGAAACTCGTCGCCCGTGCGCCGGGCCGCGTCAACCTGATTGGCGAGCACACCGACTACTCGCTTCTGCCGGTTCTTCCGATGGCCATCGACCGATCAGTACTGGTGGCCGCCGGACCAGGCCGCGGTGGGCTTCTAGAGGCAGACTCGCTCTCGCGGCCGTCGCCGCTGGCGACCAGGGCACCCTTCGCCGTAGAGAAGGCCGCCACCTGGCACCGCTATATCGCCGCCGCGGTGGCCACTGTGGGAGAAAGGTCTGAGGGAGCGCAGTTACTCATCGGAGGCGATCTTCCGTCGGAGGGTGGTCTCTCTTCGTCTTCCGCGCTCACCGTTGCCCTGGTGGCGGCGCTGAATGGACTGTGGCAGCTGGGTTTCGACGACCAGGGGTTGATCGAAGCCGCGATCGCGGCCGAGCGAGCCACCGGGGTCGAGGGCGGGATGATGGATCAGACCGTTATCGTCCGGGCAGCCGAAGGAGCAGCACTTCGTGTGGACTTCGATCCAACTCGGACGCGTCCGGTTCCGATCCCGGAAGGACTCTCGGTGGTGGCTGCGTATTCGGGCCGGCCGGCCCCGAAGGGAGCCGGCGCGAAGTCGGCTTACAACCGGCTGGTGGTAGCGAGCCGAACGGCAGCCGCGCTCCTTGGCCGCGGCAGGGATTCCGGACGGCTGGCGAGCCTCGGCCGGTTGGCTCTGATTCCGGATATCAGCTCCTCCGCTGCGGATCTTCCCGAGGCGGCGACCGCGGAGATAGTCGCGGCGGAAACAGCGATCCCGACCGAACTGCTGGTGGAGCTCTCTGCCGGCGAGTTTGATCCGGCCGAGGTACTGCCGATTCGAGCCGCCGCACAGCATGCGTTTTCGGAGGCCAACCGCGTGAACGAGGCAGAGCAAGCCCTGCTGAACGGAGAATGGAGCCGCTTCGGGCAGCTCCTCGACGATTCCCAAGCCAGTCTTGTTGCTCTCGGAGTCTCGACCGCGGAACTCGGTCGCCTGGTCGCATCGATGAGGGCGGCCGGGGCGGCCGGTAGCCGTCTCACAGGAGCCGGATTCGGCGGCTACGCCATCGCCGCGTGCCAGCCGGAGGTCGTACCGCGAGTCATCGAGGCCGCCGAACAAGCCACAGGAGGGCCGTCGTTTGTTGTGAAGCCCGCCGGCGGGCTCGTTACTTCGGTTATCTGAATGGGGCTTCGGGCGGCGGAAATTCAGTCCGGCGACTGGCCGAGCTCGCTCCATCGGTCGGCTGTGGCGAGATCGATCACGGTCCAGGCCATGCCGAGGGCACCGTCACGGATGGCCTTCTCTCCGTCTGGCGTGATCGTGTGGGCTGCGAACTCGGGTTGGTGATTGACGGCCGGCAGTGAGTTGATGTCGAGCATCGGGTGAAGCGAGGGAAGAACGTGGCTCACGTTGCCCATGTCCGTTGATCCTGCCTCGCCGACCATCAGATCCGAGCCTCGTAGCATTGTGCGCCCGAGAGCAGAGGCGTTTGCGTTGAACAGCTGTCTGAGGAGCGGGTCTGTCACTAGATCCTCATAGGGTTCGCCCAGCTCTTCAGAGTCCCAGGTGCAACCAGTCGCGGCGGCCGCAGCCTCGAAACACGCCATCACTCTCTGAGTCAGCTCCTCGAGTCGTTCCATCGTGTCGGCTCTTATGTACCAGGAGGAGTGGGTGTAGGCGGGGATGATGTTGGGCGCGGCGCCTCCCCTGTTGATGATTCCGTGAATCTTGTCGGTTGGGTAGAGGTGCTGGCGGAGAGTGGACACGTTGACATACGCCTGGACGAAGGCGTCAAGCGCATTGATGCCTTCCTGAGGTGTGGCGGCTGCGTGGGCTGTCTTTCCGTGGTATTCGACATCGAGGTGTCGGACGGCAAGGGACTGAGGATCGAGAACATTCTTGGGGGAGGGGTGAACCATCATCGCCGCGGCGCCGGTCTGGAATGCCCCGGCCCGGATGAGGTCGATCTTGCCTCCCAGCTTCTCTTCGGCTGGAGTTCCGAGAACGGTCACTTTGATGCCGAGGTCGTCGGCCACCGCGGCGAGGGCGTAGCCGGCGCCCAGCGCCGAGGTAGCAATCAGGTTGTGACCGCACGCGTGCCCGACGTCGGGGAGGGCGTCGTACTCCGCGCAGATGATGATCTCCGGTCCCTCGCTTCCCGTTCGGCCCGCGAACGCGGTGTTCAGTCCGTAGGCGGGGAATTCAACGTCAAAACCTCGTTCCTCGAGAAATTGAGCTAGACGCCGGGAGGTCTGATGCTCCTGGTTGCCGAGCTCCGGATGGTCGTACATCCAGCGACTGATCTGTCTCAGCTCCGGCTCGACCTCCATGAGTCGTTGCTCAGCCAGCTCCTTGTGATTCATGACGGGGGGAGACTACGGCACTCCTCCCTGGAGTATCGTTCTGAACTTGTCCATGTCGATGTTGCCGCCTGAGACGACGCAGACCACCTTTCCTTCGCCTGCGGCGCCGCTCAGTGCGGCCGCCACCGGGACGGCACCAGCCCCTTCGGCTATTACCCGCCCTCTCTCGGCCAGCAAGCGGACTGCAGCCGCGGTTGCGGGCACGGTGGTGGTCACCACTCCGTCGAGCAGCTGCCTGGCGAGGTCCAGCATCTCCGGGTATACGACAGGCGCGCCGATCCCGTCAATGAAGGTGGCGGCGAAGGGCACCTCGACTGGATGTCCTGGTTCCCACGAGGCCGCCAGCGGTGCCATCTCGGCGAACTCCGCCGCCAGGATTCTCGTCTCGGGACGGAGAGACCTGATTGCCGAGGCGATCCCGCCCACGAGACCTCCGCCTCCGAAAGGAACGACGATCGCATCGAGGTCGGGCACGTCCTCGATGATCTCGAGGCCAATCGTTCCGTTGCCGGCCATCACTGCCGGGTCGCTGAAGGCGTGTATGAAGAGTCCCTCAAGACCTCGGAATGCTCTCGTACGAAAGACGTCGAGCCACTCCTGTACCGGGACCTCGATAAGAGAAGCACCGAGGCGCTCGATCGAGCTCCGCTTAGAGGCGGGAGTGGTCTCCGGGACGACCACGGTGCATGGAATGTTCAGCCGCCGGGCATGCCATGCAACGCCTTGGGCCATGTTTCCGGCCGAAGCTGTCCAGACGCCTTCGGTGAGCTGCTCCTGCTCCAGCCCTGCAATGGCATTGCCGGCACCGCGTAGCTTGAACGAGCCTATGGGCTGGAGGTTCTCGAGCTTCAGATAGATCTCGGCCGGAGCTTCGACCTCGAGTTGGATGACCGGCGTCCGGACGACATGGGCTCTTATGTTCTCGCGTGCCCTTTGGATCTTCTCTAATGGGACTGGCTGGTGCATCGCGCGCGGACGCTAGCGGTCCGCGGCAAAGAGCCTCTCTCTCGGTACTCTGCGCGCGTGGCCCGGTACCTGCTGACGCTTCTCCTGCTGGCCGCCGCCTGCTCAAAGACGCCCGAGGCCGCCACGACCCTGGCGCCGTCTCCGACTGCGACTGCGACCACGCTGCCACCGGCTGCGGTTCCTCACACGACCGTTGTGGATTCGGATCTGCCCTGTCGCCCGCCGATCTTCGCTCCTCGCCAACTACCTGCTCGGGTTGCCGATACGGCTCCGGCCGCGGCAGCCGTCGAAGTCGACCAGTGGACTGCGTTGCCGGGCACGTCGCTTGCGATCTGGACGGACGCAACCGGCACTCCGGTGGTAGCGCTGGTCAGAGGCGCTCTACCCCCGGAACGTTGGTCGGCCCGGCCGGCGGTAATCGAGATACGCGGCACCGACGCGGCGCTGGGTCCGCTGAGCGACGGGATGTGGGCGGCGGCCTGGTTCGAGGGACCAAGCCGGTGTGATGACTACACGCTGTATGTGTATCCACCGACGAGCGCGGAGGAAACGCAAGCGATAGCAGAGTCAATCAGCTGAGGCCGCGTTCCTGTCAATCTCAGCCGCGCTTTCCGCAGTTCATATTGACAGGAAACCCAAACTGACCTTCTACCCGACCGCCGACTCCCTGGTTGTGACATACTCAGGGAGAAGGGAGGACGGGCCGTGCTCGCCAAGGGAAACCGGGTGCAGGTGCTGACGAAGAAGGTAGGCCAGGTCCCCCGGACCGGTGTCGTCAAGGACGTCCGGGGGAACTGGGTCGACGTGCGCTGGGACGATGGCCGTCTGACCACCGTCACCGGCAACACCCTCGTCAGAGTTACCAAGCACCAGACGTAAGACCGCTCCCGCCCTGGCGGGTCGTCAGCCTGCCGCTGGCGGAGGCGGCGATTGCTGCTCGCCGTCCTCGCTGAACATGTCCTTGATCGCGCCGAGGCTGCTCAGGATTCCGGACGTCTCAATCGGCAGGAACAACTTGGTCGCCTGCCCGTCCGCAATGGTTCCCAGCGCATCGAGATAGCGAATCGTGATTAGATCCGGCGTGGGATCGCCGGTGTGGATCGCTCCGAAGACCCGTTCGATGGCCCGACCTTCACCTTCGGCCACGGTCTCTTTCTGATAACGCTCTGCGTCGGCGACCTTCTTGATCGCTTCAGCCTGCCCCTCCGCTTCACGGATCCGAGCTTCCTTGACGCCCTCCGCCTGGAGGATGGCGGCGCGCTTGTCACCTTCCGCCTCGGTAACCACGGCCCTTCGGTCACGCTCCGCCTTCATCTGGCGGTGCATCGCCTCAGTGACGTCCGCTGGCGGATCGATGCGCTGAATCTCGACGCGAACGACGCGGGTACCCCACACGTCGGTGGCTTCATCGAGGATGTCGCGAAGCTGGACATTTATGTGCTCCCTCGACGTGAGGGCATCGTCCAGATCCATGTCGCCAACGACGTTCCTGAGGTTCGTCTGGGCCAGCTTGGTGGCCGCCAGTATGAAATTGGCGACGTTGTAGCGCAGCTTCACCGGATCCGTCGCCTGGTAGTAGACGACGGCATCGACGGTGACCACGACGTTGTCCTTGGTTATGACCTCTTGCGGAGGCACGTCGACGACCTGTTCCCGCATGTCGACTCGCTTCAGCGCGTCAACGAAGGGAACGATTATTCGAAGACCGGGATCTACCGTCTGGCGGTACCTCCCGAATCTCTCCACGAGGCCCTTTTCGTGCTGGGCTACCACCTTGACCGCCATTACGGCGAAGGCGATCAGCACAATGATGATTGCCACTAGAACGACAACTGCGGCTTCCATTTCCCGAGCTCCTTCCTTAGATCCTTAGTTCTCGCGCCGCTCGACCACGAGCCGGGTGCCTACGACCTCGACGACCGTAACCTCGGTGCCGGCGTGTATGACCCCGTCGCCTTTCGTGGTGGCTCTCCAGACCTCGGTGTCCATTCGCACCTCTCCGGTGCCTGCTCTCCGATCGACGTCCTCGAGGACGGTCGCCAGACGGCCTGAATAGCGAGTGGCGCCCACGACTACGGGTACCTCGCGCTCCTCCTTTTGCATGAAGCGCTGGAGGCCTATCAAGGTCAGAATCGAGACGACGATGAAGACGAGCAATTGCAGCGGCACCGAGATGCTGAACCAGGCGAGGATCGCGGCGGCAACGGCGCCAATGGCAAAAGGCAGGATGAAGAAAGCGGGCGCCAGCATCTCGGCGATGCCGAGGACTACTGCGGCTATCAACCAGATCCAGCGCCATGCCTGGACTTCTTCCTCCGGCGCTCGCTCGCCGAACACCAGCGCCAAGATGATTACCGCCACCGCCCCCAATGCCAGGCCTGTGAGACCCGCCCACCTGGCGCGGGGGGTGACCTCCGGCGCTTCCTCCGTTGTAGCTCCCTGTTCGGCGGCCCAAGCGGCGGCGAAACTCTCGAGGTCGGGACCGACGACCGCTTCCAGCGACTTTCCTTCGCTCTCGGCGTCGCGCAGGTGAGACTCCAGCTCCGCTTTCATGTCCTCGATGGACTCGGCGGAGACGCCGGCCTCCCTCCAGTAGCGCTCGCTGCTCTGCACTATCTGTGAGATCTCAGTCATCCCGTCCTCCGTTGAGCACTGTGTTTACTCCATCTGAAAGCGTCTTCCACTCGTCTTGCCATCGTGCCAGCTCCGTTCGACCTTCGCGGCGGATGCGGTAGTACTTTCGAGGCGGACCCTCCTTCGACTCTTCGAAGTACGCCTCCACGAGGCGGCGACGCTGCAGCCGGCTGAGTAGGGGGTAGATGCTGCCTTCGCTGACGAGGGTGAGGCCGCGGTCCTGTAGCTTCCCGACCATCTCGTATCCGTAGCTCGGCTCCTCTGAGATGAGTGCCAAGAGGCACATATCGAGTACTCCCTTCAGCAGCTGGGAGCTGCGTTCCATGGTTCCCATCGGTACCGTGTCTTGTCGGATACAGTGCTTGGCAGGATAGCAGGCCTTGCCAGGTAGTCAACTACACAAGGTAGTAGTGGAACGGGCGAACACAGTCTTTCGGCCAGCTTTTCTCAGTACTCCTGTCTCACCGCCTCCCGGATAGCGCGATAGCTGTCGTAGCGCGAGGCAGCGATGGAACCGCGCTTCAGGGCATGTCTGATCGCGCAGCCCGGTTCCTCGAGGTGTCGGCAGTCTCTGAACTGACATCGGCCGAGCAATTCGCGCAGCTCCGGCATCAGCGCAACGATGTCGTCGGGGGAGACACCCCATAATCCGAAGTACTTGATTCCCGGCGTATCTACCACCCTGCCTCCGTTGGGAAGCTCATGCATCTCGAGGTGAGTCGTCGTGTGGCGACCCTTTTGGCTGGACTCGGACACTGCAGCCACATCTATCTCGAGCCCGGGGGCAATGGCGTTCAGCAGACTCGATTTGCCGACTCCCGACATGCCAACCACTACGGAAACGTTCCCAGCCATGGCCGCGCTCAGGCTGTCGACGCCGTGGCCCGTCACCGTCGAGGTCTCGAGCGTGGTGTAGCCAATGCCTCGATACACCTCTGCCTCGGGAAACTCGTCGATCAGATCGAGCTTGGTGAAGCAGACCACGGGCGTTATCGCGGCCGCTTCCACCGTGACGAGCAGCCGGTCGAGCAGCTGCCAGTTCGGCGCCGGGTGCGAGACGGACACCATCGCTACGACCTGGTCGACATTGGCCACGATCACCTGCCTGCGCGGCGCACGGCCGGCCGCTACCCGCGTTAGCTCATTGCGGCGTGGCAAGACGGAGCGGATGAGGCCGGTCTGGTCGGCTCCTTCGATGAATGAGACCAGGTCTCCGACTGCGACTGGATCGACGTCGGATATGTCTGCAACTCCCAGCGCCCGTGCCGTAGGTCGCGAGCTCTCGGCAGCCGACTCGAAGCGAATGAGTTCCTTTCGGAGGGCGTTCGAAGGAGAGCACGCGAACTCATGACCGTTCGATTGAACTCGGTACTCGCCCAGCTGTTTCCGCGTCACGAGGCCTTGGCGCGTGTCGCCTTCTGTCATGCTGCTCCAGGTCTGCTTTCGATCCCGCGTGCCGTTGAGGAGGATCCCTAACTGGCTGCTCTACCCTAAGGGCGCCGAGGAGGTGCGCACCGGAAATGGTATCGAAGGCGGACGTCGACCGTTACCTGGACAACATCCAGGAAGAGGTCGATGCTGCCTTCCTCTATCGGCTGGTGGCCGACCGGGAGTCGGATCCCGACCTCCAGGAGATCTACCGCAAGTTGGCCCAGGCGGAGGAGCGGCACGCGGCCTTCTGGGAAGTCCAGCTGGCGGAGGCCGGGGAGAAGGTCCCGGTCCGTGCGCCGACTCGCCGCGTACGTTTTCTGGGCTGGCTGGGCCGTACTTTCACCACCAAGCTGATCGTCAATGTGATGGCCTCGCTCGAGACGGCCGGGCAGACCCGTTACGACGATCAGCCCGAGGCCGAAGGATCGATCCTTCCTGCCGACGAGCGAAGCCACGCTCGTCTCCTCAAGGAGTTAAGCGGCCCTCCTGCCAAGGGGTTCGGAGGTCTGCACGGTCGGCTGGAAGGGCGCCATCGGGCCGTCGGCGGAAATGCCCTGCGGGCGGCGGTCCTTGGCGCTAACGATGGCCTCGTCTCCAACCTGAGCCTTGTCATGGGCGTCGCGGGAGCAACGGCCTCGAGGACCGCGATCCTCATTGCAGGATTGGCTGGTCTTCTCGCCGGGTCGATCTCGATGGCTCTCGGAGAGTGGATTTCAGTCAAGAGCTCACGGGAGCTCTATGAGCAGAAGCTCGCAGGAGAACGAGAGGAGCTCCGCGCGTTTCCGGACGAGGAGCGCGACGAGCTCGTTCTCATCTACCGATCGAAAGGGATCCCCCCCGAGCTAGCTGAGGAGCTAGCCACCACGATCATGAAGAACGAGGAGCTGGCTCTCGACACCATGGCGCGCGAGGAGCTCGGTATCGATCCCGAGGAGCTGGGTGGCTCCGCTTGGGAAGCCGCCATCGCCTCGTTCTTTCTCTTCGCGTTCGGCGCCATCATCCCGGTTATCCCATACTTCTTTGCCGAGGGCCCGACGGCTCTCGCTATCAGCGTTCTTGTCTCCGCCGTTGGGTTGTTTGTCATCGGAGCCGGGATCAGTCTCATCACCGGACGCAGCGTGTGGTTCTCCGGCCTACGTCAGCTCGGCTTTGGCATGGCGGCGGCCGCCCTCACCTTTGCCATCGGCAGTCTTCTGGGTGTGACGCTTCTCTGAGGTAGCACCCGGGTACTGGCTCAGCTAGACATCGTGGCCATGGCACGCAAGGTTTCGTGATGGGTGCTTTGGACGACGTCGATCTGACCCTGCACCTGAAGAAGAAGGAGTACCGCCATCGCCTGGAGGAGGCACAGGAGCGACTTCTTCAGCTCCGGCTGTATCTAGGGGCACAGACCGGCGAACAAGAGCTGGGCCCTCCCGTATGTGTTCTCTTCGAAGGATGGGACGCTTCCGGTAAGGGCGGTGCTATCAAGCGGCTCGACGCCTATCTTGATCCGCGTCATGTGCGGGTCGTCCAGTTCGCGGCGCCGACGCCCGACGAGCTTCGTCACCACTGGTTGGCTCGGTTCTGGCCTGTGCTCCCGGGCTGGGGAGGGATGGCCATCCTCGACCGATCTTGGTATGGACGTGTGCTCGTGGAGCGGGTCGAAGGCTTTGCCAACCGGGACGAGTGGAGTCGGGCTTTCGCCGAGATTGTGAGCTTCGAAGAGATGCTCGCGGCAGAGGGCGTGATCCTCGTCAAGTTCTGGATGCATATCTCCCATGAGGAACAGCTCCGTCGCTTCGAGGCTCGGCGAGAGAACCCTCTAAAGAAGTGGAAGCTGACGGATGAGGACTGGCGCAATCGGGACAAGCGCGGCCTATATGAGGAGGCGGCGGAGGATATGTTCGCCAAGACCGACTGGCCTGGTGCTCCATGGCACATAGTGGCCGGGGACTCGAAGCGATACGCGCGGGTCTTTGTGATCGAAACGGTCAATCAACGGATCAAAGACGCAGTCCGCGACCTCGGACGGGATCCGCCTGAAGCGTTGTCTGGATGAGGTAAGTCGGTAGCCTCGCCGCCGTGGCCGGGCCGAAGAGCACTCGCCGCGATCGGATACTCCGCAAGATCGCCTTCTGGGCGGTGAAAGGCCTGTACCGGTCGGTCGATGTCTATTACGCGGATGGGTCACGAACCGAGGGTCCGCAACTGGCGGTGGCCAACCACTTGGAGGATTTAGCGATCCCGTTCTCCTTCTTTATGCCATGGAGCGCAGGCCTCGATTCCTGGCCCAAGACGGAATCTGGAAGGTGCCGGTGGCGAAGCAGCTGATGAACTACGTCGAGGCCATCCCCGTTCACAAGTCGCGCGAGGAAGGTCGCCTCCGCAACGACCAGATGTTCGCATCCTGCTACAAGGCGCTGGCGGAGGGAGAGCAGCTGACGATCTTCCCCGAAGGGACGACAACCGACGATCCATCGATTCTCAGGCTCAAGACAGGTGCCGCTCGGATTGCACTCGGAGCGAGGGTGAACGGGGCCGACGGCATCAACATCATGCCTATCGGTCTTCACTACGAGGACAAGGCCGCGTTTCGTTCCCGAGCGTTGGTGAATTTCGGACCAGCGCTGGACCTCGATACCAACATCGACCGGTATGTCGAGAAGGATGAGGCAGCCGATGCTTCCAATCGCAAGGCTGTCCGCCGGCTGACCGAGGACGTCGATCGTCATCTTTGCAACGTCGCTCCCGACTTTGCCGACTGGCGAGAAGCACATCACCTGACCACGGCGGCCGAGGTGGCAATCAGATCTTTCGGCGGAGACACGCCTCGCGAGGTTCCTTACGGAGGGCGCTCCCGGTTGGCTTCGAGGCTTGCGGCGGGAGCTGCCGAGGAGAAGGAGCCGCTCGTCGAGGCTGCCGCCGTCTACCGGACAGACCTGGACGCCCTCGGGCTGACCGACCGGCAGGTAGCCGAGCGGATGACGGCCGCTAAGTTCCTTTGGTACCTGGTTCGGAGTCTTTTGCTCGGCTGGTGCTCCTGCCACTGGCTCTGGTGGGAGTTGCTCTTTATTGGTTTCCGGCGCTACTGGTCTGGGCTATCGGAAAGCGAGATGTATCTCCGGCGCTCCTGGCCACGGTCAAACCGCTAGCGGCAATATCGGGCTTCGTTCTCGTTGTGGGCCTGGCGGCCTGGGCTGCCGCCGGTGACTTCGGCTTGACCGGGTTGTTGGCTGTGTTGCTGCTGACACCGGTCTATCTGGCGGCACTCATACTTCTTTCTGAGCGAATCGTTCTGCTCTGGAGGGCGTGGAGGTCCTGGCGGCGCCCGCGCCGGCAGAGCGACATCTTGGAAAAGGTCATGACCGACCGCGAGAGACTGGTCGAGGCGGTGCGAGAGGCGCTCTAGCGGCATTTCGTGTCAATCCGAGCCGCGCAAAACGCGGCTGAGATTGACAGGAACGCAGACCTAGCCGGCCGCGAACTCCAACCTGTCCTCGGTTGCGCCCACGACCACGGTGTCGCCTTCTGAGTACTCGCCTTCCAGCAACTTGACTGCCAGCGGGTCGGCGATTGCGCGCTGGATGAGACGCTTCAGGGGGCGAGCACCGTAGTTGGGGTCGTAGCCCTGCTCGGCCAGCCAGTCGGCGGCCTCGTGACTCACTTCCAAGGTGAGTCGGCGCTCCTTGAGTCGGTCCTCGAGTGCGCTCACCTGGATCTCGACAATCTGGCGCAGGTCCTCCTTTGTCAATCGGCGGAAGACAATGAGCTCGTCGATCCGGTTGAGGAATTCGGGCCGGAAGTGCTTACGAACCTCGGCGAGTACGCGATCACTAACGACCTCATAGGGCAGATCCGGGTCGATGAGCTCTGATCCGAGGTTGGACGTCATTATCAGGACCGCGTTGGCGAAGTCGACAGTCCTTCCCTGACCATCGGTCAGCCGTCCGTCGTCGAAGACCTGAAGAAGGACGTTGAACACGTCCGAGTGGGCCTTCTCGATCTCGTCGAGCAGCACTACCGAGTATGGGCGCCGTCTCACCGCCTCGGTCAGTTGACCTCCCTCGTCGTATCCGACATAGCCGGGTGGGGCACCAATCAGGCGACTGACCGTGTGCCGCTCCTGGTATTCGGACATGTCGATGCGGACCATCGCCCGCTCGTCGTCGAAGAGGAATTCAGCGAGAGCTCGTGCGAGCTCCGTCTTACCCACGCCGGTCGGTCCCAGGAACATGAACGATCCGATTGGTCGGTGCGGGTCGGACAACCCAGCTCTACTGCGGCGGATTGATCGGGAAACAGCATCAACGGCGTCGTCTTGCCCGACGATCCGCTCGTGGAGATGCTCCTCCAGGTGGACGAGCTTCTCGATCTCGCCCTCCATCAGCTTCGAGACGGGGATGCCGGTCCAGCGGGACACCACGTGGGCGATGTCGGCCTCGCCTACCTCCTCCGACAGCATCTTGAGCTCTGCCTGAAGCTTCTCCAGGTCGGTCTGATGCTCGGTCAGTTGAGCATCGAGCTCTCTCAACCTGCCGTATCGCAGTTCAGCTGCGCGCTCGAGATCGCCTTCCCGTTCAGCGCGATCGGCCTCCGTCCTTGCCTCTTCGATCTGCTGCTTGATCCCTCGGATCCGGTCGATTCCTTCCTTCTCGAGCTCCCAATGAGCCCGTAGACGATCGGACTCCTCTTTGAGATCGGCGAGCTCTTCCTCGATGGTGGCTAGGCGGTCCGCAGAAGTGGAGTCCTCTTCCTTTTGAAGTGCAGCCCGCTCGATCTCGAGCTGAGTGATTCGCCGGGTCAGCTCATCGATCTCCTCCGGCATCGAGTCGATCTCGATGCGCAGCCTGCTGGCCGCCTCATCGACGAGATCGATAGCTTTGTCCGGCAGTTGACGGGCTGTGATATAGCGGTCAGATACCACGGAGGCGGCGACCAGGGCTGAATCCGTGATGCGGACACCGTGGTGGACCTCGTACCGCTCCTTCAGTCCTCTGAGGATCCCGATCGTATCCTCAACCGACGGCTGGTCGACGTAGACGGGTTGAAAGCGGCGCTCCAATGCCGCGTCCTTCTCCACGTTCTTCCGGAACTCGTCGAGGGTGGTGGCACCGATCATGCGCAGCTCCCCTCGGGCCAGCATCGGCTTGAGCATGTTGGAAGCGTCCACTGACCCCTCGGCAGCGCCGGCACCGACGATCGTGTGCATCTCATCGATAAAAGTGACAATCCCGCCCTCTGCGGCCTTGATCTCCGCGAGCACTGCCTTGAGGCGCTCCTCGAACTCACCTCGGTACTTGGCGCCGGCCACCATCGCGGCGAGGTCCAGCGCCACGATGCGCTTGTGCTTCAGCCCCTCGGGCACGTCGCCATCAGCGATGCGCCGCGCCAATCCTTCGACGATGGCTGTCTTACCGACCCCGGGTTCGCCGATCAGCACGGGATTGTTCTTGGTGCGCCGACTGAGAACC
>JBHICV010000041.1:0-17272 GCA_046759765.1 Acidimicrobiia bacterium
GCGCCGACCTCGTCGGCAAGGTCGAAGCCGGGATTCCCGAGGACGACCCGCGCAACCCGGCCGTGATCGCGGACGCGGTGGGTGACAACGTCGGCGACGTGGCCGGAATGGGGGCCGACCTCTTCGAGAGCTATGTCGGAGCGATGATCGCACCGATTGCCTATGCCGCGATCGTCTTTGTGGGTCGTGACTACATCTCCGAAACGATCCTTTTTCCCCTCGCGGTGGCGGCTCTGGGAATGCTCGCTTCGATTCTGGGATCGTTCCTGGTTCGGCCGCGAGGTGACAACCTCGCAGCCGCGCTCCATCGTGGAACCTACGGAGCGGCCATCCTCACCGCGCTCGGAGTTCTCGGGCTCAGCCTTTGGGTCTTCGGAGACGTCGCCGACAACCCGCTGGGCATCTGGCTGGCGGTCGTCGTTGGTCTGGCCGTTGGTTTGGTCGTCGGCCAGATCTCGGAGTGGTTCACCTCCGATCACTATCGGACCGTGAAGGAGATCGCGAGGCAGTCGGAGACCGGACCCGCCACCGTAATCCTGTCCGGCGTTGCGGCGGGAAAGCGGTCCGCGGCCTTCTCCGTGATTGTGGTCGCGGTGGGCATCGCCGGGGCTTTTGCGGCCGGTGACTGGGCGCTTGGAGACGGCGGCGGCGTCTACGGGGTGGCGGTTGCGGCCATCGGCGTGCTCGCGACTCTGGGAATAACGGTCTCGGTCGACGCGTACGGCCCGATTGCTGACAACGCCGGCGGCATCTCGGAGATGGCCCATCTGCCGGAGGAGGTACGGCAAGCGACCGATGCTTTGGACTCACTTGGGAACACGACTGCGGCCATTGCCAAGGGTTTCGCGATCGGATCGGCCGCGGTCACCGCGCTGGCTTTGTTCTCTGCCTTCACTCAGGCGGTCGGGTTGGAGGCAATTGACTTAACCGAGGTTGAAGCGACGGTCGGACTTTTCCTCGGAGCGATGTTCCCGTTCCTTTTCGCGGCTCTAACCATCAACGCCGTCGGCAGGGCGGCCAACAAGATGATCGAGGAGGTGAGGCGACAGTTCCGCGAGATCCCCGGACTGCGAGAAGGACTCGAGGGGGCCGAACCCGAATATACCCGCTGCGTCGACATTGCTACCGCGGCTGCGCTGCGGGAAATGGTGCTCCCGGGCGCGTTGGCCGTGGCTCTGCCCATCGCGATCGGATACGTCAACACCGAGGCGCTTGGCGGCTTCTTGGCCGGAGCTCTCGTGACCGGCTTCCTGCTGGCCATCTACATGGCTAATGCGGGCGGGGCCTGGGACAACGCCAAGAAGTTCATCGAGGCCGGCGCCTTCGGCGGCAAGGGCTCCGATTCCCACAAGGCGGCCGTCATCGGAGACACCGTGGGTGACCCTTTCAAAGACACGGCCGGCCCGGCGATGAACATCGTCATCAAGGTCATGATGATCGTGTCGTTGATCTTTGCGGCCGCCTTCATCAGCTAGTACCGCGGCTGCACGCTAGATAGCCGGCGGCACCGTAATAACTACGATGCCGGGATGTTGGTGCGCGCCCTCGTTCCCGCAGACTTTCTTGCTGCCCTCGAGCGCGTTGATGAATGGTGTGGCGAGACGGTTCACGAGCCGGTCCCTCCCGTCTTCTTCCATCACTTCGGCGGCTACGCAGTCGTCGAGGACGATGAGCTGATCGGTTTGCTTATCGGCTTCCGCTCCTTCACCAACAGAGATGTCGCCTACATACACTTCACCGCGGTTCACCCGGAGCGAAGGGGAGAGGGAATCGGCAGCAATCTCTACGAGCGGTTCGAGCGTCAGGCCCACACCTGGGGAAGCACCTGGATCGAGGCAGTGGCCGACCCCGAGAATCAATCGGCGGTTGATTTTCACGAGTCCAAAGGCTTCTGGAAAGAGCTCGTTCCCGACTGGGCAGGACCGGGAAGCGACCGCTGGGTCCTGCGGAAGCGAATCGCTCCCGCTCTGTAATGGAAGTCACACTCGTTCGTCACGCCCAGACGTCCGCAAATGCGGCGGGGGTCCTGCAGGGCCAGGGACAAGGCAGCCTGACCAGTCTGGGCGAGGAGCAGGCCGAAGCTCTCTCCGATCGAATCGATGTCTCCGACTACGACGTGTTGTTGGTCTCCGACCTCGATCGGGCGCTGGCCACCGCAGACGCGCTCGGTGAAGGGTTCGTTGCGTTGCAGACATGGCGGGAGCTGAACCTAGGAGATTGGGAAGGAATGACGCGGTCTGAGGTTCGGGAGGGTTACGCGGAGGAGCTCGAACGGATGCGGAGCGGCGAGGACATCCACTTCGGTGGCGGCGAGAGCTGGGAGGAGTTCTCGAACCGGGTACGGAGTGGCTTCGATGATCTCTCCGATGGCATGGAGGAAGGACAGAGAGGACTGGTAGTCACGCATGGCGGAGTTATCAACGAAGTGCTCAGACTTGTGGGCGGGCTGCCGGAGAGGTCAGGTCGGTTCGGTCGCTCGGCCAACACGGGTATAACACGCCTTGTCAGGGAGCATGGCGCCTGGTCTCTGGCCGTCTTCAACGACGCCACCCACCTCCACTCCGACCCGCCCTACCTCCGCGAACGTATCGAACGGGGGAGACAGGCCGCCTTCCTGATTCGGCACGGTGAGACCGATGCCACCGACGGCCGAGGGGAGGGCGAGTCCGATCAGGGGCTGAATGCGGTTGGGCGGTCTCAAGCCGATGTCCTCAGTGACCGCGTTGACGCTCCGGTGGTGTTCAGCTCACCTATGGAAAGCGCGTGGGAGACCGCCTACGCCCTGAACGGCTCGGATCCAGTGCGACTCGCGGAGCTGACCGAGATGAGAAAGGGGACTGAGGGCGAGACGTGGAAGGAGGTAGGGACCAGGATGAACGAGGGCATCGAGGCGGCCTTGTCGAGCACCGACGAGGCCCGCGTAGCGTTCGTCAGCCATGGTCCTGCCATTCGCGCTTACTTGAGTCGGATCCTGCATCTACCTCAGCGGAAGAGAAACCGGCTGGCTCCGGTGGAGAACGCCTCGGTTTCGAGTCTCGTCTTCGAAGAGCGAGGACCGGTGATCGCGAGCTTCAACGTCACCTTCTGAGAGAACCGCCTACTACTACTTCTTCTTCTTGTCCCGTGCCTTGCGAGCCTCGAGCAGCTCGACCGCTCGCTCCAAGTCCACCGATAGAGGATCGTCGCCCTTCCTCAGCGAAGCATTTAGCTCTCCGTCGGTCACGTAAGGCCCATAGCGGCCCTCCCGGAGCACGATCCTCTTGCCCGTTGACGGGTGCTCGCCGATCTCACGCAGATCGGCGGCCCGTCCCCGGCGGCGAGGCGGAGGCGGACGGCTGAACAGGTCGACGGCTTCGTCAAGCGTGACGGTGAATACCTGCGCGGTCTCGGTGAGACTGCGCGACTCTGATCCCATCTTCAGGTATGGCCCGTAGCGTCCGAGGTTGGCGGTGATTTCGCTGTTCTTGTTCGGATGAATACCGACAACTCGGGGCAGGCTCAGCAATTCGAGCGCAGCCTCGAGCCCTACTTCGTCCAGCTCCATGCCATCGGGCACCGATACCGTCTTCGGTTTGGTCCCGTCTTCGATCTCCTCCGCTCCTCCCAGCTGGACATAGGGGCCAAACCGCCCGGAGCGAGCCAAGATGGTCAGCCCTGTATCGGGATCTGTTCCAAGGATCTTGTCGCCTGAGGGCGCATCGAGTAGTTCCGTCGCTACCACCAGCGTCAGCTCGTCGGGCGCTAGTCGCTCCGGAATCGAGGCGGTGTCGTCCCCCCGCTGGAGGTAGGGTCCGAAACGCCCGACTCTCGCCACTACCTTTCGCTCATGACTGTCAGTCCCGATCAGAATGGAGTTGACCTGTCGGGCGTCGATCTCCGCCAGGCGGTCGGCGACCATGTCTCGCAAGCCACCGTCTCCGTTACCGAAGTAGAAGCCACTCAACCATGGCACCGAGGCCGTCTCGCCTTTGGCGATCTGATCGAGGTCGTCTTCCATTCGCGCCGTAAACGTGTAGTCGACGAGATCGGGAAAGTGCCCTTCCAGCAGCGCAACCGTCGCGAAGGCCAAATAGGTCGGAATCAGCGCGGAGGCGCGCTTCCAAACGTAACCACGATCCTGGATGGTGGAGATGATCGACGCGTATGTAGATGGGCGGCCGATGCCTAGCTTCTCGAGATTGCGTACGAGCGACGCCTCCGTGTAGCGAGCGGGAGGCTTGGTTGCGTGACTTTGTGCTTTCAGATCCCGAACCGTCACCGCGTCCCCGTTCTCCAGGGCTGGGAGCGGCCTCTCCTGGTCATCACGGTCGGCGCGCGGATCGTCACGGTCGACGACGTAGACGGAGAGAAAGCCCAAAAACGAGATGGTGCGCCCCTTCGTAGCGAAGGACACCTGACGACCGGACCGCGTGGCCAGCCGGACCTGCACGCTTTCCCCGCGTGCGTCCGCCATCTGGGAGGCGATCGTGCGCTTCCATACGAGCTCGTAGACCCGGGCTTCATCGCTGCCCACCTGACCGGCGACATCTTCCGGATCTGAGAAGGTCTCGCCCGCCGGTCGGATCGCCTCGTGCACTTCCTGGGCGTTGCGGACCTGACGGCTATAGGTCCGAGGCTTCTCTGTCAGAGACTCGGCTCCATAGCGTTCGGCGATGATTCGTCGGGCTTCAGCGACCGCACGTTCCGCCAGGGCGGTCGAATCGGTTCGCATGTACGTTATGAAGCCGCCCTCGTAGAGGCGTTGCGCGGCGGCCATGGTCCGTCCGGCCGTGAATCGCAACTTTCGAGCTGCCTCCTGCTGGAGCGTCGACGTTCGGAAAGGCGGATAGGGAGAGCGGCGATAGGGCTTTCGCTCCACGGACTCCACGTAGAAATCGGAGTCTCGGAGCTCGGCGGCTAGCTCCGTTGCAGTCCGCTCATCGAGGACTAGAACGCCTTCGCCGGCTTTGGCGTCCGGACCAAAGTCGCGGCCTGTCGCCACCCTTACGTCGTCGACCGAGGCAACCGTCGCTTCGAAGGTCGACTCCTCCTTGGAAAATGTCGCGGCGATGTCCCAGTACGAAGCAGAGTGGAACCGGATTCGTTCCCGTTCCCGTTCGACGATCAGACGGACTGCTACTGACTGAACGCGGCCTGCGGAGAGCTTGGGCCTTATCTTCTTCCACAGGACCGGAGAGACCTCGTAGCCGTAGAGCCGGTCGAGTATTCGCCTGGCTTCCTGCGCGTCCACCAGGTGCATGTCCAGCTCCCGGGGATCCGAAATCGCGTCTCGGATGGCTTGCGGGGTTATCTCGTGGAACACCAACCTCTTGATCGGAACCTTGGGCTGCAAGACCTCGGTGAGGTGCCAGGCGATCGACTCGCCCTCCCGATCTTCGTCGGTCGCCAGATACAGCTCGCTGGCGTCCGTCAGAACATGCTTGAGCTTGCGAACCTGATCGCGTTTTTCCTTCGGAACGACGTAGAGCGGCTCGAATTCCTCGTCGACGTTGACTCCGAGCCGAGCCCAAGGCTCCTGCTTGAGCTTGGCCGGGATCTCCGAGGCGTTCCGCGGCAGGTCCCGAATGTGTCCTACTGACGACTCGACAACGAAGTCGCGGCCGAGTAAGCCCGCGATCGTGCGCGCCTTAGCTGGTGACTCGACTATGACCAGTGACTTCGACACAGGGGGACAGTTAGTCAGCCGAGGCTGAGCCTGTCAAGGATGGGCACCATTAACGTGGCGGCGCATGGCGAGCCCGCCCGCGGATTCTGCCTCCGCAATGACTCTTATCCGAAAGGGTCCTTTCGCGCGCCTCTTCTGGGCCAACAGCCTGTCGAGCATCGGTGATTGGGTGACCCTCTTCGCCACCCTGGAGCTCGCGGGAGACATCGGGGGACTCGGTGGCACGTTGGTCGCGTTGTTGGCGAGGGTCATTCCCGGTCTGCTTTTCGGAGCGATAGCAGGTGTGGTAGCGGACCGGCTCGACCGGAAGAGAACGATGATCATCTCCGACGTTGGCCGGGCTCTGCTCGTGCTGCTCCTTCCCTTCGTGGGAGATATCACCTCGATCTTCCTGATCTCGTTCGCGATGGAAATCCTCAGCCTCATCCGACAACCGGCGCGTGAGGCAACCGTGCCCCATCTCGTGCCGCCCGGGTCGCTCGTCACGGCTAACAGTCTTTCGCTGGTCGGCTCCTACGGAACGATGCCCGTGGGTGCGCTGCTGCTCACACTGTTCGGTGCTCTGGTAACGCTGTTCGACCTCACTTTTGATGCGGTGGATCCCAAATTGACCATGGCCTTCGTCTTCGACTCGGTCACCTTCCTTATGTCAGCTGCCATCGTGGCCACGATCCCAATACCAAAACCTGAGGTTCCCGAGGCGAGACGAGCGAAGGGGGCGTTCGACCTTCGGGCACCGATCCGTGACATCGTCGAAGGCGTTCAATTCGTTGCGGGTGTCCGGACGATTCGGGGAATCATTATCGGCATGACGACAGCTCTCTTCGGCGCGGGTGCGCTCTTCATTGTCGGTGACCAGTTCGCCCAGACCCTGGAGGGCGGTGGTGAGTCCGGGTTCGGCATTCTGCTTACCGCGATCGGGCTCGGCGCCGGTACGGGAATGGTGATCATGTCCACGTTGTCACGCGTGTTGACATGGCGGGCGGTCGTGTTCGGTGTGTCGCTGGTCGTAGCGGGTCTGGCGACGGTCTTTGCTGCCACGACCTCGACAATCTGGGCCGCAGCAGGTTGGATCTTCGTTGGGGGCGTTGCGACCGGTTCGGCATACGTGATGGGCTTCACCCACATTCACGAGTCGGTCAGCGATGAGTTGCGCGGCCGCACCTTTGCAGCCCTGTTCACACTTGCCCGCACCGCACTGTTGGTATCTCTCACGGTTGCCGGGGGCGTGGCCGCGGCACTAGATGGGAGATTCCCGCCTCCGTTCGACAGCGGAGTCAGAGATGTGCTCTTCATCGGGGGCACGATCGTGATCCTCGCCGGAGCGATGACGTTGTGGACGATGCGAGATCTGCTCACCGCATCGGGTGAGGACGCGCTCCGTGAGATGGGTCAGCAGTTCCTCGATGATCGGCGGCGGGCTCGTCAGGAGCGGGCCACGGTTGAGGCAGAGGAGAAGGACGAGGAGGACCGGTGACGGCCCACTACGTAGCTCTAGAAGGCATAGAGGGCGCCGGCAAGTCGTCGATCGCCCCGGCCGTGGTCGAAGGCCTCCTGGCTGGCGGCCATCCGTCGATCCTCGTCAGGGAGCCGGGCGGGACTCCGACGGGGGAGAGCATACGGAGCATCCTTTTGGGACAGGAGTCGGTGCTCGACGCTTGGACCGAAGCCCTCCTCTTCGCCGCGCAAAGGGCTCAGCTGGCTTCCGAGGTGATCGGACCCGCCCTAGCCGAGGGAACCTCGGTGGTAGGCGACCGGTCCGTCTACTCCTCGCTCGCCTATCAGGGTGGGGCTAGAGGTTTGGGCGTAGACATCGTCCGCACGGTGAACCGGGCCGGATTGGGGAACGTGTGGCCTTCTCTGGTTGTCTTGCTGGCTATTGACCCCGCGCTGGGTCTCGCCCGCCAGGCGGTGCCGGATCGGATTGGCGCGCAGGGGGTGGAGTTTCAACGGCGTGTTGCCGCTGTCTACGAGACCCTCGCGGCAACCGAGCCGGAGAGGTTCATCTTGGTCGACGCAGCTCGTGCTCACGAAGACGTCGCGGCTCGCGTCGTAGAGGAGGTGCTTGCGCGGTGGTGAAAGGTCAGGGGGTCTTCGAGGGACTCATCGGCCACGATCGGGCGCTTGACTTGCTGGCGGCCGAGGTGAAGCGGCCAGCCCACGCGTACTTCTTCGTCGGCCCGGCCAGTGTTGGGAAGGCGACCGTCGCCCGGAGATTCGCCGCGGCCTTGCTCTGCCCAGAAAGCGGAGATACCGAATGCATTCGCAGGGTGCTGTCCGCTCGGCATCCCGACCTCGTGATCGTCGAGCCTGACGGCCGAACGGTCCTGACCGTGAATCAGGCGCGAACAACGATCACCAAGGCGACTCTCGTCCCGGTTGAGGCTGCCAGGAAGGTATTCCTCTTCGAGGAGGCCGGGATGATGAACGAGTCGGCCGCTAACGCGCTGTTGAAGACACTCGAGGAACCGACCGCCAGCACCGTTTTCGTACTGGTGGCCGAATCCGAGCATGATCTGCCGAGTACAGTCGAGAGTCGCTGTCGCATCGTTCAATTCGGACGAGTTGCCGATGCCGAGGTAACCGACGCACTGGTTGAATCGGGTCTGGAGGACGAGCGAGCTGCCGAGGTGGCACGGATCTCTGGTGGCCGTCCTGGGTTGGCGTTGTCCTTGGCGAGCCGGTCGGACATCGCCCTCTTCAGGAATATCTGGCTCAACATCCCCCAGGAGGTAAGCCCCAGACCGGGTGACGCGTATCAACTCGCGGATCGCGTGCTCGAGAGCTCTACTCCTCTGCTCGAATCGCTCGACCAGCGTCACCAAGCCGAGCTGGAGGCGGAAGGTCCCGAGGTGAGCACGGCTCACCTAAAAGCCGTGCAGGAAAGACACGCACGTGAGTTGAGGCGTCAGTCGCAGGCGCTCATGACCTCGGGGCTCGAGATTCTCGCCTCCTGGTACGCGGATGCCGCTATCTCCCAGTTCGGAGGGGCAATTCGGAATCGGGACGTCCGAACGACCAGCTTCGTCGCCGTTACCCCTCGCCAGGCGGTGGCCAGAGCCGAACGCACTCTCCGCGCCGTAGCCGAGCTGGAGGCGAATCAAAGGCCCCGTCTGGTGTTGGCTTCCCTGTTCTCCGATCTGGCCGGCTGAGTCTGAGCGTCAGCCCCAGGCCAGTGCACCGAGGTCGGCAAGCTCGATCAACTCGGGGAGCACCTCCTCGAGAGAGCGCTCGAATGATTGCCATCCGGCCGCCGCCGCGGAGAGGTCGCCGGAGGTGGCGGCTGCTTCGAGCCGTTGCGCCTCGTCGGCAGCGGCCATCGCACCCAGACTCTCCAAGCTTCCTCTCATCCGATGAGCGATTCTGCCAACTGTTTCAAGATCGCCGATTACAAATGCTCGCTCGAGCTCAGCCTGCTCGGCCGGATACTCGTCGAGGAAGAGCCGCACGATCTCGGCGAGCACCTCGCCCATGCCGTCCACGCGTTCTAGGGCATCTGCCCGATCGAGGATGGTTGTGCGAGCCGTATCTTGAAAGTCGCGGGAGCCTGCCTGTGTCGCTTCCGCGAGCCGCTCAATCGTCTCGTACAGCTGTGAGACGACAAACGGCTTAGTGAGGTAGCCGTCGAGACCTGCTTCGTCGGCCTTCTCCCGATCGGCCTCGGTGGCCCGTCCCGTCAACGCCACGATCGGGATAGCAGAGTCGATTGCTCTCATTCTTTGGGCGGTGGCCAGACCGTCGAGCCCTGGCATCTCGAGGTCGAGAAGGATTACGGCGTATGGCTCGCTACTGAAGGCCTCGACCGCATCTTCGCCGCTCTCGACCGCGGTGACCAGATGGCCGCGCTTCTCGAGGACGCGGACGACAAGCAGCCGGTTCGTGGGTGAGTCGTCGGCCAGAAGAACGCGCAGTCTCGGCCTTCGCTCCCTCAGCCAGTGCCTGGTGACCAGGACGCTCCCGGTTCCTTCGGTGGCCACCGCGTGCAGTACCTCGATCAGATCGCCGGGTGTAAGTGGCTTGGCGAGGTATCCGGCCGCGCCTGCACTCTGGTAAGTGGCCGCGTCCCCGCGCCTACCGCTGGCCGCGATCGCCACAATCGGGATGCCTGGCAGCCGAGCGGAGAGCTCGGCCACCGCCTCCTCACATCCGTCGGTAAGCGATACGAGAACGGCGTCGGCGGAGGAGCTGGACAGGCGCGCCGCCTCTTCTGGTGTGGTCACCGACACCGATATGGACGAGTTATGGAGCAACCGGGTCAGAGCTTCCTGTTCGGTCTGATCGTCAGCTACGACTAGGACGGACAGCTTGCCGGCGGTACCTTCCAGCCCGGGCTCTCGGGCGAACTCTTCCTGCCCCACCGAGGGAAGGCGAATCGTGAAGTGGAAGGTGCTTCCACGACCGACGGAACTGTCCACCCAGACTCGGCCTTCGTAGAGATCGACCAGCTGCGCGACGATTGTCAGGCCGAGCCCCGTGCCTCCGAACTCACGGGCCGTTGACACGTCAGCCTGCGTGAAGGATTCAAAAATCGCTTCGATTCGTTCGGGACGGATTCCCGGCCCAGTGTCCGCAACTCGGAAGTGGATCATGTCGTCGGTGAGCCGCCTGGCCGACACTGCCACGCTCCCCTTCTCAGTGAACTTGATGGCATTACCGACGAGGTTGAAGAGGATCTGACGGAGCCTGCCCGGGTCGCCCAGCACGTAGGTGGGCAGTTCGGTAGCAAGCTCAAGCTCCAGGGCCAGGCCTTTTTCTTCAGCCTTGATCCGCAGTGCACGCAGGGTGTCTCGGACGTTGTCTCGGAGGCTGAACGGGATCGATTCGAGCTCCATTCGGCCCGCATCTATCTTCGACAGATCGAGAATGTCGTTGATCAACGTTAGGAGCGAGTCGCCTTCTGACTTTATCGTGCCCAGGTATTCGCGCTGTTCGATGCTCAGCTCCGTGTTGAGTGCGAGCTCTGCCATGCCGAGGATGGCGTTCATGGGTGTGCGGATCTCGTGGCTGACGTTGGCGACGAACTCGGACCTGGTCCTTGCCGCCGCCTCCGCCTCTTCTTTGGCGTGTAGCAGCTCTGCCGTACGCTCATTAACCCGCTGTTCGGTAGCACGCCTGGCGGTGTCCAGGTCGGCATGGAAGAACCCAACCGCGAGACCCGCGGCAGTGAGTACGGGGACAAAGAAGTCCGCCAGCCACAGGACGGGCTGCTCCAGGTGAGCGAGCCCGAGGTCCGAAAGGCCCCGACCGGCGATCCACCAGCCCGAGATCATGGCGATCAGTCCTAGGGCCAGACCCCCGACCGTCCAGGCAGCGACGATCCAACTGCGGCGGCTCATGATGCTGTCATCGGCTGCTGTGTCTGCCCGCCTTAGACCACCCCGTCAGCGGGCGGTGACCCCCTCCGGTGATCGCCCTTCTGGGCGGCCGATGTCTATCCTCTAATCGACCTGTTGGGGACGAGGAACCCCCGGGTCGGGAGCCAGGGACGTGACCAGTATCGCCGATGTCGCAGCGGCTGCTGGAGTAGGAATCGGGACCGTGTCGAGGGTCCTGAACGACAGCCCGCACGTGTCCCCCGAGACACGCGCCAAGGTGGAGGCCGCCATCGACGAACTCGGCTATCGGCCGAGCCCGACCGCGCGAGCACTCTCCTCGGGCCATTCGACCGCGGTGTGCCTAGTTGTGCCTCCCTTCACGAATCCCGGTGTCTCGGAGCGGCTAGCCGCCGCGGCGGACGTTCTCACCCGCCGGGAGTTCGAAGTCATCGTCAAGGTGGCCGAGACGCCGGCGGACGTCACGAGAATTGTCAGCGAACGATCAACCATTGATCGTCCGGCCGGCCTCGTGTTCCTCGATGTCCCGATCACGACCGAGGATGGGCAGGCTCTTCTTTCGGCGGGCGTGCCTACGGCGGTGACCGGATTCCATGTCGCGAGCATCGCCAGCTCTTGGGCCGACCCGTCCGAAGCACTTCGCATCGCGACTGAGCATCTGGTGAAGCTCGGCCATCGTCGCATAGCTCTCGTGCAGCGCCCGGAGCCCCTCGGCGGAGAGGTTCCGCGACGTCAGGGCTATCTGGCGGTGGTAGGAGAGCTGATGACCCAACCACGGGTTGAAACCGTGATCGATCCCACCGATCCGGGGAGCCGGAATCGGCTGGGCGAGCTCCTGGCGCCCACAGGAGACGTCACTGGTGTTGTGACCACTTCGGACGACCTCGCCTATGCGGTGCTTGCGGCCGCAGCCTCTGCCGGCCGCCGAGTGCCGGAGGACCTGTCGGTAGTAGGAAGCGGTGACCTGGCCGCGTCTGCGCACATCGGTCTCACTACGGTGCGCGAGGACGTGGGCTCTTCGGCCGCGTGGGCCGCCGAGCAGGTTTTGGGGGCCATCGACGGAACGCTCGGCGATACGGCTTACCGCGCCGTCGAGGTAGAGCTCATCGAAAGGGGCACGAGCGGACCTGCGCCCGAGACCTCGGTCAGTTGACGAGCTGGTCGAACTCCTCTTCTAGCGCTCGCTGACCAGTGATGTTCCGCCAGACGCTGGTATAGCCCGTCACCTCTCCGTCAGCATCGCGAATGGCGCTGAAGGCAACTTCGGCCAGGAACTTCGACCCGTCCCTCCGCGTCTGGGTGGCCTCGCCCCGCCACGAGCCGGTCCGGTATACCGCGTCGAAGGCCGTCTCTGCGGTCATGCCGTCGGGGTATTCGCCGGGGGGAATAAAGTCGAATGCCAAGCCTCCGACGGTTTCGGATTCCGTCCAACCGAAGATTCTCTCCGCAGTTTGGTTCCAGATCTCGACCTCGAAGTGGGCATCGACGATCACGATTCCGACGTCGATGCCATTGAGTACCTGAATGAGCAGCTCGCGGCTCGCGGCAAGTCTTTGCACGGAGACCAGACTCTAACCGGCGCAACACGATGTCGATTCCTTCAGCGAGTTCACCCAGGTGCCGATGGCCAAAGCATGCGGTTACTGCGACCATTCGTAGGTGCTGTGCTGCTCATAGCTGCCGCATGCGGCGCCGCGCCGGTGCCAGAGGAGGTACGGGAGGAACCGCTCGCGCCATTGCAGATGATCGACCGCGCACAAGATGTCGCCGATCAGGTCGAGCAACGCTACGACCTGCTCGACCAGCCGTGAACCGACCCCGACCGACTGCTTTGCCACCCAACTAATCTTCTCGCGAACTTCGAAGGGGCGATGTGGCGAAGCCGGTCATCTTGACGGTCGATGACGAACCCGGTGTGCTGCGGGCGATCGAGCGCGATCTGCGAAAGCAATACAGCAAGGAGTACCGGGTCATCGGAGCGGGGTCCGGTCAGGCGGCCTTAGAGACGCTGCAGCAGCTGTCGGTTCGAAACGAACCGGTCGCTCTCATCCTGGTCGACCAGCGGATGCCGGAGATGACCGGTGTAGATGTGCTCGAGCAGGTGGTTGGCGATTGGCCGACCAGCAAGCGGGCGCTTCTGACGGCATACGCCGACACGGACGCGGCTATCCAGGCGATCAACGCCGCCCGGCTCGACTACTACATAATGAAGCCCTGGGATCCGCCGGAGGACCGGCTCTATCCGATCCTCGACGACCTCCTCTCAGACTGGCAGGCCGGCTATCGGCCCGGCATCGACGGCATCAGCGTCTTCGAGCACACGTTTTCGAAGGAGTCCCACCACCTCAAGGAGTTCCTCGTCCGCAACCAGATCCCGTATCAGGCGTTCGATGTTGACGCCGACGAAGGAGCGGCGAAGCTGGCGGCCAAGACCGAAGTCGACACTGCCGACCTGCCCGTTCTCGTCATGCCCGACGGCGAGCGTCTCGTCCGGCCCTCAACGGTGGAGGTGGCGGAGAAGGTCGGTCTCCACACCCACGCCGAGCTCGACGTCTACGACCTGGTCATTGTCGGGGCGGGTCCCGCCGGGCTGGCAGCGGCTGTGTACGGCTCCTCCGAGGGTCTGAAGACATTGCTGGTAGAGAAGGACGCTCCCGGCGGTCAAGCCGGACAGAGCGCCAAGATCGAGAACTACCTGGGGTTCCCGTCGGGTCTCAGTGGGGCCGACCTAGCCCGGCGGGCGGTCACTCAGGCCACACGCTTCGGTGCCGAGATTCTCGTTCCCGGCGAGGCCGTGGCGCTGGTCCGCAAGGATCCGTACCGGATTGTGCAACTTTCCGACGGCAGCGAGGTCAACTGCAAAGCGGTGATCATCAGCTCCGGGGTGTCGTACCGAACTCTCGATGTTCCGGGGACCGCCGAGCTAACGGGAAGCGGCGTTTACTACGGCGTATCGCGCATGGACGCGATGGTTCACGAGGGTGAACCGGTGTTCGTGCTCGGAGGAGCCAACTCGGCGGGCCAGGGCGCCGTGTACCTCACGCGAGTCGCCGAGCAGGTGACCATGCTGATCAGAGGCGAGTCGTTGGCCGCTTCGATGTCGCAGTATCTCATCGACGTTTTGGAAAGGATCGAGAACTTCCAGCTGCGGACTCGCGTGCGAATGAAGGAAGTCCACGGCAACGGACGCGTCGAGTCGTTGCTGATTGAAGACCGCGATACCGGTGAAGAGGAAGAGGTAAAGGCGGGAGCGCTCTTCATCTTCATAGGACAGAAACCCCGCACCGACTGGGTGGCAGACGTAGTCGAACGCGACGAGAGGGGCTTTATCTTCTCGTCGACTCTGGGTAGCGAGCGGCCCGATGGGTGGTACCTGGAACGGGCACCGCTGCCGTTCGAGAGCACCGTGCCCGGCGTGTTTGTCGCCGGCGACGTTCGCGCAGACTCGACGAAGAGAGTGGCGTCGGCAGCCGGCGAGGGCGCCATGGCAGTCCGATTCGTTCACCAGCACTTGGCCAGCTTTTGAGAACCTACGACTTTCTCAAGGAGATCCCGTACTTCGCGGAGCTGGGTGACCGCCAGCTCAAGCTCCTCTGCGGCCGGACCGAGCAGGTCCCATTCGAGCCGGGCGAGACCATCTTCGAGCAAGGCTCGGAGAGCGAGGAGATGTTCGTGATCATGCAAGGCTCCATCGAGGTGGCCGAGACCACCGGAGGACATGACACCATCCTCGCTCACCTCGGTCCCGGCGAGGTCCTCGGCGAGATGTCACTGCTGGAGGGTCACCCCCGAAATGCGGCGGCGCGAGCGGTCACTTCGAGCAGAGTGATACGCGTTCCGCAAGAGGAACTGTTTCGGCTTCTCACCACGAAGGAAGCGGTCCTGTCGATGCTCCGGACCGTCACCTCGCGTCTGCGAAGCGCCGAGTCGATTCTCCAGCACGACGAGAAGATGGCCGCGCTGGGCAAGATGGCAGCTGGGCTCATGCACGAGCTCAACAACCCGGCGGCGGCACTTGCGCGCAGCTCGGACTATCTCGACGAGACACTGTCCGCCTTGCAAGAGTCCACCCGCACCCTGCTCGAACAGGGCGTCAGGCTGGGAGCTCCGGCTCCTGACCCGGACCAAGCACCGACCGACCCGCTGGCGAGGTCGGATCGGGAAGCGGAGATAGGCGATTGGCTCGAGGAGGCCGAGGTACCCGAGGCATGGGATCTCGCTCCCGCTCTCGTCGCGGGCGGTTGGGATGTCGAGCAGCTCGGCAGCGCCACGGAAGGACTCGACGGCGTGGGGCGTGCGGCCATAGCTCGGTGGTTGGGACTGGCGGCCCTCTCCGGTCAGCTGGCCGAGGAGATGCACATGGAGGCCGAGCGCATCTCGGATCTGGTCGGCACCGTCAAGCGATATTCGTATGTCGACCAGGCACCTGTTCAACAGCTCGACATCCAGGCCGGGTTGGAGGACACGCTCCGAATTCTCACTACCAAGATCGGCCCCGAGATCAATGTCGAACGCCACTACGAGCCTGACCTTCCCAAGATCGAGGGTTATGGGGGCGAGTTGAACCAGGTCTGGACCAACCTGATCGACAACGCTCTCGACGCGATGGAGGACGGCGGCACTCTGACAGTGAAAGCCTTCTCAGACAACGGCTGCGTAGTCGTGGAAGTTGGAGATACCGGCAACGGCATACCGGAAGACATACAGAAGAAGATCTTTGATCCCTTCTACACGACGAAGCCACTTGGTGAAGGCACCGGCATTGGCCTGCATACCGTTCACACGATCGTGACCAAGCATGGTGGGGACATACGCCTCGATTCGGGTCCAGGGCATACGGAGTTTCGGGTCAGGCTCCCGCTACGCATGAATCCGGCTGGGGAGTAGCGACGGAAAGGAAACCCGTCTACGAGTCGCGCGGTTACGCGCGTGCCAACCGTTGGGACCCCACGCACCTGGAGAAGGTCGACAGACTGCTCGATCTATCCCGGGGCGAGCGGGTTCTGGAAGTGGGCTGCGGCCAGGGTCATCTGACCAAGCGGCTGGCAGACCGGGGAGTTGACGCAGTGGGGATTGATGCCAACCCGCATGCGGCGGAGTTGGCGCGGTCCGACCGGATCATGTGCATGGTGGCAGAAGAACTGGAATTCCCGGATGCCTCCTTCGACGCGGTCATGTCGGTCCACGCGATCGAGCACATTCCCGACCTCCATCGCGCCCTCTCCGAAATGGCCCGGGTCCTGAAGCCATCGGCTCAGGCACTCCACATCTATCCCGCGGAGCCGATCATGGGCTTGTACGCGATACCGACCTCCGTGATTCTCTATGGCACGCCGTTCAAGGCCCGCCAGGTCCACTGCCACAAGCTGTGGCCGAAGAAGCTACGGAGGATGGTGGAGCCGCTCGGCATGACCGAGACCCATCAAGAGTTCAACCTGCTCCGATCCCCCCAGTTCGTGTCCCGCTTCGAGAAGAGCTAGGCCACCGCTACGAGATCATTACGGAACCCTCCGTAATCTGCCGCCATGAGGGTCGTGGGTGGCGACGTATGGAGAAAGGGATGGGTTGCCGTCGGCCTCGCCGATGGTCGACTCGATGAGGTAGCTACCTTCGATTCAGTGGGCGAACTCATCGCAGCTCACCCTGAGGCAGTCGTGATCGCCCTCGACATGCCGATTGGTCTCCCTGAACAACCGCCACGCCCGGCCGACGTCGAAGCACGCTCCTTCCTCGGACCGCGGCGATCGAGTGTGTTCCCAGCTCCTCCCAAGGACGTCCTCGAGCGGAAGACCTACAGAGAGGCGCGGCTCCTATCGAAGAAGCGCTACGGACAGGGTCTGTCCGCCTACAGCTACTCGATGCGCAGGCGGATTATGGAAACTGATGAGGCTTCTAGGCATGACCGTCGACTGATCGAAGTGCATCCCGAGGTGTCTTTCCGAGCACTAGCCGGAACGCCGCTCGAATACTCGAAGAGGACCTGGAACGGCCAGATGGAGCGAAGGGCCCTGCTTGAACAGGCCGGGATCGTCCTACCGGATCGCTTGCCGGCCGGAGTTGGTCAGGTGCCGGTCGATGATGTTCTAGATGCAGCCGCAGCCGCTTGGTCGGCGCGCCGCCACGCTATGGGGGAAGCACTCTCTCTTCCCACTTCTTCGCCCCCCGGTACCGGAGGCGTCATTTGGTACTAGGGCTCACGGGTGCTGGGGACGCGTGTGGTCAGGGTGGGTGGCTGGTGATGGTGTAGGTGTGTCCGAGGGGGCTGGTCCAGATG
>JBHICV010000042.1:0-17227 GCA_046759765.1 Acidimicrobiia bacterium
TCGACGCTCCAGCCGCCAAGACAAGCGCCCCGGTCGACATCCTCCCGCCTTAGTGGTGCCGGTGTCCGAGCGCAGGACCAAGCATCAGGCGGATTCCAAGCGATCGGCGGCCGCCTCTACGAGCTGTCCCTGCAGCCAGCTGAGGTAGTCATAGAAGCCCGCCAGCGACGTGTCCGGATCGGGGATTTCCTCGTCGCCGATCTCGATTCCCAGTCGGACCGCAAGCACGAGCCGTGCCTCACCCAGGACTCTGAGCCAGGCATCGGTCTCACTACGGCTCAGAACCGCGCCGCTGGTGGCGCGGCCAAGCGATTCGAGGAATGCTATTTGGTCCTCCCGTCGGGCCGCGTCCGCGTCTCCTGCCACCAGGCGACGAAACTCGCGATCGGCCGCCGGATCGGCCGGATAGGCAGCAGGGTGGATGCGGGCAAAGGCCGGGTCTTCCGGATCGAGCTCGCGGAGCAATTGAGGGATTACTTCGAGCAGCTCCGCCTCGTCTGCCGGGACGTCGGCCAGAATGCCATCCGAGTCGGCTCGGAAACGAGGTTTCATCCGCGCTCCAGGGTTGCGTGGAGGCCGTGACGGTGGAGGCGATAGCAGTCCAGCTCCGCTCTCTCCAAAGGCCCCGTCGTGACGACAGCCCTCCCCTCGTTGTGGATTAGCAGCATCAGGCGAGTGGCCTCCTCCTCGGGATAACCGAACAGCTTCCGGAACACGTACACGACGTAAGTCATGAGGTTGACCGGGTCGTTCCACACGACTACCCCCCAGGGCCGGTCGAGGTCGGTATGTACGTCGTCAGTGGGAACGACCGTCGGCTGGGTCATGAGCCGCCCCCCGCTGCTCGACGCCGATTGAGCCACTCCTCCAGATCGACCTTTGCTACCCGCCACTCGCGCCCAAATTTCACGCCGGGCAGCTCACCGGAGCGCAGCATCGAAGTGACGACATAGGACGAGACCCCCATGTAGTCGCAGATATCGGAAACCGACAGCCACTCACTCTCGACGCTCACGTGAATCGGCTCCACCACAGCTTCAGGCTATGAGGACCCACGCGTAGCGGCAACCCGACTCGCGAAAGAAAACGGGCTTTACTCATTGCGCTTCGGTGAACGACGGTTTACGTTGCACAAGAGTTTCTATCGATGATCAACAGTGCTGACGATCCTCTTGATCACCCCGACCTCACGCAGCTGGCCCGGCGCATGCGGGAACAGCTCGAGGAGGTCCTCGCCGCAGAGCAGGCTGCTGCGGCTGCGATGGCGCGACGCCAGCTGACGCTCCGAGATCGTCTTTGTGACCTCGAGGATCTGGCCGCCGAAGTGACTGTCCGCTGGGCCTCGGGGCGAACGGTACGCGGAGTCGTCAGCTCGGTGGGACTCGACTACTTCGAGATTCGTGGGCAGGGGGAAAGAGTCCTGGTCCCGTTTCATCTCACGGCCTGGATCGAGACCTGAAATCCCCAACTTACGACGCCGGAAACGGGAGCTGCCACCAGGCAGGTCGAGTGTCGTGTGTGATCTCTGTCACCCACTTGACCCACCAGAAGCCGCGGCGGTTGGGAACAACCAATCGCGCCGGAGCTCCGTGCCCGACGGACAATGGCCGGCCACCGACCGAGTGGGCCAGCCAGACCTGCCGGGCGTGCTCGGTCGGAATCCTGCGCTCGTATCCCGTGAAAGAGACGACTCGGAGGCTCCCGCCCTTGAGCGGGCCGAGCAGCTGGTCCAGACGCACGCCGGTCCATTCCTGGGTCGCGTACCAGCCTCCCGTGCAGTCGATGGTCGCCTCGACCTGATCGTTGTATTCGGTGAGTTGCGCGTAGTTAAGGCTACGGGGCTCCCCGGCTCTGATGCTGAGCTGCCAGGCGGAAGTGTCGATTCTGGGCACCGAGTCGTTGAACCACTGAGTAACAGGCATTCGTGGCGGATCGAACGAGCCGGTCTCGTGCGAGCCGGTGAACCGGCGGTCTGAGCCTCGCCAGCCTGCGGCGCGAGCCGTGCCTTCGATTCCGAGCCAGACAACGCCGGCCACCGCGGCCAAGGAGCCGGTACGAAGCAGATTGCGGCGGCTGAGATCGGTCAGCCGTGGACGAACCGGCCGCTTCCGCATGTGCAACAAAACGAGGAGAGTGGTAGCCACTCCGGCTCCTACATGGAGCTGGATCGCGGTGAGCGATCCGTAGCGGAGAACGAGTCCGGTCGAGAACAGCACGCCGGTGGCCACTGTGAGCACCGCCGCGACAGCCAACAGAATCGAAAGCAACCGCCCCGGCCGCATCCTTCCCAGCCCTCTGGCCGCGATCACACTCTTCCAGGGCGCCAGCACCAGCAAGGAGAGACCGGCGATTCCATGGGCGATGACGACGGCTCGCCCGGAGGAGGTGCCAAGCGCGTAGGAGGCGAGGCCCGTTCCCAGAGCCAGGAGAACTATGCCGGCAAGGGCCAGGTTGGTGCGCCGACCCGCCATCACCCGAGTCTACGGCTGGCCTTGCCGTGTAGTTCGGGGTTCTGCAACGAGCGATGAGTAGCCGCTGCGTGTGGAGGAATCGGATACGAGTTTCGCGGTCCGATCCGGGTGCCCGAGCCAGGACCGCATGGCCGGGCGAGAGCTCCTCCAGACGCGCTGCTGTCAATTAGCCGCCGACTCGAGGAACCAGGTGTTGAGTGTGCCCTTCCCTTTGACTTCGATCTCGCCCCGCGGCTCCAGGACGTAATCGTCCTTCAGGTGCTTCCACACACTCTCCGTCACCTGTATCCGTCCCGGCTCGCCATGAGACTCCATCCGGGCCGCGACGTTGACGGCATCTCCCCACAGGTCGTACTGAAACTTCGTGGTCCCGATTATGGCTCCGACCGCAGGCCCACAGTTGATGCCGATCCTCAACTGGAGGGCCAGTCCGTCCTTCTCAGTTCTCTCCGCCATCCAGCTGCGCATGTCCAGTGCCATCTCGGCGATGGCCGTGTAGTGATTCGGTAGACGCACGGGCGCGCCTGCCGCGACCATGTATCCGTCGCCCAGCGTCTTGATCTTCTCGATTCCGTACTGCTCGGCGAGACGATCGAACGCCGTGAAGATCTCGTTGAGCAGATCCACCGCCACCTCCGGGCTCAGGCGTGCGGACAGTGGAGTGAAACCAACGAGATCGGCGAACAGGACAGATACCTCGTCGAACTCCTCCGCGATGGTCTGGCCCGGACGCTCCTTGAGCTGGGCGGCGACAGCAGCAGGCAACACATTGAGTAGGAGCCGCTCGGCCCGGTCGTGTTCCTGGCGAAGCCGAACCTCGATCCGCCGGCGCTCGGTTATGTCAACGAAGGTGAGGACAGAGCCAGTCAGCTCACTGTCGCGCTTGATCGGATACGACCAGTACTCGGTAGGGAAACTCGACCCGTCCTGCCGCCACATCACCTCGTCGTCGACGTGAACCCCTTCGCCCTCCCGGAACGCCTGAAATATCCGACACTCCGCCATCGGATAAGGATCCCCGTTGGGCCGAGTGTGATGCACCAGCTCGTGCATATTTCGGCCCAAGAGGTCGGCGTCGCTGTCATACCCGAGCAACTCCACCGCAGCCGGGTTGGCAAAAGTGCAATTGCCCTGCAGGTCGACCCCGTAAATCCCCTCACCAGTCGAGTTCAACAGCAGCCGCACGCGCTCCTCGCTTTCGCGCAGCTTTCGCTCTGCCCGCCGGCGCTCGGTTATGTCAACGAAGGTGAGGACAGAGCCAGTCAGCTCACTGTCGCGCTTGATCGGATACGACCAGTACTCGGTAGGGAAACTCGACCCGTCCTGCCGCCACATCACCTCGTCGTCGACGTGAACCCCTTCGCCCTCCCGGAACGCCTGAAATATCCGACACTCCGCCATCGGATAAGGATCCCCGTTGGGCCGAGTGTGATGCACCAGCTCGTGCATATTTCGGCCCAAGAGGTCGGCGTCGCTGTCATACCCGAGCAACTCCACCGCAGCCGGGTTGGCAAAAGTGCAATTGCCCTGCAGGTCGACCCCGTAAATCCCCTCACCAGTCGAGTTCAACAGCAGCCGTGCTAGCCCATCGCCGCCTCGGTCTTCCTGCATTCGGACAGCGTACTCAGTCGGTCTCGTAGGGCCGCCACGTAGTCTGAGCAGCGAGGCGAGCCGACATGCACGTCGAGGTGAACGGTACCCGACTCGAGGTGATTGAGGGAGCCGGCCATTTTCCCTGGATGGACGTACCGGACCGCTATTGGCCGGTTATCGCAGATTTCGCAACTAGCACTTCCCGGCCGTAGCGCGCAACCCGATCACGAAGCCCGAGCCAGCAGGATCGACTTATGCCGCTCTCGCCGCACTCCGAACACAATGGGCTCCATCAGGCTTTCGCCGTGCAGAGCTGCATACTCGACCAGAGGTGAGAAGAGTCTGTGGCGCTGCTCCGCGCTGAACAGGTCATTGGGGGTAAAGGCCTGATCCCTGAGGTCGAGCTGGACCGCGTTGCACGTTCCACACACCGACCTGAAGATCCCGCCCCCGACGGCTGTGGGCCCGCCATAGGCGTGACCCTCTTTGCACTCCGCCCGCTTTCTCATTTGGTGCCTCCCGCGCTCGGGGCACCCGACCGGTGTCGAAGGTACCGCAATCAGGCGGCCGCCTGAAGAGGCAAAAGGGAGACACCCCGGCTGACTAGTTCGATCGACCTAGTCGAGAACTTGCTCGGCGAGGATCATGGATATGTCCCGCACCGAAACCTTTTCGTTCTTGCCCAGCTCCGCGACCCCATCATCGATCATGACGTAGCAGAAGGGGCAGGCCACGGCGACCTCGTCGGCACCGGTGGCGATCGCCTCCTCGGCTCGTTCGATCTGTACTTTCTTGCCGGTTCGCTCTTCCATCCACATACGAGCGCCGCCTGCTCCGCAGCAGAAGCCCTTGGTGCCGCTTCGCTCCATCTCGACGACCTCGACGCCGCCGATGGAGGCGACGACCTCCCGCGGCGCGAGATAGATGTCGTTGTGACGGCCGAGGTAGCAGGAGTCGTGATACGTGATCGTGCGGGACTCGTCGGGCTGGGGCTGGAGTCTTCCCTGGCCGAGGAGGTCCATGAGCACCTGGCTGTGGTGTAGTACCTCGTAGGAGCCTCCGAACTGGGGATAATCATTGGCAAGCGTCGTGAAGCAGTGGGGACACTGGGTGATCACCTTCTCGACCCCCACGTCGTCGAGGGTCTGGATGTTCTGGAGCGCCAGCTGTTGGAACACGTACTCGTTGCCCGAGCGGCGAGCCGGATCGCCCGTGCAGAGCTCCTGTGGACCGAGGATGGCGAAGTCGACGCCGGCTTCGTGCAGCAACCGAGCAGTGGCGACTGTCACCTTGACGTTCCGATCGTCGAAGGACCCCGCACAGCCCACCCAATAGAGGTACTCGGCGCTATCGACACCTGGAGCACCAAGAATCTTCACGTCGAAATCCAACTGCTCGATCCAGGCGGCTCGGGTCTGTTGGTCCAGGCCATAGACATTCGCTTGGTTCTCGAGAGCCAGGTAGGTCTTGCCGAGCTCAGCGGGGAAGTCCGCCTCCATTAGCACCAGATAGCGGCGCATGTCGAGGATCTTGTCGAGTATCTCGATGCCGACTGGACACACCTCGTCGCAAGCTCGGCAAGAGGTGCATGCCCAGAGCTCCTCAGGAGTGATCCTCTGGAACACGTTGTCGGCCGTAACGGTGATGGCGTCGTCGACGCTGACGGGAGGGGAGACGACCGGTGTGCCGGTGGCGGCGGCGACTTCTCCCAGCTTGAGGACGATCTCACGTGGATCTAACGCCTTGCCCGTCTGGTTGGCAGGGCATACGGAAGTGCACCTTCCACAAACCGTGCAGGCGTCCGTGTCGAGGAGCTGCTTCCAAGTGAAATCTGCGACCGCCGTGGCTCCGATGGTGTCGAGCTCGACTGCTTCGAGGAGGTTGGGTACGGGTTTCATTGCCCCGGTCGGGCGGTCCCTGGGCTCGAGGAAGAGGCTCACCGGGGAGGTGAACATGTGGCGGAGCTTGGTGACCGGTATCACAACTAGCAGGGCCATAAAGGCCGCGGTATGGAGGATCCATAGCCACTGATGCCAGCCGGCGGGAACGATGGCCGATAGTCCGTAGCCGACGAAGGACCACACCTCGAAGTCAGGTCGTCCGTCCACGGCGATCCGAGCCGCCTCGGTGAGGAGGCCAGTCAGCCCAATTAGAGCCAGCAATCCCAGAATCCAGGCATCTTCGGGTTTGGTCTTGGAGCGGAGCCTTAGCGGCCGCTGGCCGTAGCGACGCAAGGCGGCGCCCGCGAGTCCCGCCAGGAAGACGACGCCGGCGCCGTCGAGGACGAACGAATAGCCCTGATAGACAGCACCCTTCAAAAACTTGAAGTCGGCCGGTAGCAGGTGGTCGATCTCGAGAGTGACTGTTCCCAGGAACAGGACCACGAACCCGTAGTAGATCGCGGCATGGACCATTCCCGCAGCCCGATCCCGGGCGACGGTCTTGTTGGAAAGCCCCTCTAGGAGGCGGCGGATTCGCTCTGCCCACGAACCCGCACGCCGGTCCGGGCCACCTCGCTCCCAGTTCCGGGCGCGCAGAGAGAAGAAGTAGAACATCAGGAATGTGAAGGAGGCAGCAGCTATGTAGAAGACGGCCACCACCGCACCCGGGATGTTGCCGAAGACCACCCGGCCGACATCGTGAACGGGGTGCCCCGGAAGCGTTCCCAGCCACCAGAGGAACAGAATTCCGACGCCGGAAAGTGCACCGAGAGCCAGCAAGATGCCACTGGCGGTCAGTCGTCGGCGCATGAGCCTTCTCGGTGGGAGGCGAGGGTCGATTGTAGGAGCGCTGGGGCTCGGTCCCTTTCGTTCTTGTGACGCTTATCCACCTATGAGGTGAGTTTCCGTCACTAAAACGGGAGGAGCCAGTTCCTGTGACGCCAATCCACCCATATGGTGAGTTAGCGTCACCAAAACGAGGGCTAAGACGTCACTGCAGGCCCAGCTCGGCTTTCAACTCCTCCAGCTTGGCGTCTGCCTGGGCCATCGAGACGGCTTCGCGTAGCTCGGCAACTGCGCCTTCGGGGGTGGCTTCGCGCAGCTCGGCGTGGGCCTGAGCTTCGGCGAGACGCCGGTCGATCTTGTCCTCCACCGAGGCAAGGGTCGGGCTCTCAAGATCGTTGGTCACCGAGATAGCGTCCACTGCCTTGTTGACCTCTTCCTGCATCCTGGCCTGCTGCAGGCTCCCGAGCAGCTCCATCCGCTTGGCGGCCAACTCTTGCAGCCTCATCGCGTTCTGCTGGACGGCCCGCTTCGCTTCCTCGGCTTGGCCGACGGCTATCTCATACTGCTCCTTCAGGCCCGTGAGGTTGTTCTCGGCTGCCTGCAGCTTCATCGCCATCGCCTGGGCAGTGGAAGTCCACTTCTCGGCACCGGCTAGGTCACCTTCTTGCCGGCCCTTGTCGGCGCGGAGCAAAGCCTGCTTGGCCATCTCCCGTGCCTCTCCAACCTGGTCGGCGGCGTCCTCGATCTTGCTCTCGAGTTGCGTACGGTGAGCGACCACCTTCGCGGCTTGGTTTCGGAGCTGGGAGTCCTGCTCCTTGGCCTGACGGATGGCCATCTCGATCTCGACCTCGGGATCCATCGCTCGATCGGAGGCTCCGCGGAACAACTGTTTGATGTATTCCCACCAGCGCTTGAGCATTTATCCCCTCTCGTTTGGCACATGTTACGAGCCTGGCCGGCTCGACGACGAGGCAAGAATCAGCTGCCGATCACCGCCCGCGAGAAGAAGAGAAGGTTGGCCGGCCGTTCGGCCAGGCGACGGGTCAAGTAGGCGTACCACTCGGATCCATAGGGGATATAGACCCGGAGCGGATAGCCGGCTGCGACCAGCTCCCGTTGGCGGTCGGTCCGGACCCCGTAGAGCATCTGGAACTCATACGGCTCGCTACGTCGGCCGGCGTGCTCCATCGTCAGAGTGATCAGCTCCTCGTCGTGAGTGGCAATGGCCGGCTTCGTACCGCCGGTTGCCATCAGCGTTTCGAGCAAGTCGCGAAAGCTCGACGACACGGCACCCCTGCTCTGATAGGCAATGTCCGGAGACTCCAGGTATGCCCCTTTGCAGAGGCGGATGTGGCCGCCGAGGGACAACAGGCCGCGAAGGTCGTCCTCCGTTCGGTGCAGGTAGGCCTGGATTGCTACCCCCAAGTTGCCGTGCTGTTCTTGGCTGTCGCGGTAGATCGACAATGTGTCATGGGTGTGAACGCTGTCTTCCATGTCTATCGAGACGGTGGCACCGACCTCGGCAGCTCGCTCGGCTAAACGGTCGACGTGCTTGCGGCACAGCTCCTCGTCTATACCGAGGCCGAGCTGGGTGAGCTTCACCGAGATGTTGGCTTCCAGTCCCTCGGCTCCGATCCGATCGAGGCAGGCTAGATAGTCGGCTGCCGCTCGCTCGGCTGTCTCCGCGCTGTGAACGTGCTCGCCGAGGTGATCCAACGACACCATGATCTCCTGAGAGTTGAGAGTCCTGGCCACCTCGATGGCATCGTCTAGCTGCTCGCCGGCCACAAACCGCTCCGCCAGCATCCTCCCCAGCCCCAATTCGGTGAACAATCGGCGGACGTAGGGGTGTTCGGTGACCGCCAAAACGGTACGCGAGAAAGCAGTCACGGACTGTCCTCGGCGCTTGCTCGCTCACCGAGCTCCCGAGACCGAGCCGCAGCGGCTCTGACCGCATCTTCGATGAGAGCCCGGAAACCGCGCTCCTCCAGTATGTGCATGGCGGCTGCGGTGGTACCGCCGGGCGAAGTGACCTGCGTTCGGAGCTCGAAAGGAGTCAGGTCGGTCTCGATCAGGAGCGAGCCCGCTCCGCGCAGCGTGTGGTGTACCAGCGTCTCGGCGAGGTAGTGGGGTATGCCCTCCCGTAGGGCAGCTTCGGTGAGCGCCTCCGCGAGCAAGAACGCGTAGGCAGGACCCGTGCCGCTTACGGCCGTTACGGCGTCGAGCAAGCTCTCGTCCATCCGAACGACCTCACCGACGGCCGACAAGACCCCTTCGGCCAGAACGACAGCATCCTCATCTGTGTGGGCGCCGCCGGAGATCCCTGTTATGCCTGCTCCTACCAGCGCCGGAGTGTTGGGCATCGCCCTCACCACAGGTACAGCCCCGAGCACCTCTTCGATCATTCGAGTAGACACGCCGGCGGCCAGCGAGAGCACGAGCTGGGCTTCTCCGAGATGGCCCGCCAGGCGATCGATTACCCCGCGAACGTCGCGCGGTTTGACGGCCAACACGATCACGTCAGATCCTTCGATGCCCTCAACTGGATCCTGCGTGCTGCGGCCGCCCAGCTTTTCGGCCAACTCCTCGGCCTGATCTGAACGCCTGACAACCATAGAGATGCTGCTCGGCGCCCAGCCGCCTCTCGTTAGGCCGGCGAAGAGGGCCGTGCCCATCGCCCCCATGCCGATGATGCAGATCGACGGACGCTCCACGTCGCCGAGTATATGAACGGCCTCCGGAAGATCCCCCAGCAAGGCCTCGTTGTAGTAGAGCATGAGTCGAGCCACCGTCCTTGGCGTGATCGGGTTAATCGCGCTCGTGGTGGCCTTCTTCGCGCTCAATCGTCAGCCTTCCTTGCGCACGCCGGAGACGGTGCCTGACGTCGATCCCAGCTCCGTTTACGACCCGTATCGGGCGGGGGAGCAACTGCCTTCCGGTTACCGACAGTTGCTGCCGCGGGATGCCATTCGTCCCGTGTATCAAGCCGTATTCGTACGGGCCTCAGAGGCCGGCTGGGACGATGAAGATCTTGTTATCGGTCTTGAGATCAATGACGAAGCCAAGGCTTATCCCGTTGGCTTTCTCAATCGGCGGGAGATGGTCATCGACTCCGTGGCGGGGATTCCAGTTCTGGTCACGTGGTGACCGCTGTGTGCCACGGCGATGGTGCATCGCCGAGAAGTCGAAGGTCAGGCGCTCGTACTCGGGAACCAAGGTGCACTATGGGGCAACGCCATGACCTGGTGGGACCACGAAACCGGAAGCATTTGGAGCCAGCCGCTCGGCGAAGCGATCGCCGGCCCGCTCAAGGGAACGACCCTCGAACCGCTGCCTTCAGCCCTGACCACTTGGGAGGCATGGCGCGAGGCACATCCTGACACGCTGGCTCTCGACGCCCCCACCAACCAGTCTGGTTTTCGCCTCGAAAGCATGGCGATCGTTTTGGACCTTGCCGACGACCCGACCGCCTTCCCAGTGACACTCGTCCGGGAGGCAGGGGTCATCAATGAAGTCGTGGCGGACCTCGAGGTTGCGGTTGTGGTCGATCCGACCGACGACAACCGCTGGGCGGTCTTCTCTCGTCGGCTCGATGATCAGGTGGTCACGCTGGCAGTAGATGGTGACCGGATAGTGGACCTAGAGACGGGATCGGTCTGGGATCCCGTAACGGGCGTGGCGAGCGAAGGTCCACTGGCAGGCGAACTCCTGAACAAGCTCCCAGGGTTCACTTCGTTCCCCCGCGACTTCTTCACGTTCTGGCCGGAAGGGACGTTGTGGAGGCCCTAAGGGAGTTGTCAGCTATCAGCTTTCAGGAGTCAGCCAGAATTACTCACAAGAACTGAAAACTGGCGACTTAGTCCTTCTTCTTCGCGGCCCTCTTTGCCTCCCTGAGAACAGCGATATCTTCGTAGTCCGCCACGTCGGCGATAGATGCCCAGTCGGCGGAGACTTCTTCCCAGCCCGGAGGTCCGACACCGAGCCGCTTACCGACCACTCCCACGAAGATCCTCGACTTGGCTTTCCCGAATCCCGGGAGCGCCTCGAGCCGTTGGAGCAGGTCCTTACCCGACTCGGCCGTTTCCCATATCCGGGCTGCCTCTCCCCCGTAGGAGTCCGCCACCTGGCGACATAAGTCCTGGGTACGCCCTGCCATAGAGCCGGGAAATCGGTGGATAGCCGGCGGACCTTTGAAGATGGCGACCATTGCGTCCGGGTCGTAATCCGCGATCTCACGGGCATCGAGCTTGGCTCCCAAACGCTCTTGAAGCAGGAACGGCCCGTAGAAGGCCCGCTCCATTGGGAACTGCTGGTCGAGCAGCATCCCGATCAGCAGCGCGAGGGGGTCCTCAGCCAAGAGGCGATCGGCCGCGTCCTCACCGGTCCACGGCAGGATCTCGGGTTTCCCGGCCATTTCGACATGTTAAGGAACCGGCGCCAGCCGCAACCTTCTAGAGACCGTTTTCGCGCCTTTGAGCGCGAACCCGCCCTGTTCATTGCTCCCGCAGAGGCCTAGCCTCCGCCTTGAAGAACCTGGCAGGTGATGGGCGTCATCGAGGCGGAGGAAGAGGGCCACCTGGCTCGCCGTAAGCGTCCGGTGGTGGCGGCGCTGCTGTCCGCGCTGCTACCAGGCGCGGGACAGTGGTACGCGGGCAGGCACCGGCGCGCCCTCGTAATGTTCGCACCCCTAGCGCTGATCGTCGTCGGCTCCGTCGCCACAGGGGCTGCGGTCGGTTTGACCGACATCGCGTCCCTCCTCGTTCAACCTCGGGCGTTGTGGGCCCTGTTCGGCGGCAACCTCGCAGTGCTCGCCTGGCGACTCTTCACCGTCGCCGACGCCTACCTCATCGCCTCCGATCGCCCTACCCGGACGCTGGCCACTGTCGTCCCGCTCGCAGTTGTCCTGGTCGCGGTTGCGGTACCGCACGCCATTGCGGGCGCGTACGGGCTAAGAGGCATCGAACTCCTGGAGAACGTTTTCCCGCCTGAAAAGGACGTACAGGTCCTCTCGGCGACGGTGACTCTGCCCGCCGCCGACGACGAAGGAGGCCCAGTGACCTTCGAACGGGGGCTCCGCGACGTGGCAGTCACCGAGTATCAGTCCCTGGGACTCATCTTCGAAAATGGAGTCGGCGATCCCGACGCGATCGCCATCTACCCACGGCTCACAGCCTCGGCGAGCTCGGGCGCCCCGTTCGTGCGGTTCGGGGAACGCGTCGATGACCGACGCATCACTGTCCTTCTCGCCGGGGGCGATGAGGGTCCGGGGCGCGGCGGACTCCGAACGGACACGATGATCGTGGCGACTGTGAACGTGACCTCGGGACAGGCTGCGCTCTTTGGCATCCCCCGCAACTTCGGGATGGTTCCACTGCCTCACAGGTTCGAGGAGGCGTTCATCGACATTGAAGAGGAAGTGTGGGAAGAGGAACAGGCTGAGCTGGCACTGATCGACGAGAACGAAGACGGGTTTCCGGACCACTGGGTCGACCTAGATGCTGACGGGGTGCCGGAGCCTCCCGAGTTCGAGTCCTGCGAATGCTTCCCGGAGATCCTGAACGCTCTCTATGGACGAACGGACGGGTGGTGGAGCCGGTACCCCGGAACCCCCGACCCTGGAATGGAAGTCTTGGCCGACACCCTCGGCCACCTTCTCGACCTTCACATCGACTACTGGATGCTGGTGAACATGGAGGGTTTCGTGAAGCTGATCGACGCGATGGGCGGCGTCGACCTCATGGTCCAGGAGCCGCTGCACGTCAAGGTCTCGGCCGCTGAAGAGGGGCTTCCGAAAGCCATCGTCCACGTAGAGCCCGGCTTGAACCATCTCACTGGGACGGAGGCACTGGCTTACGTCCGGTGGCGGCGGGGATCCTCGGACTACGCCCGGATGGTGAGACAGCGATGCATGATCCGGGCAGTGGCGTCCGAAGCTGACCCGATCACCATCCTACGGTCGTTTACCGCGATAGCCGATGCTGTCCAGACGTCCGTCGTGACGAACATTCCCCTCACCTTCCTACCCGACATGGTGCACGTGCTGGCGGGGATCGACTTCGAGGATGTGGCAACGGTGGGCTTCGTCCCCCCGACATACAACGACGGACGCACCCTCCACGGTTATCCCGTCCCCGACGTGGACCGCATCCGCTGGAAGGTCGACCAGGTGCTCGCCAACGGCGCCGCATCCCAGAGCAAAACCGGTGAGAGCGAATGCGGGATCTGAACGCCAGCCCAAAGATGTCGCTGAGGGTGCCCCTCATCCTCGGGGTACTCGCGGTGTTGGGCGCCTCCTGCACAAGCACGGTAGAGCCCACCACTAGTCCTCCTACCACGACTCGGCTGACAGTGCCCTCCACCACCACGACGACGGAACCGGTGGTCGACTTTCACGGCGGGGTAGCTGTGATCGGACTCGAGGAGGAGCCGTTCACGCTCAACCCCTTCATAGCCGGAGATCAGATGCCGCTGGTCCGTTTGATTGCACAGGCGTGGACCGTCGGCGTGCAGGACGTTTCGGGCGAAACCGGCGAGCTCCTGCCGGAGGTGGTCACCAGGCTGCCGACGGTGGACAACGGCGGAGTCCTGGTGAACCCAGACGGCACTATGACGGTGACTTACAAGATACGACACGATGCTCGGTGGGCCGACGGCGTTCCGATCACCGGAGCCGACTTTCAGTTCACGCTCGACACGATCCTCGACCCGGCCCTTCCGATCCCCAAGGGCCTGTATGGGGACATAGTCTCCTCGGTGGTCGCCGAGAAGACCTTCTCGTACACGCTGGCCGTGGCGACCATCCAATATGAGACGCTCTTCGACGTCCTATTGCCGAAGCACGACGTCGGGGGCACGAACCTGGTGGCGCACTGGAACGACAGAACGTGGGTGTCCGGAGGCCCATTCGTTCTAGACGAATGGGTCCCAGGCTCCTCAATCACTTTCAGGCGCAACGACGCTTACTGGAAGACCGACCCCGAGACCCGGAATGTCCTTCCGTTTCTGGACGGTCTGGAGTTCCGGATTGTCTCCGAGGCCGACGAGGGCTTGAACGCGTTTCGAAGACGGCTGATCGATGTGATACCGGTCGCGCCGGGAGCGAGCGGGACAGCGCTGGAAGCGCTCGGCGCGAAGGTCGAGAGCGCGGGTGGACCCGTGTGGGTCCATCTGAACTTCCAGTTCGGGCCAGAGCGTCTGAACCGCAACCCGCATACCCTCAACGAGTACCTGGCTTACCGCCAAGCCGTTATGCATGCGATTGACACCCAGCGGCTCACGGACGAGCTATTCGGTGACCGGGTGACACCGCTCGACTCTTATGTGTCTGCTTACAACGGATCTCTTAGTCAGGCCGCCTGGTCGCAATATGGCTACGACCCCGAGCGGGCGCGGGCGTTGCTTACGTCCGCCGACGAGGAGCGGGACTCCGACGAGACTCGCCGACCTGGTGACTTGAAGGTGATTCTCACCGTCAATGGCAGCAACTCCGATCGGGTTCGGGTGGCCGAGCTGCTCAGCGAGATGTTGGCCGACGTAGGAATCGATGTAGTTGCCGTGCCGGAGGACTCGCTCGTTTTCTTCGGCGAGACTGTCAGCGATGGCCACTGGGACGCGGCTGCGTGGGCATGGCAGGCATCGCCGGGTCTCGCCAGCCTCGTCCGGTTCCATGAGGTCTTCGATCCGGGAGACGCCCGGGGCACGAGCAACTTTTACCGTTGGGGCACGTTCGACTCCGCCATCCAGAGCGGCGCTTCGCTGCGATACGGACAGATTCTCACTCAGATGCGCGCAACGGTGGACCACAACGAGCTGAAAGGGTTGATCAGGGAGGCCGAGCAGCTGCTGGCCGACGAGGCCCTTTTCCTGCCTCTGTACGCGGAGCCCATCACCGCCGCCTATTGGCCGCAGGCGATCGAGGGATTTGTCATGAACGCAACCTCGGCCGGCTTCACCTGGAACGTCGAGTGGTGGAGAGAGCCCAGCGCGGGCTAGGCGGGTGTCCGGGCCGTAGGATCTGAGTCCCATGCTGCCCTCCGGGACCGTCACTCTCCTCTTCACGGACATCGAAGGCAGCAGCAAGCTTTGGGATGCCCGGCCTGAAGAAATGCGGAGCGCCCTGGCCACGCACAACGAGATCGTGGCCGGATCCATTACGGCGCACAACGGGTCGATCGTCAAGGACAAGGGCGATGGGTTTTTCGCCGCGTTTGAACGAGTCCCGGAAGCGGTCGCCGCCTCGCTCGACGCTCAGCGCCAGCTCGAGGCGGCCTCGTGGGATCAAAACATTGGCGCCTTGAAGGTGCGGATGGCGCTCCACACAGGCACCCTGGAGCCCCAGGAAGACGACTACCACGGTCCCGATGTGAATCGGGTAGCTCGTCTGGAGGCGGTTGGTCATGGCGGCCAGGTGCTCGTCTCCGATGCAACCAGAGCGCTGGCCCAGGACATCCTGCCCGAGGGAGTCGAGCTCCGCGATCTCGGCTTCCATCATCTGCGCAGCCTCGCCCGGCCGGAGCGCGTCTACCAGCTCGTGACCGCCGAACTCTCCACCGACTTTCCGCCGCTTCGTAGCGCTCCTGGGGCCGGCGCCGCCCTCCCCGACTTTCCCACCTCGTTCGTGGGACGTGAAACCGAGGTTTCGGAGATCTCCGAGCTGCTGGTTGGTTCGGAGCTTCGCCTTCTCACCTTGCTCGGTCCGGGCGGGATCGGGAAAACTCGTCTCGCGGTGGAGACGGCACGGAAAGTTTCCACCGAGTTCCCGGGAGGCACCTACTTCATCGACCTCGCCCCCATTTCTGACCCGACCGACGTACCCATGTCCATTGCGCAAGGGGTGGGCGCCCATGCCGAAGGTGCGGGGCAGGTACTGGCCTTGGTTACTTCTCTGATCGCGGTTCCGACCCTGCTGCTCGTCGACAACTTCGAGCACGTCGCCGAAGCCGGTACCGACGTGGCGGATCTCATTGCCGAGTGTCCAGAGCTCACTTTCCTCGTCACCAGTAGGACACCCCTCCGCATCCGGGGAGAGAACACCCGACGCATCGACCCGTTGGCGGTCACAGGCAACGGCCACGACCCGGCCGCAGTCCAGCTCTTCGTAGACCGAGCTGCAGAGCACGGAGTTGATCTCGACATGTCGGGCCCACAGGGAGCCTCGATACAGTCGATCTGCGCCCGGTTGGATGGATTGCCGCTGGCCATCGAGCTGGTCGCCTCCCGGGTGCGGGTGTTGGACGTTGCAGAGCTCGATCGGCGGCTGGCCGACTCGTTGTCCATTCTCGGATCAGGGGCCTCAGACCTACCGGAACGACAGCGGACCATCCAAGCGACGATCGACTGGAGTCTGGAAGCGCTCGGCGAGGCAGAGCAGGCAGTCTTCAGGCGGCTGGCCGCCCTGCCCGCCGGGGCCACGCTCGACACCGCCGAAGCGGTCTGCGGCTTTGAGCTGGAGGGCGACATGCTCGATGCGCTCTCGGACCTGGTCGACAACTCGCTAGTGAACGTGACCTCCGGTCTGGCCGGCGGAAACAGATTTAGCGAGCTCAAGGTGCTACGCGAGTACGGGACCGAGCGTCTTCGGGACGCCGGCGAGCTGGATGAGACAATGTCCCACCTCGTTGATCACTACGTCACCGCGCTTCCTGCGCTGGGACTCCGGATGGACGAAGAAGAAGCGCCGCTACGAGAGCTGCAGGCGGAATTTCCCAACCTCACTCTGGCTATGGACTGGTGCCTGGGCAACAACCGAACCGAGGACATGGTCAACGCTCTCTACGACGTGTGGGTTTTTCTGTTCGACGGAGACGTGGTGGCCGGAGTGGCTGACTGGCTAGCAAGGGCCGATTCGATCGTTGACTCCCCCGAGATGGACTGGCTGACGGGCATGGTGGCGTTTCAGGCGGGTGAGATGGAGGTAGCCGCCGACAGGCTTTCAACGGCCCTTGATCGCTTCTCGGCGGAGGGTGACGATGATGGAGTAGCGCTATCTCAGCTCTTCTTGGGCAATGTCACCGAGGACCCCGCCGACGGGCTGGCGATGCAGGATTCCGCGCTAAAGAGGTTTCGAGAGCGAGGCCGTAACATCGCCGCCTACGCGGCTCAGATCTTCCAGAGCGTGAACCTGGTCCGCTCCGGCGCCTTGGAGGAAGCGCTGGATCTCCGTCAACAACTAGTCGCTCTAGCCGTGGCCGCCCCTTTCCCCGAGCTCAGGGCGTGGACCCACTGGGTCCTGGCACTGGTGCTTTTCAACCTCGATCGGTTCGAAGAGGCTGTCGAACACAACCGGCAGGTGCTCGATGTAGCTGTCGAGTTGCGATCTCAGGAGATGATCGCCTCCAGTGCAGACCTGGTGGCAGTCGCCGAAGCTGCCCAAGGACGGCTCGAAGAGGCGACGCTGATCCACGGCGCCTGTCAGCAGATCTGGGAACGACTCGGAGT
>JBHICV010000043.1:0-16770 GCA_046759765.1 Acidimicrobiia bacterium
CCATCCTCACTGGCTTAACAGCACCCACCCGTCAACGGTCATCCCCCATGTGCCAATGAGATCTCGCCCGGGCAGGCCAATCGAACACTCATTCGCTCAAAATGGTTGCAATTGGGTTGCAGTTTGGCCCCTCCCGAACACACGTTCTCACCTTTCGGACACTAGGCACCCTGCTTGACCTGGGATTGGTCCGTCCTCAAATAAACCTTCTCCCGGGCCGATACGAGTCAAAGAGTGTGATGTCACACTCGGATTCACTCCGGAGAATGGATGCGCCCGAGCGACGACGCGCAGGTTGTAGCGAGGCAGGAGCCCTTCGATGCCTTCTACCAACGTGAGTTCCGCAGCGTCGTCGGGCTGGCTTACGCCCTTTCGGGAAGCCGATGGGCAGCCGAGGACCTCGCCCAGGAGGCATTTCTTACCGCCCACCGGCAATGGGATCGCGTCGGTAGCTACGACTCGCCGGGTGCCTGGGTGCGCAGGGTGGTGACCAACATGTCAGTCTCCCTCTACCGCAAGCGCGCCTCGGAAGCCAGAGCCATCACGAGGATTGCTTGGCAGCGTCAAGAGGCCCTGCCTGAGCTCGAGCCAGAGGACGCGGGGTTCTGGAAGCACGTACGCGCTTTACCCCGCCGGCAGGCACAGGCGCTGGCGTTGCACTATCTCGAGGATCGACCCGTAGCCGAAGTAGCCGAGATACTCCAGTGCTCCGTCTCGACCGCCAAGGTCCATCTGCACAAGGGGCGCCGAGCCCTGGCCGACCGTCTCGGCCTCGACGTCGGAGCGTCGCAATGAGCTCTCTCGACGAACGCGCTCGCCGGTCCGCCGAAGCGGTTCACGAAGCAGTCGCTGACGCCGACCTGCGCCTTCTCGAGGCGGGAATACCGACCGGGGCCGCTGGGGTGAGGCCGGCCCTGGCAACCCGCGTCCTCGCTTTCGGAGGCGCGTTCGCGTTGGTGGTCATGGCAGTCGGACTGGCCGTCGTTCAGATGAACATGTTCGCCAGCGAGGGCCAGCCGGTCGGGACCGAGCCTCCGGCTCCCACGGTTGTCGAGCCACCTCCTGTAACAACCTCGGTGGTTGAGGAGACTCCCACTACCTCTCCCCCGCCGACCGCGGCCCCGACGACAGCACCGCCCGAGACCACAATTGTGGAGATAGCGGACACCATCCCACCGGCGCTCGAGATAACGAGTCCAGCCGACGGGGAGTCCGTCGCGAGCCATCTAGTGACCTTCGCCGGCATCACGGAACCGGGCGCCACCGTGACCCGCGGCAAGTTCGAGGCGACTGTCGATGCGGAGGGCAACTGGTCGCTCGTCCTCGTCGTCTCCGAGGGCATCACGTCCGTGACATTCACCGCCACTGACGAGGCCGGCAACGAGAGCCACGCCAGTGTCAAGGTCTCGTACGAGGCCCCCAAGGAGGAGGAACCGGGCGGCGAGTTCACAGCCTTCGCCACTTTCGGGGAGTGTCTGGAGGATCCGCCCTTCGACGAGTACTACGGCACCGCGGCGCCCGAAGCCAAGATCACCATCACGTCGAAGTACGGCAGCGGCTCGACCTTCGCCGACGCAGAGGGGAACTGGTTCAAGAAGGTCACCTTCGCTGGGGCACCCAAGGACAAACCGTTCGAGGTCACCGTCAAGGACGATCTGGGTAACAAGAAGACCTTCTCGTTCGTAGCTAAGTCAGGCTGAAGTCGATTAAGCGCACTTCTCAACGAAAGTCCCTGCTCTTGACCTCGAGTACGGGCAGTGGAACAAAGCGATGAGCAACCAGATTGGTGACCCCGTCCCGGAACTCGAGCACCCCCTCGATGATCAGCCCCGGCACCCTCCGGGCAATCTTTTTTTGGGCCTGCCAGACCTCGGGTAAGACCACAACATTCAGCAGACCGGTCTCGTCCTCCAAGTTGAAGAAGATCACGCCACGAGCTGTGCCCGGGCGCTGCCGGTGCGTGACAACGCCACCCACCTTCGCGCGAAGCCCATTACGGTGGGCGGCTAATGCCTCACCCACGCTGATGCAGCCCAGCTCGGAGAGCCGCTCTCTGACGAAGGAAATGGGATGACGTTCTGAGACGCTCGTCGCCCAGAGATCGGCCCTTGTCTCTTCCCATTCGGTCATCTCCGCCAGTTCGGGGGCTTCAGCCCCGGGCGCCAGCGTAAGTCGGCCAGGCCCGACGTCGGCCAGGGCGCCCGCCGCCCACAACCCGTCCCGACGTCCCAGCCCGATGCTTCCCAGGGCGCCCGCGGCTGCCAAGCCCTCCAGGGCATCGACCGGCAGCCCGGTTCGGGAGGTGAGGTCCTCCGGGCCGGCGAATGGCCCGCCGATGTGCCGAGCGGTCTCGACGCGCCCGATCTCCCCCTCTCCCATGTTCCGCACGTAGCGAAGGCCCATCCGCAGCGCCACGGCCGGACGAAGCGGATCCGCCACCGGGCCTCGCCCTCGCCGCCACTCCATGCCGAAATAAGAAACGATGTCGTCGACGTCGGCGTCACGAAGCTCGACGGTGCAGTCGTGCAACGAGCTGTTGACATCCGGAGGCAGCACGACGACCCCGTGGCGGAGACCATCCTGCACCAGCGAATTGGGCGAATAGAAGCCCATCGGCTGGGCGTTGAGCAACCCGGCCAGGAACTCCGTCGGCCAGTGGTACCGCAACCAGGCCGACATGTAGACGATGTAGGCGAAGCTGACCGAGTGGCTCTCCGGAAAGCCGAACGAAGCGAAACCCTGTAGCTTCTCCCAGATCTCGTCGGCGGCTGCTCCGGTCACTCCGTTGTCAGCCATCCCCTCGTACACCTCGTTGCGCAGGCGGGCCATCGCCTCGTCACTGCGTTTGTGAGTCATCGCCTGGCGAAGCCGATCCGACTGACCACCATCGAATCCGGCACAGACCCTGGCCAGCTCCATAAGTTGTTCCTGGAAAACGGGCACCCCCAGTGTCTTGGCCAGGATCGGCTTCGTCGACGGATGGGGATAGCGGACCGGCTCTTCGCCGTTGCGACGCCGCAGATAAGGGTGGACCGACTGCCCCTGAATCGGGCCGGGTCGGATCAAGGCAACCTCAACTGCCAGGTCATAGAAGGTCCGCGGCTTCATGCGGGGCAGCGTGGCCATCTGCGCACGGGATTCGACCTGAAAGACACCCACCGTGTCGGCCTTGGTCAACGACTCGTATATGGCCGGTTCCTGAGGGATCGCAGCCAGATCAACGTCTACCCCGTGAACTTCCGATATGACGTCGACCGACAGATGCAGGGCGTTGAGCATCCCCAATCCCAGTAGGTCGAATTTCGTGATCCCCATCGCAGCACAGTCGTCCTTGTCCCATTGGAGAACCGAGCGGTCTTCCATCCTTCCCCACTCGAGGGGAACGACCTCCCTGAGCGGCCGATTCGAGATAACGACTCCCCCTGAGTGGATCCCGAGGTGACGGGGAAACCCGTCTAGCCGCTGGCATACGTCGTAGATCAGCTCGGAGGTCATGCCTTCCGGTAGGGGCTCCTCGAGGCGAAGGTCTGCCGGCCGACGCGTGTCAACGTAACGGGACAGCCCGTCAACTTGCGCTTGGGTGAATCCGAAGGTCTTGCCGACGTCCCTCAACACCGAACGGGCCCGATAGGTGATGACGTTGGCCACCATGGCGGCCCGCTCCCGCCCGTAGCGTCGATAGCAGTACTGGATTACCTCTTCCCGTCGGTCGGCTTCCAGATCGACATCTATATCCGGTGGCCGTCCTCTTTCTTCGGAGAGAAATCGCTCGAAGGGAAGACCCAACCGGATCGGATCGACGCGGGTCAGTCCCAGGCAGCGACAAACGGCCGAGTCGGCGCCTGAGCCTCGAATCTGGCAGTAGATGTCCTGCGATCGGGCAAATGAGACGAGGTCCCAGACCACGAGAAAGTAGCCGGGATAGCCGAGCTTGGAGATAACTCCGAGCTCGTGGGAGAGCCTTGCCTGTGCGGCGGGGTCGATACCGCCGGCACCATCGGGATAGACGTCCCTTGCGCCCTCGAGCGTGAGGTGGCGCAGGTAGGACATCTCATCCTGGAAATGGCCCGGCATCGGAAAATCGGGCAAGCGGGGCGTCACCAAGTCGAGGTCGAAGGCGAGAGAAGAGCCAAGCTCGGTGGCCCGGGAAACCGCACCCGGGTAACGGGCAAAACGTAGCTCCATCTCGACAGAGGACTTCAGATATCGCTCGTCGGTCGCAGAGCGGAACCCGTCCTGTTCGGCCAGAGAGCGGCGACCCGCCACCGCTGCCAGCACTTCGGAGAGATCGGCGTCGCCACGGTCGTGGTAGTGAGCGTTGTTGGTAGCAACGGTCGCTATCCGAAGCCGGCCGGCTACTTCCGAGAGCAGGTCGTTGCGAACATCGTCCCCCGGCATGCGATGATCCCACAGCTCGATATAGAGACGCCGTCCGAAGAGCTCCCTCAACGCGACGGCGGCCTCCATAGCTTGGGCGAGATCGCCTTTAGCGGCAGCTCGAGGAACGGCTCCTTGCCAACAGGCGGTAAGGGCCAACACGTCTTGGCAAGACGCCGCCTCCTCCAAGTCGCTCCAGCTGTATTCGGGACGGTCCTTCTCACCCCGGAACTGAGCGCGGGAAACGAGGCGGGAGATGGCTGCGTACCCCTCCGGGGAAGAGGCCAGAAGCAGCAGATGATCGGCCGGAGGTTTATCAATCGGCTTAGCCCCATGCATGCGGCGGGTACGGCCCCGGCGAATAGTCGAGCCATCAGTCTTCAGTTGTGTGTTCTCAGCCTCTTGATCTCTCAAGGAAGCAGCTTCGATCGGATCGACCGACGACTGAGAACTGATAACTGACGACTGAAGACTCACCTCTGCCCCGTATACGACCGGCAGTCCCACCTCTCCCGCCGCCTGGTGAACACGCGCGGCTCCGTAGAAGCCGTTGTGGTCGGTGACGGCCAACGCCAAATAGTCGAGCTCCGCGGCCCGTTCCACCAATTGGTGGGGATGGGAAGCTCCATCGAGAAAGCTGAAGTTTGTGTGACAGTGGAGCTCGGCGTACGGCACCGAGCCCAGTCTAATCGAACATATGTTCGATCACCAGCGGAACAGTGCCCGGGCTAGTGCCTTCCAATACCGAACGCCGCGACGGCGCGGATACCACGCCCCCAGTAGGCGCGATGTCGGCCACCGGAGCCGAGCCGATGTAATGCTCTTGGGGTAACAGAAGCTTCGAATCCCGTCCCGCCCGAAGTTGGCTCCATACCCGGAATCACCAATGCCTCCGAAGGCAACGGTCGGGCTGATGAAGTTCACGCCGACATCGTTGACCGCCACCGTTCCGGATCGCATCTCCGAGGCGAAGTGCCAGGCTCGCTGGCGGTTGCTGGACCACACGGATCCGTGCAGCCCGAACCTGGAGTCGTTGGCCAGCTCCAGTGCGGTTGCCTCATCGGAGACCCGCATCACCGGAAGGACGGGCCCGAAGGTCTCCTCTCGCATCATCTTCATGGAGTGATCGACGTCGACGAGCAAGGTGGGCTCCCAGTAGAGAGCGCTCCCTTGTTCGACTCGCTTACCGCCGCGAAGCACCCGGGCGCCTTTGCCGACCGCGTCGCGGACGTGGTCCTCGATGATCTCGACCTGCGGCGGGTGGATGATCGGCCCTAGGTCACGACCGTCGCCAGTTGCCACAGTGACCGTCTCGAATGCTCGGTCCAGCTCCTCGATGAACTGGTCATACACGGCATCGAGGACGTACAGGCGCTCGACTGCAACACAGGTCTGGCCCGCGGTGAGGTTGGCGCCCCACACAGCTGCCCGAGCGGTTTGAGCTAGGTCGGCGTCGTCGAGCACGACCATGGCGTCGTTGCCTCCTAGCTCCAGGACTACCGGAGTCAGATTGCGGGCCGCCGCTTCAGCCACCTTCTTGCCGACCTCAGTGGAGCCGGTGAAGGCGACAACGTCGACACCACCGGAAACAAGGGCCGCGCCTGTGCGGCCGTCCCCGTGAATCACCTGGACGACATCTGTCGGCAGCCCGGCTGCCTCGGCCAGGTCCGAGATGAGCTGTCCCGAAAGCGGAGTGATCTCCGAAGGCTTGAGCACGACCGAGCAACCGGCAGCCAGTGCCGTCACGGTCGGAGTCATGGGAAGGAAGAAGGGGTAATTCCAAGGGCTGATGACGCCCGCAACACCGCGCGGGTGATATTCGGTCCAGCCACTCATCGACGCGAACGGCCATGATCCGCCCCGGTCGCGGCGCAGTAGCTTCTCGGCGTTGCGCCCGTAATAGTCCATCACCGTCAGCGCGGTCACCACGTCGTACGAGTAGCAGTCGACCAGTGGCTTGCCGGTCTCGGATTGCACTACGGAGGCGATTCGTTCGCCTTCCGAGAGGACCACCTGCTTGAAGGACTTTAAGTAGGCCTTTCGTTCGCGATGCGTTAGGTGGCTCCACTCGGAGAAGGCCTTACGGCTCCGTCCCACCACGGCCGGCACGGCCTCGGGCGCGGTCACCACAACCTCTCCGACCGGGTCCCCGCTGAGGGGACTGCGAGAGATGAGCGTGTCCGTCATTCGGTCACCTTAACCCGGGCAATTTTCGGGCCGCCGAGTAAACCTCCCGGCCCCCTCATGCGAGTCAACCACTGTAAGTGACGGGATCGCCACCCAGAGGAGGATCGATGAAGCGAGCACTGCTGATCTTCGCCGTGAGCTTTAGCACCGTGCTGCTGGCCGGTGTTGCTTTCGCGCACGTCGGGGGTTTCTCACCCCCCACCGACGAAGCGGCGCTGGATTTAGGTCATAGCGAGCCGGCCGAGGAGCTGCCGGACCTCGAGGTTCCCAAGGAGCCCGAGCCGGAGCCGGCAGCCGAGGAGCCGAAGGCCGAAGAGCCGGAGCCCGAACCTGCCGACGAGGCAACCGGAGAGGAAGCCCACGAGGAATACCCGGTGGAAGAAGCCATCCACGAAGAGCCGGCCGAGGAGCCTGCCGAGACCGACGTTGCAGAGCACGAAGTCTGGATCGAAGTGCTTCATCCGAAGCCCGAGCAGGTCGTCGAGAACAAGTACGTCACCTTCGAGGGACACGTGAGTGCCGACACCCATGTTTTCCGCGGCAAGTACGAGGCCGACGTCAAGTACTACCCGGAAGAGGGATTCGCGGTCTGGCGTCTGGCTTTGGTGCTGAGCGCCGGTGAGCAGCGAGTCGCCTTTGAGGCCGTTGGCCCCAATGGTGAGACAGCCACCGACTCCGTCCTAGTGATCTACGAAGGACCCTCTGAAGAGCCGAAGGAGGAGCCGGGCAAGTATGACTTCACGGCCCATCAGAAGTTCGGGGAGTGCGCCGAGACACCGCCCTATGACGTCTTCTACGGGACGGGCGAGCCTGGGACCACAGTGTGGGTCGAGTCGGCCTTCGGGGGCGGCGAGACCACGATCGGCGAGAAGGGCAAGTGGGACCTCAAAGTCAAGTTCTACGAGGCTCCCTGCAACGAGGAAATCAAAGTCGTCCTCGAGACTTCAGACGGTGACCGGAAGGAATTCGGGTTCGTGAGGGTCTGCGAGGAGCAGAAGAAAGACAAGTGACAGCTCGCCTGCCGAGGCACCTGGGGCGCAGGGCAACCTGCGCCCCCGGCGCGTTAGGGCATCAGATCCGGTAGCAGCCGCAGGGAGTCAACATCGAGCGGCGTCACCAGCAACGTTGTCACACCCGACTCCGACCATGCGGCCAGACGGTCCCCAACGGCTTCCGCCGGGCCCAGGAGGTTGGTCTGATCGACGAGGGCGTCGGGAACTGCGCTGGCCGCCTCTTCCTTGCGGCCCGTGAGATACAGGTCCTGTATCTGACGGGCAGCTTGCTCGTACCCGTAGCGCACCGCCAGATCCCAGTAGAAGTTGCGCTCAGGCGATCCCATCCCACCTACATAGAGAGCCACGGTCGGTTTCACGTGGGAACGCGCAGAGTCGAGATCGTCGGTCACCCCGACCACGGCTCCAGCCGCTACATCGAAGCGGGCTTCCTTGTCTGCCTCTCCCGACCGAGCAAAACCTTCCGCTAGAGCAGGACGGAACAGCCCCGCGTGATCAGGCGAATAGAAGAAGGGTAGCCAGCCGTCGGCAATCTCCGCCGCTAATGCCACATTCCGGGGTCCCATCGCCGCCAGATAGATCGGAAGGTCCGACCGCTTGGGCTGCATGATCAGCTTCAGGGGCTTACCGAGACCGGTGGCATCCGAGCCCTCGTAGGGGATCTGGTAGTAGTCGCCCTCGTATGAAACCGGGCCGTCCCGAGCCAAAACCCGCCTCACGATCTCGACGTACTCGCGGGTGCGGGCCAATGGGCGCCCATAGGGGACCCCGTGCCATCCTTCGGCCACCTGCGGTCCAGAGACACCGAGGCCGAGCAGGAACCGTCCGCCGGAGAGCTCATCGAGCGTCGCCGCGGTCATGGCCGTCATGGCTGGACTTCGCCCGGGGATCTGAAATATCCCCGCCCCTAGTTTGATCCGCGACGTCGACGCCCCCAGCCAGCTCAGGACAGTGACGGCGTCTGAGCCGTAGGCCTCGGCGGCCCAAACGGAGTCATAGCCGAGGCGTTCGGCCTCGATCACCATGTCAATGTCCGTCCGCGACGAGCGGGTCCAGTAGGAAAGATTGAGTCCCAGCCTCATCATGCGATTCTGGCTCAGCGTCCCAGCCTGAGCGAACCACGTCGTCAGACGCTGCGTAGGATCTGGTATGCATCGCTTCACACCCATTGCAGTACTCGCGCTGGTCGCCGTCGCTTGTGGGTCCGACACGGCTCCCGAGACGTCGCCGGCGACACAGCCCCCGGCCACACAAGCACCCGACACGCAGCCGCCGGAGACCGAGCCGCCGACTACCGAACCTCCCGCCGGAACCTTCGCTATTTCCGAAGTCGTCTTCGGTCGTGGTGGCGGAGTGGCCGTGCGAAACATCGGCGACGCCGCGGCCAGTGTCGGCGGCATGGCCGTGTGTCAGCGGCCCAACTACACGACTCTCCCGGACGTCATCGTCCAGCCCGGCGAGGTCATCTGGCTCGTAACAGGAGATCCCGCCGAAATCTCCTTTGATCCCGGCCAGGCGCCGGTGGAGCGGATCGGAACCGGAACCTTCTCCGCGAGCAGCGGAGAAATCGGCCTCTACTCGCGACCGAGCTTCGGTAGCTCGGACTTCATCCGGTCCTACGTCGAATGGGGAGGCTCGGGGCACGGGCGCTCCTCAGTGGCAGTCGGAGCCGGGATCTGGCCCGACGGCGGAACCGTCGACGTGCCAGACGGTACCGTCCGGATAGTCGCTACCGCCGACCCGGCAGTCGCACCTGCAGATTGGACCGCCGAGGCGTAAAGGTACGCTGCTCCGGTGAACGAAGAGGACATGCTCCGTCGGTTTGGTGCCGCGCGAGTTGCGCGCCTCGCCACTGTGGACGATCAGCTGCACCCCCATCTGGTCCCGCTCGTATTCGCCCTCGACGGACACCGTGTGTTCTCTGCCGTGGACACGAAGCCGAAGCGGACACAACAACTGAAGCGGCTACGCAATATCGCCTCCCACCAAATGGTCTCGCTCTTGGTCGACCACTACGAGGACGACTGGACGCGACTCTGGTGGGTACGGGCGGATGGGACGGCAGGGATCGTCACCGAAGAATCACATCGCAGGCGCGGCCTACAGCTCCTTTCGACCAAGTACCCACAGTATGAGGAGGACCCGCCCCCAGGCCCGATGATCATCGTCGAAATCGACCGGCTTAGCGGCTGGTCAGCGGAGGCCGGCTGACACGCCGCACCCCCGCCTCCGTTGCCAGGTGGGTCATTCGGATGTCGTGGGGATCGGTCGGTAGCTCGGGAACTACAAGCGCCTCGGGTATGACACCGATGAACATCTCGGCCGTGAACCGCCCGAGCAGCTCGTCGAAGTAGCCCTTGCCCCGCCCCAGCCTCCCCCCCGTCCGGTCGAACACGAGCCCGGGGACAAGCGCAAGGCCGCCGGCCGAGATGTCAGCGGACGCTGAGTCCGACGTCGGCTGGCGAAAACCGTATGGATGTTGCTCCAACGTCGAACCGTAAGGGTGGACGGTGAGCGGTCCCTCCGGAGGAGTTCTGGTTACCAGAAAGCTGTGTTGAGGAAAGTCGGCAACGAGGGGTTCCACATCCACCTCTCGGTCTATGGCGAGATAGGTCACAATCAGCGAGGGGGATAGATCCCTGAGCAACTCCGTGAGGCCGGCGCGAATTCCTAGACCGGCTGCTGCCCAGTCAACCTCCTGCGACCGCGTCTCGGCCCACCGCCGCCATTCCGACTTCGTCTTGGGCTTCGTCACCCGCGCAGCTCCTTCCGCAGCGGGCTCGACAGATCGCCCCGGCGAGCCACTCTCACCCGCTCGAGATCCAGCCATTGGGCCATCATGAGCAGCTCGGAGGCGAGAAGACGAGCGGTTCGATCGGAGACCATGCCGTCTTCGCTGTAGGCCCCTCGCACCTCCAGCGTCCCGGTGTCGTGGTGAGACTTGAGATCCACTCGTCCCGCAAACTGATCGTCAACGAGGACGGGTAGGACGTAATAGCCATACTCCCTCGTCGAGGCCGGCACATAGATCTCGATTCGGTAGCGGAATCCAAACAGGCGCTCCAAGCGCGGCCTATACCAGACGGCCGAGTCGAAAGGGCTGAGCACTCGACACCCCGTGATGGTGCGCGGCACCACGGCTTCGGGGTCGGCGTAAAACGCAACATCTGAATTGCCCACCCGCACCTCGCGCAGCCGTCCGGCCCGAACGAGCCGGACGATTGTTGGTCGCGCTTCGGAAGGACGGAGCCGGTAGTAGTCGGCGAGATCGTCGGCGGTGCCGAGCCCTAGGTGTCGCGCGCCGAGAAGAAGTAGCTCCGCATAAGCCTCACGACGGGGAACGGTGGGTTCTGCTAGCACTGTCTTCGGGTAGAGCCGGCTGGGTAGGTCATAAAGCCTCATGAACCTCCGATTCCGAATAGCTCCCAACCGTCCTCGGGCGAACAGCCACTCGAGCGCATCCTTACCCGCGCTATATCCCCACCAGGGACCTGTTCGAGTGCCTGGATTGCGGAGGTCCGCGACCCTCAGCGGTCCTGATCGTCTGACCTGTCGATATACGCTCTCGATGTAGCCCGGGTCGGTGTCAACCAGCCTTCTGACGCGCCGCCAGGGGCGCATCGCTCTCATCCGGTGCCGCAACAGCGAGTAACGCTGCACGGGCATGACGGACGCCATGTGTCCCCAATACTCGAGTACCTCGCTAGTCCGCAGAAACGAATCCAGATTGTCTCTCGGGTATGGCCCGAGTCGAGACAGGAAGGGAAGGTAATGAGAGCGAGCAACCACGTTGACGGAGTCGAGCTGGACCGCGCCGAGAGTTCGCAGAACTCGTCGGAAGCCTCGAACGTCAACTCGGTTGGGGCGCTGCCGGTCGAAGCCTTGCGCGGCGAGTGCCATACGACGGGCCTGAGCGTGGGTGAGTTGGATCAAGAGCCGCGGGAACTCTAGAGCCGGTAGCCTCCCTGGCTAATGGTCCTCCGGACGCTCGTCACCTGGCCGATCATGGTCGTCCTGACCGGCGTTGCCGCGCTCATGCTCGTAGTCGTCTCCTGGATCTCACCAAATTCGCCTCTCGTAGAGGCAATTATTCGCCGATGGGCCCGGATAGGGATTCGCCTGGCGGGCGTCCGACTCGAGATTCGCGGAGCCGCCAACATCGAACCTTCTCAGTCTTACGTCTTCGTCGGGAACCACATCTCAGTGCTCGACATATTCGCCCACTTCTACGGTCTCCCCGTGCCCGCGCGGTTCCTGGCCAAGGCCGAGCTGTTCCGTATCCCGATTCTGGCGCAGGGGCTGCGAGCGATCGGGATTGTCGAGGTCGACCGGCGTGGGACGCCGGGAGCGCTCGAGCGAATCAACACCCAGGCGCGACGCGCGGTCTCCCAGGGGAACTCCTTGATCATCTATGCGGAAGGCACCCGCTCCAGGGACGGCGAGCTGCAGCGGTTCAAGATGGGGGCATTCGTGATCGCGGCCTCGATGGAGCTACCGATCGTTCCGATGACCATCCATGGGACCTCGGAAGCTATGAAGGCCGACAGTCTTTTGGTCCGAGGAGGTCCGGTAATTCTGGTCATTGATGAGCCGATCTGGCCAGAGGGGACGGAACGCGCTGAGATAGCTCGGCTGGCCAGACAGACAAGAGAGGTCATTGCGGAAAGGTACAACGATCTGCGGTCCCAGAGGGCGGAAGCTCAGTCGTAGATTCCCACGAGATACGCGAGTCCCTCTCGAATCTCACACAGAAACGCACCGACCGAAGTAACGATCTGATAGCGGTCGACATCTGCCTCGGCCGCCCACCATCGGCCGGTGCGACGCCAGGGTCCCGCCCAGCTGATTATCGGTTCCCATCGGCTGCGTAGTCGCAACCGAACGGGTGTGCCATCGTCCCATTCCACTTCCACAGGACGCGGCTCGGGTGGAATCAAGGCGGGCGAAGGCGACGGGATGCGCCCGGGCCATGGGGCCTCCAGCGGACGCGAGCGGGGAGGGGGCTCCTCTCCCCAACGATGCCAGAGCACCCTCTTCGGGGGCTCTCGCCCTCCCTGTGGCCGAGAAGACAGAACGCGGTCCATTCCCACCAGGGATTGTGCTCGGGCCACGGCACGCTCGGCCTCGAGTTTCCTCGATGTGTCTAGAAGACCGAGTTGACGTCCCTCGGAAGAAACGTCCTCCGGAGCGATTCGCAGGCGTACCAAACCTCCGGGCACTCCCCCGTCGTCGGTCCATGCCCGCAACTGCCACCAGACTCGTTCGGTCAGTGACTCGGAAGTGAACGGATCGGCGGAACGCCAGACCCGGTGACGGACTCGCCCGGATGCTGATTCGGCTTCGATCTCGACTCGATAGGGGGCCGCCCGTCCTAGAGCGGTCATCAGTCGATGGGTAAGGCGGCGGGCAGCGAACCCCACCTGGTCAAGGGTGACCAAGGGGTCTTCGAAGCGATCCTCTACCGCCAGGTCAGCCGGCAGCTCTCTCGGCGACGGAAATCGATCCTCGCCGCTTGCCAGACGGTGCGCATCGAGACCTTGGCTCCCGAAACGAGAGGCGACCGCCGCGCGCGGCAGTCGAGACAGGTCACCCAGAGTGCGGATGCCGAGCCAGCGAAAGGTATCTACCAGTTCCGTAGCTTCGAGAACCCCTACATCTTGGGAGGCAAGAAAGGCCGCATCGTCATCGACAAAGGTGACTTCTTCGCGGGCCGCCCAGCGAGCGGATGAAGGACCACTCGCGACGCCAAATCTCCCTACCTGTTCGGTGGCGGACGCGGCGGCCTCCACGAGACGATCCACCGTCTCCCGGATACCACCGAAATAGCTGATTGCCCCGTCCAGGGCAACGAAGGCGAGCCCAGGCTCGACAACCTCGACCCGAGGAACAATCCCCTCCAGGGCCTCGACCACGGGTTCGAAGGCCGCGAGATCACTGCTCATGTCTTGGGCAATAACAGCTGCCTCCGGGCACAGAGCCTCGGCCTCCCGGCGACTGAGACCTCGCTTTACGCCCGCACTTCTAGCCGGCTCGTTCGCAGCTATAACTTGTGGACCGGCTACTGCGAAACACGCCTCATCCGGTGGCGCGTTCCGAACCGACCAGCCCGGAAACCAAACGCAAAGAACCATCTTCGCCCAACTCCACCTTCCCAGGAGGGAAGCCCTTGCCCGAAACCTCGAGAGTCATCTGTCGGGCCCGTAGCTGCCCGTGACCTGCCGCGATGCCATCCCAAGTGATCTCCCGCGCATGTATGCGCGTGAAAGCCACCCCGGCAGGCAACCCGCCTTGCAGCGGTCTCATCAAAACTGCCGTCCTTCGTGCACGAGCGAGAGCCGACAACCGATATAACTCCTTGTCGGAGACTCCCTCCGGGACCTCGGCATAGACCATCGGAACACCATCAATCAGCGCACCGACCACCTGGGCCCATCTAGCACCCTCACCGCAGCGAACCACGATCAGTCTCTCCGGCTCGATCCCGGCCTCCCAGGCTGCTACGGGACACAACCAGCCGAGGACATCTACGTAGGCGAAGGGATCGTTTTGAGTGGCCAGAAGAGACAGAGCAAGGTGAGTGAGACCGGAACCGGGTGGCCCCATGAGACCAACGACCCTACCCGGTACCAAGACGGCTGATGCTTCCAAGAACCCTCCCGAGAAGAGGCAGTGTAATCGAACATATGTTCGATTCAAGAGGGTTCTTGCAGCTCCTCGAGTTCCTCCAAAGTTCGGGGCCAATCGCCCTTCAGTAGCCTCGAAAGTGACCGATCAGCAAGTAACTTGCCGTCCGTCTGACAGCTTGCGCAATAGTTCGTCTCGTTCTTGGCGTAGACGATCCGCTGTACCGGGGAACCACAGCGCGGGCATGGCTCTCCATAGCGCCCGTGGACGGCCATTTCGGGCCGGAACGCGGTCACCTTCTTCGGGAATCCATCGCCCACCTCATCCCGCAAGAGGTCCGTCCACGAAGTCAAAACCTCCTGGGTCGCTTCGTACAACTGAGTTAGCTCGTCGGTGGCCAGCTGTCCGGAGCGGCGGACCGGCGATAACTGCGCCCGATGCAGGATCTCGTCCGAGTAGGCATTGCCGATCCCGGAGAGGAACCTCGGATCGGTCAGCGCGCGTTTGAGTGTCCGGTTCTCGGTCTGGACGGCCGCGGCAAACTCGTCCCGGGTCGCCTCGAGCGGCTCAATGCCGCCTCTTCCCAGAGCCTCCAGCTGCTCGCGCCCGGACACGACATGCAGCGAAGCCCGCTTGTGTGAGCCCTGTTCCGTCAGTATCAGCGAGCCATCCGGGAAGTCGAAGGCTGCCAGCCCAACCTTCTTGGGGATGGCTTTACCCGCGGTCTCCCAACGCAGCCGGCCGGCGATCATCAGATGGATAACGATGAAGAGATCGTTCTCCATCTGGAGCACAATTCGTTTTCCCAGCCGTTCGAGCCCCTCGACTCGGGTTCCCTCGACCGCGCTCAGTGGCGGGTCGAAGGTTCGAAGCAGCGATGGCGAGGTGACGCGCACTCCCTCCAGCACTTCGCCGGTGATTCGCCGTTCGAGAGCTTCGATATAGACAACGATGTCCGGGAGCTCTGGCATCGCGGCGAGCGTAGCCGCATGCTTTCAGGCGGCCACCGGCCGATGTTGGAAGCTACGCCACGGAAGCGCCACTCGAGGTTTGGTGATCTCTTCCGGCCTGACCGCGAGACTCACGGTGCCGCAGCTTCGACACACCAACCTCATTGTGTCTACAAACACACGGTCACACGTCTCGAAGTCGTGTTCTGAGCCGCAGATTCTCTTTCTTCTCATACAAGGCGCATCGAACGCAGACGTAAGAGAGTGATTAAGCAGACGCGAGGATTCAGAGAGCCCGGCTCAACGCTCCTGCTGTTGCGCGAACTCGTCTTCGAACGAAACCACCTTGCGGCCCTTCGGCTGGTCCCCTCTCCTTTCGTCCCGGGGGCGCTTTTCGCGGTCCGGCCTTCTGGGAGGATGCTCTTCGGGTCCTCGCTCGGCCAGGACGAGGCTCAGTTTCCCGTTGTCGTCGATGTCCTGGACCACGACCTTGACGGTCTGTCCTAACTGGAGCACGTCCTCGACTCGGTCGATGCGCTTGCCGCCTCCGAGTTTGGAGATATGGAGAAGCCCGTCTCTTCCCGGAAGAATGTTGACGAAGGCCCCGAACTTGGTGATGTTCACGACTTCTCCCTCGTAGGTGATGCCTAGCTCGGGTTCCGGCGGGAACGCGATGAGATGAATGGTCTCCATAGCAGCTTCCACTGCCTCGCCGTCGGCAGAGCCGACACGAACAATGCCGAATTCGCCCTCTTCCTCTATCTCGACACTGGCGCCCGTCTCCTCCTCGATCTGGCGGATCATCTTCCCCTTGGGACCAATTACATCTCCGATCTTGTCCTTGGGTATCTCAATGGCCTCGATCCGAGGGGCGAACTTGCTCAGCTTGTTCCTCACCTCCGGGATGGCCTCCCTCATCTTCTCGAGGATTTTCAGCCGCGCTTCGCGGGCCTGGTCGAGGGCAGTCGAAAGCACCTCGGAGGGAAGGCCCTGGATCTTCGTGTCGAGCTGAAGTGCGGTGATCTGATCAGCCGTGCCGGCAACCTTGAAGTCCATATCACCCAATGCATCTTCGGCGCCCTGGATGTCGGTAAGCGGCACGAAGTTGTCGCCGTCGGCCACAAGTCCCATAGCGATTCCCGCTACCGGCTCGATTATGGGAACGCCGGCGTCCATCAAGGAGAGGCTCGAGGCGCAAACTGAGGCCATCGAGGTTGACCCGTTGGACGAGAGAACCTCCGACACCAACCGCAGGGCGTATGGAAACTCCTCGACGGTTGGGATGACGGGATGGACTGCCTTCTCTGCCAGAGCCCCATGGCCGATCTCCCGACGCCGCGGCCCTCGCATAAACCCGGCCTCGCCGGTCGAGAAAGGCGGGAAGTTGTAGTGATGCATGTAACGCTTGCTCTCTTCGATCGAAAGCGTGTCGAGCATCTGCTCCATCCTCAGCATGCCCAGCGTCGCCAGATTCAGCACCTGGGTCTCGCCGCGCGAGAACAGACCGGAGCCGTGCGTGCGCGGTACAACGCCCACCTCTGCGCCCAGTGGCCTTATATCGCCCGGCCCCCGACCGTCCATTCGAATGCCTTGAGTGATAACACGCTCCCGCATCCTTT
>JBHICV010000044.1:0-16745 GCA_046759765.1 Acidimicrobiia bacterium
ATCGTCCCCATCTCCGCTCCTACCAGCCGCGCGGACGCGGCTGACGCCGCCCGACGAACGAGGTCGGTGTCACCAAAGCGGTGGAACAAGCGCTCCTCGGCAGGGCCGAGGACACGGGCGAGGAAGTCCACATTGGCGCCCGCCCACTCCTGTCGGGTCGCCACCACTACCTCGGGTGTGCCGAAGCCCTCCAGGCCGGTCTCCTGTGACACCAACTCAGCGGCACGGCCCATTAGCTCTGGCGCCTGGTCCGCTAGAAGATCCATGTGGTAGGTGCCCTCGAGGGGATGCCTCCCGGCCACCCGACCGGCCACTCGTACGGTGAGCGGCCAGGGAATACGGCTCATTCCTGCGGGCGGTAGCGCGCCCGAGTCACCCGGAAGAAGTACATGACGATTGTGATGAGAACGGTCCCGGCGCCGATCAGCAACGCGGCAGGCACCAGATAGATGGTGGTCCACGGTGCTCTTTCTTCGACAGGAGGCTCCGGGACGATCGAGACAGCAGGGTCAGGGACCTCCGGAGCCGGCTCCTCGGAGATCGGCTCAGGGGTCTCTTCTTGAGCTGACACTCCCGTCCCGACAAAGAGACCTACCGCGGCAGCAAGTGTCGCAACGGCGATAAGTCGAGATGCGTTCGGCACCGGGCCAGGATAACTCTGCTGCCGAGATCAGCAGATCAGCCGGCCGGATGCTCTCTCTCGTCTCGGACGACTTGCTGGAGTCGGTCGAGCATCTCGGGAGGTGGAGGCTCAGCGAGCCTGTCTTCGATTACCTTCAGAAACCGGCTCTCGAAGGAGAAGGTCGGTCCGCAGCCATCGCACGATTTGAGGTGGCGCTTGATGCGGAATTTGCGATACCTGGTGACCTCCCCGTCGAGGTAGGGGTAGAGCTTGCCCAGGGCATCGTTGCATTTACGGTTGCCCATCTCGGCCCTCTCTCTCGGTAGCTAGGCCACGTTCCCTCGCGAACTCCCACAACGCCTTCTGGAGCGCCTTTCTTCCGCGGTGCAGCCGAGACATCACCGTCCCGATCGGTATGTCCATGATCTCAGCGATCTCCTTGTAGGAGAACCCCTCCACGTCGGCGAGCAGGACGGGCAGCCGGAAGTGTTCTGGTAGGGACTCGACCGCATCTTTGACCTCCGACTCGACGAACGTGTCGAGGACCTCTTCTTCGGCGCTCCGTAGCGAGTCCGAGACGGCCGCCGAGCCGACGCGCCGGTAGAGATAGAGGTCCTCGATGTCACCGAGGTCGACCTCCGAGGGACGGCGAATCTGCTTCCGGTAGCGGTTGATATAGGTGTTCGTGAGGATTCGAAACAGCCACGCCCGGAGGTTGGTGCCCTCCTCGAACGTGTCATAGGCGCGGTATGCCTTCAGGAAGGTCTCTTGCAGGATGTCCTCCGCGTCTGCCGGGTTCCGCGTCATTCGCAACGCAGCCGAGTACAGCTGCGGCGCATATTCCATCGCGTCGCGTTCGAAGTTGGCTTGATCTGCCATGGGGGTCCAGTTTCAAGGGCAGGGTGCCAAGTAGCAAGTTGCCGGCCTACGACTCGAGGTAGCCGTCCTCGGTTCGGCTTGGAACCGAATAGCCCCCAGCGATCTGGGACCAGTTCATATGTAGGCTTTTCCAAGGGATATCTCATGGTTGAGCGTCGTTACGTCTGGGTCGAGGATCGGAGAGGCACGCGGCTGCCCTTCTCGAAAGGAATCCTTGCTACTTCCTTAACGGCGACCGGCGTGACACCTCAGGATGCCTATCGGGTGGCCGAAGCCGTGGAAGATGGCCTTTTCGACGACCAGCGGGACCTAGTCCACGTTGACGAGCTCGTAGGGACGATTCAAGACCAGATAGACCGCCAGCTCGGATCGGTCGAAGCAGCGGCTTGGTCGTCGTGGGTCGAGGTGAGAAGGGCCGGTCATCCGATCATCGTTCTCCTTGGAGGAGCGACCGGCGTTGGGAAGTCGACCGTTGCTACGCGCCTCGCCGGCAGGCTCGGCATCAGCCAGGTGGTCGCCACCGACTCCGTGCGCGAGGTGATGCGGGGCATTTTTCCCGCAGAAATCCTTCCCACCCTCCACGTCTCGTCTTTCGAGGCCCACAGCCGGGCGCTCTCTCCGGTACCAGCCGATCACGATCCGGTCGTGGCCGGCTTTCGGCAGCAGGCGGAGGTAGTGGCAGTCGGCATTCGAAAGTTGGTCGAGCGGGCGCTCACCGAACAAAACGACCTGATCCTCGAGGGCGTGCATCTCATTCCCGGGATGCTCACCGACGACGTGGAGCACTGGACGTCGAAAGGAGCCGTCAGCCGGGCGGTCCTGGCGGTACCCGACTCGACCGAGCACCAAGCGCACTTCCTGGCGAGGTTGGAGCACCAACAACGCCATCCCCAGAGGTATTTGGACCACTTCGGAGACATCCGCTCCATTCACCGCTATTTGGTGCTCCAAGCCGAAGCCAACGAGATCCCGGTCGTGGACGTCGGAGCGTTAGACCCAACTATCAAGTCGGTGCTGCAACTGGTCATCCAGTCGGTCGCAGAGCTGACGGACGCCGCCTGACCTCGAGACGTTGCTCGGGGAGGCGTGGCCCGGTTCTTGCCCCACGGGCATCCCGATGGGGTGCGACTGCTGGAGGAAGCCCGTAAGCGCTGTGACGACCTGGGACTGGCCGGCGTCCGCGAAGTCCTAGAGCGTCACGTGGCCGAAAGTACCTAGCCGCCGGCCTCCGCCTCGACCAGCCTCTTGAGATTCTGCAGGATCTCTCCCCCAGTCTCCCTTGCCGTGCGAGCGGCGAAGTAGCCGATGATCTTCCCGAACGGCCCATACGGAAACTCAATATGGTCGTTGAAGGTAAAGCGGCTTCCGGTGGGGGTCTCCTCAATGACCCAGCGCTCGTCGTAGCTCTTGAAGAAGTCCCCTTCCGTCATCCGGTACCCGAAAACACGGCTGGGCTCCCACTCGGTAGTTTCGAAATCGAGGTTGTACTCGCGACCACCGGCCTCTTCGAACCAGTGGAACGTTGAGCCCACCCCCCGGGATTCACTCGTCCAATCGAACTTCTTCAGCGCCGTGAACCAGGCCATCGTCAGCTCCGGCTCGACCAGATAGGGCCATACGCTCTCGGGCGGCGCATCTATGTCAACGGACATCGATACGAGGATCGCTTGTCTCCTGTAAGTCGACGGTGCAACCTAATGATCTGTGATAGCAGTTGCTTCGTTCTTCATCGTCATCCTGGTCACACTCATCGTGACCAGGGTGGCAACGATGGCCCTGATCGCCACCGGGCTGCCCCGCGAGGTAGCCCGGTTCCAGGCCCGGTCCGCCCTCTCCGGAGTCGGGTTCACAACGACGGAGGCGGAAAGCATCGTCGGGCACCCCCTCCGACGTCGGATCGTCTTCTGGCTGATGCTTGTCGGCAATGCGGGGTTCGTCACAATCGTCGTGTCGCTGATCCTGACGTTTGCCAACAGCGCCGGGGGCACGTGACGCCCTCGCGCGACTCGCGATCGTCGTAGCCGGGCTGGCGTTGATCTCGTGATATCCCGACGTCAAATCACCGAGCGTTACCTAACCCGCTGGATACCGAGAGGATTGAGCAAGTGGACCGACCTGGAGGTGCGCGACATGATCCACCTCATGCATCTCACCAAGGACTACGCCATCTCGGAGCTGAAGGTCAACCCGGGCGACTGGCTGGCGGATACCTCGCTCCAGAACCTGCAACTCCCCAACGAGGGAATTCCGGTGCTCGGGATCCAGAGGGCAGACGGCCAGCTCGTCGGTGCCCCTCGCGGACGGAGCGTGGTGCAGCCTTATGACACGTTGATCCTGTACGGCCGATCGAGCGTGCTCAAAGAACTGGATCAGAGACCCGCCGACCGAAAGGGAGATATCGCCCACTCCGAGGCGGTAACCGAGCACAGGCAGCTCGAGCAGACGGAAGAAGAGAGCGAATCATGACTTACTCGTGGGGCCGAGCGTCAGCAACCAGGACGAGCGGGCAATCGCGATAGGGATGGTCGATCACCATCATCGACTGGTGGTATATCTCACTGAGTAGATCCTCCTTGAGCACGTCCCGCGGATCGCCTTGGGCGGAGACTCGCCCTGCAGCCATCACGACCAATCGATCGGCGTAAAACGCAGCCGCATTCAGATCGTGTAGTACCGAGACGACCGATCGGCCCTGCCGGGTCAACGCGGCAGCCTGTCGCAGTATGAGCTCGCGGTGGCCAACGTCCAGCGCGGCCGTCGGCTCGTCCAACAGCACTACAGGAGCATCCTGAGCAAGGACCCGGGCAAGAAAGACCTCGCCCGTTCTCCACTCGAGAGGGTCGAGAAGATGCGGCCCTCCAGCATTGCGGTATCCGTGCGGTCCATCGCCTCGAATACGGCGGCCTCGTCTTGCTGCTGCGAATTCTCAGGATCACGACGATGCGGAAAGCGACCCATCTCGACTACAGCTCGCACGGTGAACGGGATGTCTAGGGGCACGTAGTCGGCAAGAACAGACCGGAGCGAAGCGAGTTCGCTGATAGGTATCTCGGCCGTGCTTGATCCCCCGATGGTCACCCATCCTTCGTCAGGAATAGTGTCACCTGCGAGCAGGCTGAGCAGAGTGGTCTTGCCGGCCCCATTCGGTCCGATCACCCCGACGAACTCGCCCGCCGCTGCTTCGAAGTCCACGTCTGCAACAAGGGTTGCGACGCCGACCCGATACGTGACGCTCCCCGCAGCCAAGATCGAGTCAGGCATCACGCCTCCTCGACAGAAGCCACAAGAAGAGTGGGCCACCAACAGCAGCGGTGACGAGCCCCACCAGGATCTCTACCGGCTCGATTGCTAACCGGGCAACGAGGTCTGCGACGACGAGGAAGAACCCCCGGCCAGAACGACGGCAGGAAGTAAGTGGCGATGGGCCGGTCCCACGAGCTTCCGGGTGAGAAACGGCACCAGAAGTCCAACGAAGACCACCACGCCTACCGCTCCGACTGCGGCACCCACTACGACTCCAACACCGATCAGCAATACAGTCGTGATCAGGTCAACATCAATACCGAGATGTCGGGCCTCGCTGTCGCCGAGTGTCAGGAGATCGAGGGTCCTCGAAGCGGCGATCAGCCCGCCCAGCGCGAGCGTGAGGAGCACGAAGGTGGTGCCGAATACCCGCCAGGTCGAGCCGGTAAGACTTCCCAGAAGCCAGAACTCGATTGGCGGTACTACGCTGCGGTCAGCAGCGAAGACAATGAACCCCACCCAGGCACTGAGCGCAGCACCCAAGGCCACCCCAGACAGAATCAAACGCGTCTGATCGATGGAGACACGTCGGCGAAAACGACGAACCATGAAGCTCGTCGCGATACCCGCCACCACCCCTCCGGCGATCGCCCCCTGAATTCCTGCCGCGGCAGACCCGAGTGCCGCGCCGATCGCGGCGCCCGGTCCAATGCCGAGCAGGTGGGGATCAGCTAGGTCATTGCGAAGCATGCCTTGCAGTACACCTCCGGTCACGGCCAGAGCAGCGCCAACGGTGAAACCGAGTAGCAGGCGCGGCATCCGGATTCCCCACACCACGGCCTCGGCCTGCTGACTCGGCTCGGCGAACAGGCCGAGACCCAGTTTGCGGCTCAGGACCGCCGCTACCTCCGACGGAGGAACGTCGACGGCCCCGAACGCCAGCGTCGCCGCTCCCACAAGCAGAACGGCAATCGTTAATCCGAGAAGTCCCCATCGCCTCCGACCTAGATACGGATCCCCTGTCGCGATGGACTCGGAGACAAGGCTCACCCTGCGAGGTCGGGATAGAGATCTGTGACAAACTCCGCTAGGGCCTGACCGGTACGAGGACCCAGGTTGAAGAAGTAGGCCTCGTCGTAGACCAGGAAGGCGTCGTTCTGGGCAGCCGGAGTGTCCGCAACTCCTGGGATCTCGAGCAACGTATCGATTCCTCCCAGGTTGGCGAGCCCGGCTTCAGGAAGCACGATCCAGTCCGGTGCCGCGGCTACCAGAGCCTCCGGTGTCAATGGTGCTGGGCCGAACACGCCCGCGGCTGCACCGGCATCGATTGCTCCTGCTCCTTCGATCATTGCCTGCGTCGGCATCCCGGCACCGAAGAGGAAGATGATCTGAGGACCTCGCACGTAGACGTAGGCGATGGTCGGGTCGGTGTCGTCTTGAGCTGCCTGTGATACCGCCTCGCCTATCTCGCTCGATACTCGGTTAGCGAGCTCTTGGCCAGCTGCCGATACAGCCAGAATCTCGGCAACCTGGAGGATCTTTTCCTCGACACCATCGAGGGTCACCTGCGTCTTGAGGATGGCGACTGGAACCCCTGCTTGGCGTAGCTGTGCGATGGATTCCGGGGGCGCAATCTGTTCGTCGCCAATCACGAGGGTGGGCTCGAATCTCAGCACGGACTCCGGTGCCAGCTGCTGGCCAAAGCCGACTGTCTGGCCTGCATCGATCAGTGCCGCTGCTTCGGGTGGATGCGTGGTCGTGACGTCGACAGCGACCACGTTGGCTCCCAACCCCAGCTCGTAGATGATCTCCGTGAAGTCGCCGTTGAGAGAGACAATCCGCGAAACGTCGCTGATAGCCGTCTCCACCCCGTCCGCACCGACGAACGTTCTCTGCTCAGCTACTTCGGCTTCACCTCCGGTACACGAACCGGCGATCAGCGCAAGAGCAACCGGAATCGCAACCGAAAATCGAGACAGCACTACCTGTGCACCTCCGCCACGGAACTGTTTTCGGTCGCCACCGGGACGCGTTGCGCAACGTGAATGGGGATCACCCGATCACCAACGATTGTCCGGTAGCCGGCCCAGATCAGAAGCAAGCCGATCAACTCGGTGACGTACAGGACTTCGATCTCGCCGAATCGCGCGAACGAACCTCCGATTCCGGGGAGGATTGCCCCTACTGCGATCAGGATGTTCCCCAGAACTCGAGAAGATGCGCCGCCGCGGCGCCAATAACGCCACGCCGACCAGATGGCCCCGCCGACGAGGAACACCACTGCGTACAAGTTCACCAGAGGCGAGAACAAGCGAACCCACTGCCAAGCCATCACATCTCCGCTCAGGCGATCAGCCACCACGGCCTCGCTGAGAACCGGCGTGGCCACGACAAACGTCGCGGCGATTGCGATGTAGGTAAGCAATGCCACAGTAAGGCGGTCGGCCGTTCGCCTCGGCAACAGGAGGTACACGGTGCCTTGAGCCAATGGCGCGCCTCCCAGTAGCGCACCCGCTACGTACCACGCCCGAAAAATCGGCTCGTGCCAGCCGAATATTGTGTTGAGAGCTTCCGTTAGCGTCCCAACTCCGAAAAGACCCACGCCAATGGTCCACCACAGGAGGTAACGAGACTCGGGTTTCCGTCGCCAGTGTCTCCACAGGACGAAGGCAAAGGCTCCGGCCAATACCGTCGTGATGATCGGCAGGTAGTGAACCGTGTTCGGTGCCACTCCTACCCACCTAAAACTGCTTAGGCGTCGACAGCAAGTCGGGTTGGTTTCGACAGCGGGTGGGTAAACCGAGACCTACCCGAGGCGCAATATCGGCCTAGACCGGTACGAACCTGCCTCTCCTCCACTGCCCGACGGCGACTCGGTGACCGGTCTGAAGGCCTCGTTCATCGATCCGAAAACCTCCCAGGAGAGTCGACGTCTCCCAGGTCCTGATCATTGACGGCGACAGCTCCTGCTCTAGCGCCGCTAGAGCGAGATAGCCGGCCGCGGCGGCCTGGGCGGCCACATAGGTCGGCGCAAGTCCGAATCGATCCGTGTACGCAGCCGCGAACTCGGTCCCCGGAGGCCCGAGCTGCGGTCTGTTTTCGGCTGGAAACCACTGCGTAGGCGCAAAGACAACCTCTGCTCCGGCTTTGAGTCTGGCACCGAACTCGGCGATGCCCGCCGCTACGCAGCCAACGAATCCAGGGCGGTTCGACTCCCTGAGACGCGAAACCACGGCCACGTCATCTTCGAACCGGCCCACGGCCAACAGGGCGAGGTCCTCCCGCGACGGACCCGGCTGCCAAGCCTCAAACTCCACGACGTCAATGACGAACTCGAGTTGCCGAGCCCGTGCCACGGCGCCATGAGCAACGATCCGGGCGAAGCGGCCCGGGCCGCGTACCAGAGTGAGTGCGGAGCATCCTCTGTCAGCAGCGATATCGACCAAGGGCACGAAATACTGTGACGCTGGCGCCGGGACCATCGGGGCCCAGGGACGAGCAAGATCGTCTGCCGACCCCCCGTGGTTCCAGAGGAGTCGACCTTCCGGCAGCGACGTCAGAACACGCCGCACCAGCCCGCTGCCGTAGGGGCCGAGGACGAGCAGCTCACTGTCCGCCTTCCAGGATTGATAGGCGCCAACGGCACGATCTGAGGATCCGACGACGTCCACGATCTCCAGCTCGAGACCGACGTCCGACGCCCACAGCTCTAGGCCTCGGGCGGCGTCGCGGCTCTGAAGGCTGAGCGGACCGGACAGATCGAGTGCCGCGGCGGCACGACTAGGCATCTTTGCTCGACCAGCCTCCGACCGACGCGATCACCAGGCCCTCGGTATATTTCTCTCCAGCCGGAGCGGGAGGGATGGTCGATGACGCTCGAAGTCCGAGAGGCGTTCGTCGACCAGTGGCTGGACAACGCTTACGGGTGCTTTAGCTCGGGTCACAAGTTCTGTCGGGAAGTCTGCCCGGTCATGGCGGTGACGCGAAACGAGCAGCACACGCCTACGGCCTTCCACGCCAACATCGTGGCGATGAGCCAGGGAGCGCTGGAGCTGGAGGACGTCGTCGACGACTACGTCCATTGCACGCTGTGCGGTGCATGCGAGCTTCGCTGTCCCAACACGCTTTTCACCGGCGACTTCTATCGCCACCGCACTGAAACGGTAAAGGTGGTCAAGGCCGTGCGTGCCTTGGCAGTCGACGAGGGCCTCGAGCAGCCCAACTGGAAGCGGTGGGTGGAGATGACGGTCGACGCCAAGAACGAGCCCGTTCTTAACGGCAAGCCGGTGAGCCAGGAGCACGTCGCCGATTGGGCCGAGGGCCTCGACCTCACTGCGGGCGGGGAAACCGTCCTTTTCTGCGACTGCGAGGCCGCCTTCTTCCGAACCTCGGTAGCTCGGGCGACGGCCATGGTGTTACAGAACGCAGGCGTCGAGTTCGGATTGATGCAGGAGCAATGGTGCTGCGGCGGGCCGGCCGCCGAAATGGGCTATGTGGATCGGGCCCGCGAGTTTGCCGAGCATAACGTTGCGGACTGGCGGGCAGGAGGCGCTAAGAGGATCGTCACCCTCGATCCCCATGACTACATCACCTTCACGGAGGACTATCCCTCCTACTTCGGCGACGAGTATGACTTCGAGATCCTGCACGTCACCGAGTTCGTGGCGGCACTGATCCGGGACGGAACACTCCAACTCACCAACTCGGTAGATCGGGTGGCGACTTACCACGATCCGTGCCGGCTTAACAAGAGAAAAGGGATCTTCGAGTCGCCACGCGAGATCCTCCGGGCCATGCCGGGGCTGACATTCAAAGACGTCGACCACGTGACCCAGTGGTCCTATTGCTCAGGTGCCGGTGGGGGCTTCGGCATCGAGCGGCCCGAGATTGCGGCGGAGATCAGTCGTCGCCGGGTTGAGAAGGCGGCTGAGCTAGACGTAGACACCCTGGTGAGCGCCTGCGTGTGGTCCGAGCGCCCGCTGTCGGCCAGCGGAAAGGAACGCAGCCCCCAGGTCGAGGTCCGAGATCTGATGGAGTTGGTCGCCGAGGCAGCCGGCGTTGACTATGGAGAAGTAAAGGTATGAGCGCGGTGGCACTCGCCGACCCGGTCCTGGAGGAGCTGCGCCAAATCGTGGGCGAAGAGGGCCTCCTGACGGGGAAGTCAGCCCGTTTCAACAGGACCCGCGTCCCCTCCCCGTTCCCCGTCCATCGGTGGTCGGAGTTCATCCCCGACGCGGTCGTCATCCCCACGTCCGCCGAGCAGATCTCCGAGATCGTCAAGTTGGCCAACCGCTACAAGATCCCGGTCGTACCGCGAGCCGGTGGCACGGGACTGGCAGACGGAGCCGTACCGCTAAAGGGCGGGATCCTCGTCGACGTCAAGCTGATGAACAAGATCCTCGACATCGACCTCGAGGACCGCACCGTCACCGTCCAGCCCGGCATCAACATGCTGAAGCTGAACGAGGAGTTGAAGCAGTACGGCGTTATCTACCCCGACAACCCGGCCTCCTACCCCTGCTCCATAGTCGGGGGGCGGATCGGCACCAGCGGCTGGTCGCTTATCGGCGGAAGGTATGGCCACACCCGGGATCTCGTGATCAGCTTCCAGATGGTCCTGCCGACCGGAGAGCTGGTCGAGATTGGAGATGGAGGAGGTCGCAAGATCAGGAAGTCCTCGACCGGTTACCAGCTCAAACATTTATTTATGGGCCATCAAGGCACCCTCGGGATCGTCACCGAGGCCACCCTCGAGCTCGTGCCCCGGCCCGAGGCCGAGTTCGCCGCCTTCTTCGGCTACGACGACTTCCAGACGGCGTGGAGAAGCACCGGGGCGCTGGCCACATCGGGGTTGGCCACCTTGGCCGCGGTGGTGCTTTTCGACGAGCGAAAGGTCGCCTACCTGCGACGCGACGACGAGGCGTATATCCCTCAGCCGAAGGAGCTGAAGTCGGTGGTCGCCACGGCCATGTACGGAACGATCGACGAGGTCCGGCCGGCCGCCAAGCGACTGATGCGGATCGGCAAGGAGACTGGAGGGCGATACCTCGGGGACGAGATCTCCCAGGGCGACTGGGCCTCGCGCCACGACCGCTACGCCACGCCTCTACACGGCCGGCTGACCAACGGGCAGGTGGTTCCTATGAGTTGGCACTGCGAGGACGCCTCGCTCAATTACAGCGTGCTACCCCAGGTCCGCGAGGAGTGGCACGAGATCGCCGACCGCTACATCGACCAGTACGGCGTCTTCGACGACTGGGGAATGTTCTTCTACACCAACGGCGCCTACAAGCCTTGGGGCGACTATCTCGTGGAGATCGACATCGGGATTTGGGAGCAGAAGCTCAATGACGAGAACTGGCAAGGCTGGGTCAACTGCAAGCGGGAGATAACGGAGGTCACCCTGAAATACGGAGGTTCGATCACCGCCTGTCACGGCTCGACGCGTAAGGGTGACGCTGAGTTCGTGCCTCAGGAGATGGGCGGCGGCTTCGAGGTCATGAAGAAGATCAAGCGCGCACTCGATCCGAACAACATCATGAACCCGGGTAAGAACATGCTGGATGAGGCCTACGAGGACTGAAGATGTTCGGATTCACCCTTCGTGCCCAGAAACCGCCGGACCCGGAGCGCGTCGCTGACGGAGTAGTGCAGCGCTTCGAGCACGTCTTCGAGATCGATCCCAGCAAGATGGAAACGTTCCAGCAGCAGGACATGCCGGCCTGGGACACCCACCGGATCGTCCAGAGCCGCTGGGACCATCTGGACTGGATGCACGACCACTTCGCGGACAGCCAGGTTTCCGGGGAGGAGCTCGAGGCCGAGTTGGACCAGGAGCCCTCCTCCGACTGACCTAACTACCTAGCGCTCGTTCAATTGAGAGCCGGCATCACTCGATCGTGGATCAAGTCCAGCTGGCCAAGCGTGTCGGGACAGTTCTCGATCTCCCTGCCGGTAAATGCGTTCACCAGATACGGATCGGTGATGGCCGCCACGATGTGATTGATGCCGGTCGGCAAAATGTCGCTCTGCAGCTTGGCCACGCACTCTTCCGGAGTGCCAGCTATCGAAAGCAGCTCTCCCAGCTCGGGTGAGGTGAGGTCAACCGCCCTCTGAACATCTCCCTCCCCGAACGCATCGAAGATCGGCTTCAGGCTGGCGTAGTCGACTCCGTGCCGCTCGAACTGCTTCTCGGGCATCGCGGAGAGGTAGAAAGCCACCATGATCCGTGCGACCTCTTTCGCCGCCGCCGAGTCCTCGCCGCAGACCCAGACCACCCAAGCCGCCAGGTCAAGCTCCTGCCAATCCCGGCCGGCCTTCTCGGCGCCCTCTTTGACGTTGTCCATCACAAAGTCGTAGTTGGCGCGGTTGTAGCCCAAGGCGTGGTGCAGTCCGTCGAACTGCTCGCCGGCAATCTGGAACGACCGGGGTCCTCCCATCGCCCCCAGCTTGATCGGCACCCGCTCCTGAACCGGTCGGGAGAGTGTGAACAACCCGGTGTAGTTGAAGAAGTCACCTTCGAAGTTGATGGCACCCTCGTCAAGGAAGGTCCGCATCACCTGTCGGGCCTCCATGACCCTGCTCAGCGGCCTATCTCGGGCCCAATCGATGTGATACTGACCCAGCAGAGAGAGGTTGCCGAAGCTGACGACCAAGTCGGCTCGCCCACCGGAGAGCTCGTCGAGTGTGGCGAGCTGCTGGATGATGAGCGTCGGCTCCCTGAGAATCACGTGGGTGACGCTGGGTCCCATCTTGATCTGCTTGGTTTCGGCGGCCGCAGCTGCGAACAGCAGCCACATGTCCTTCCACCACGTCTCGTCCACCGAATACGCGCCATAGAACCCGAGCTCGTCCGCCCGCTTGATCATGTTGATCGAATCTGTCAACGGGAACGCGGGCAGATGCATGTAGCTGAAGTTGACCATCAGACGTCCCTCCTCCGGGCGGCCTCCCCCCTGAAGGCCGCTAACGGAGCCTACCGCCCAGCTTTTTCCGAAGTTGGGAAAACCCCCCTTTTCACACGGTGATGTCCGACATCACGTGCTTGACCCGCGTGTATTCCTCGAAGGCGTACATGGACAGGTCTTTCCCGTACCCCGACTGCTTGAAGCCTCCATGCGGCATTTCCGCCACCAGCGGGATGTGGGTGTTGATCCACACACACCCGTAGTCGAGACCCTTAGCCATACGCATCGCCCGCCCGTGGTCGCGGGTCCACACGCTCGAGGCGAGTCCGTACTTGACTCCGTTGCCCCACTCCAAGGCCTGAGCCTCGTCGTCGAACTGCTGCACCGTGATCACCGGCCCGAAGATCTCGTCCTGTGACATCTCGTCGTCCTGTTGGAGACCATCGATCACGGTCGGCTCGAAGAAGAATCCCGGGCCCTCGAGATGATTGCCACCCGTTACGACCTGGGCATGCCCGGGAGCCCTCTCTAGGAAACCCTGGACTCTCTCCAGCTGATTCGGGTTGTTGAGCGGTCCGTAGTACGTGTCCGAGTCGAACGGGTCCCCAGTTCGGGTGCCGTTAGCTTGCTCCACCAGCGCCCCCACGAAGTCGTCGTGGGCGCCCCCGCCGGTGAGCACTCGGGTGGCGGCAGTGCAGTCCTGACCGGCGTTGAAGTACCCGGCCCCCGCGATTGCTTCCGCGGCAGCCTCGATGTCGGCGTCGTCGAAGACGATGACCGGAGCCTTGCCCCCCAGCTCCAGATGAACCCGCTTGAGCTGATCCGCAGCCGCGGCTGCTACCTCCTTGCCCGCTCGGATGCTCCCGGTCACCGACACCATGTGCGGAATGGGATGCGTAACGAGCGCCCGGCCCGTGTCGCGGTCGCCACAGATCACGTTGAAGACCCCGGGCGGCAGGAACTCGGCCGCTAGCTCCGCCAGCCTGACGGTCGTGAGCGGTGTGGTATCGGATGGCTTCAATACCACGGTGTTGCCGGCCGCGACGGCCGGGGCGAACTTCCAGACGGCCATCAGCAAGGGATAGTTCCAAGGCGTCACCTGGGCGCACACGCCGATCGGCTCGCGCCTGATGAACGAGGTGTGGCCTTCCATGTACTCGCCGGCCGATCGCCCCTCGAGCATGCGGGCCGCGGCGGCGAAGAACCGGATCTGATCCACTGCCGGCGGGATCTCCTCCGACATGGTCAGCTCGAACGGCTTGCCTGTGTCCTCCACTTCCAGCCCCACGAACTCCTCCGCGCGGTCCTCCAGCGCGTCCGCGATCCGAAGGAGTGCCAGGCTGCGTTCGGCGGGTGTGGTGTTCTTCCAGTCCTCGAAGGCTTTAAGAGCCGCTCCGCACGCCAAGTCCGCGTCGGCGGCCTTCGAGAGGGGCGCCTGTACGTTCTCCTCCCCGGTGGCGGGGTTGAGGATGGAGCTCGTCTCGCCGTCAACCGGGTCTTGCAACTTCCCATCGATGAAGTTCTGCAGCGTCTTGGTGGCGGTTACCACTTCTCCCCCTTCCCGGTGTCATCCACGCTTCTTGTGAAACATACCCGCCGCAGCTCAAACGGTGCTGAGACTCCGTTTCCCGCCTACCGCTCCAGCTAGCACTCCGAGCTGAAGACCGGAACCCGTAGTCAGCCCGGCTGAATCAGCCCGGCGTCGAACCGATGGAGGTAGCGGTCGCCGAGGAGGTTCAGAATGCGCCGCGCTTCCGAAAACCGATCGGCCACGTCCCGGAGATACTCAGGACCGGCTCCCATCAGCGCCGCCGCGTCATCCACGGCGCGGCGATACCAGCCCGCCCCGGCGGCTTCGTGGAAACCAAGTCCCTCTGCGAGTGCCCCGATCGAGCCAATGCCGGCGGAGCGGGCCAGGCTCTCGCGTTCGGTTGGCGCCAACGGGTAGCGGGCCGTGTGATCAGGAAACACCCCCGACAGGAACAGGGCCACGTCTCCCAGCCTGCGATACCCGGCGGGCCGATGTGCTGCGGGAAGGTGATCGACCATTTCGACCAGTCGGACCGGGTCGAGCTCGCTGTAGCGGCGCCGCCGGTAGCCCCGCCGGGTGCGGACCCAGATGCTCCCGCTGGCGACCTTGGTGAAAGATGCCAGGAGCTCGATGAGGAAGAACCGCCGGATGCCCTGGTCGAGAAAGTCCCGAAGCGGCCCGACGTCAAACACCGGCAATCTTCGACCGGGACCGGCCCACTCCGGAACATACTCGTCTGAGGCCAGGTCACGTCCCAGCCGATGCACGAGCACACCGAAGGCAAGAAACGGCGTGATCCGAGACCAAGCCTCCGGCTCTTCTTGGGAAAAAACGGCGTCGAACAGGTCGGGCTTCGCCAGCAATTCATCCAGCATCTCGGGGCGTTCGGATAGACGCGCTCGAAACCGGGCCCGCTCCTCGGAGGCTCCGGCGGTCATGGCGATCAAGTCGAGATCGCGTTCGCTCAAATGCTCCAAGTAGAGCAGTGGGTAGTTGAGCACCGCCTTTCATCGTACGTGCGAGAGGCACCAACCGTGAACAACCGCCGAGACTGCGACTGTTGACCTCGGTAGCGTCCACCACCTGCATGACCGACCAGCCACCAGGGAGATGGCACTCGAGCGCGTCGGCACTTTGGTAATAGGGGGCGGCCAGGCCGGTTTGGCCGTCGGCTACCACCTGCAACGGCTAGACCTGCCCTTCCTGATCGTGGATGCCGGCGACAGGATCGGTGACACCTGGCGCCGGCGGTGGGACTCACTGCGGCTGTTCACGGCCAATCGGCACAACGCGCTCCCCGGGATGCCGTTTCTTGGTCCGAGTAACGCGTTTCCAGCCAAGGACGAGGTGGCCGATTACCTGCGCGCCTACGCGGAGAGGTGGGAGCTGCCCGTTCGACACGGCGTCGCGGTGACTCGACTCTCCAAGAGGGGCGAGCTATTTCTGGCCACCTCAGACGACCACGAGTTCGAGGCGGAGCACGTCGTAGTGTCGATGGGGAGCTACCAGTTGCCGAAGATCCCCGCCTTCGCCGAAGACCTCGATCCGGCCATTGTGCAACTGCACTCGAGCGGATATCGGAGACCATCTCAGTTGCAGGAAGGAGGCGTGCTCGTAGTCGGAGCCGGCAACTCGGGATTCGAGATCGCTCTTGACGCAGCCGATGGCCACCCAACATGGTTGTCGGGGAGGAGCCACACGTGGCTCGCGTGGCACCCCGACTCATCTCTGGGCGTTCTCATCGAGACCGTCACCTGGTTCGTCGGTCACCGACTATTGACTCTCGGCACTCCGATCGGCCGGGTGGTGGGTGCGCGCCTTTCGCCTCGCTCAGGAGGACCAGTCCGCTGGGTCAAACCGCGAGACATCAAGGCGGCAGGCGTGGAACGAGTCGCCAGGGTCATGGGGACCTCACACGGGCTCCCCCTCTTGGAGAATGGAAGAGTACTGGACGTGGCCAACGTGATTTGGTGCACCGGCCACCGGACGGACTTCTCTTGGATCGACCTGCCGGTCCTCGAGGACGGCCGACCCGCCCACGAACGCGGGATCGTCGCCGGCCAGCCGGGCCTGTACTTCGTGGGCCTGTTCTTCCAGTATTCGATCACCTCGTCGCTGCTGGGCGGCGTCGGCAGGGATGCCGAGCACGTTGTAAGAGCCATCGCCGCCCGACTTTGACTCTCGCTACCCTCGTCGCTGGCGGCGGACCGGCAGTCGCCAACACATGCCGTCGGCTGATCAGGTCACCGAGAGTGTCCCGAGTTGGAGCAGACCGCGGCTGGTCGGGAGAACAGAAGACCTCGGTCAGCTCGATCGCCAGCTGGAACGAGTGCTCTCCGGCTCGTTCCAGGTCGCGCTGGTCGAAGGAGCTGCCGGCGTCGGCAAAACCAGATTGGTCTCGGAGGTGCTTGCTCGGCACCAGGATGAGTTCACGCGCCTTACTGCTCGCTCGTACCGATGGGGTTCGACAACTTCCTTCGGACCGTGGATCGAAGCCCTAGACCGCCACCTACGTGATAGATCGAAGCCGGAGCTGCGCCTTCTCGCCGGGAAATCGCTGGAC
>JBHICV010000045.1:0-16507 GCA_046759765.1 Acidimicrobiia bacterium
CTCCTCGGTGTCCTCCTCGTCCCCGTAGTAGTAGAACGAGGAGTTGGTTAGATCCTCATCGACGATCACGACCAGACCCACCTCGACGAGCTCGGCGAGAATCCGCCCAACCTGAAAGTCGTTGGAGCCCAGCCTGTCGGCTACCTCGGCAATAGAGCCGACTCCCTCCAACGCCGCGAGCGTGCGCCACGCGTCCGGCGAGACGACGATGTCTTGAGTGGCGTTGGTCTGAGGCGCCATCCGAAGCCCGAAACTCACTCCGGGTATGACGCTCTCGACATCGCGCCACTGGTCGACTCGCACTGCTGTTTCTGCCAAGACGTCCTTGATGGCGATTTTCTGACCTGTTTCGTACGGAGGACCTACGTCCTCCTCGAAGTCGAATTCCCCGTCCTGGTCCCGCGCCAGACGGAAAACCGCATCGGTGACGAGTTCCTGGATGAAGGCCTGGAGATCGGCTTCTGACTTGTCCTCCAAGAGAACATCCGAAATCGGCTTCTCCAGCCTCTCGACTTCCAGCCAGTTCGTCTCTGTGACGAGACCTGCCGAGACGATCCGGTCTCCCAGATCGTCCTTTCGTCGTGTCGTCCCGTAGGTGAGAGTTCCGTTCAGTAGGTAAATCCGCCCGTCAACTCCATCGGCCTTCACATTGAGGCAGCCGGTCTTCTTCGACCGGGCTAACAAGCCGAGTACCTCGGGCAGCGGAAAGGAGTCCAAACGACCCGCGAGCGACATCGGTTACTCCTGAGTGGGTGTCTTTGCCCTAGATCGGCCGATTCCGAAGCGCTCTTTACGAGTTGTTAGAAGAGACCCTGCTCCTGGGCTTCCTCCTTCCAACGGAGAAACTCCTCGTAGTCGGACGTGAAGGAGTGGCTTCCGTCGCTACCGGTCAGAACGAAGTACAGATAGTCGGCCTCCACCGCCGCTGCCACGGCCGCTAGCGAAGCCGCGCCGGGAGCACTGATCGGGGTGGGCGGGAGTCCCGGATAGATGTAGGTGTTGTAGAGGGAGTCGATCTCGAGTTCGCTCGGGGTCGGTGACCTACCCCTTACACCAAGGGCATATAGAACGGTCGCATCAATCTGCAGAGGCATGCCGGCGTCGAGCCGATTCAAGATGACGGTGGCAACCAGAGGGCGATCTCGATCCAGCCTCGTCTCCGATTCCACGAGCGAAGCCACTATGAGTCGCTCGTATGGCGTCAGCGAATCGGCTCTGGTGTTTGCCCAGTCGACCTGTGAGAAGTTCTGCTCCATCGTAAGGACGAGGACCTCGAGCACCTCGGCTGCCGACCAATTCCGGGCCATCTGATATGTGTCTGGGAAGAGAAGGCCCTCCCAGGAGGCCAAATCGTCGGCAGCATCCGGTCCTCTCAGCGCGCTGGCGACGTCACCTGAGGACAGAGCTCCCGCTAGCTCCCCGATGGTCATATGTGACTGCGCCGCCACTCGACCGAGTATCTCTTCGGTTCTGAGGCCCTCCGGGACGGTGATCCAATACGTCTCGATCACCGGACCCTCGACGAGCACTGCGACCACTGCTTCGGGTTGCATTCCGGTGGTCAGCTGATACGTGCCGGCCTTGAGAGCTTGAGAAGCACCCGCTTCTCGGGTGGCGGCCTCGAAGTCGGACCGCGAGCTGACGACGCCGACCTCCGTGAGTAGGTCACCTATCTGCTGGGCGGAAGCGCCCGTCGGTACCTCCACTTCCACCGGCTGTCCCGGAGGCACGGCTGGGGCCTCCGGACCCCCGAGCCGGTCGACCCATCCGGCCATCCAGCGAGCGCCTAAGACGGCTCCCCCGACAACGACGACGGCCGTGACGGCGATCAGAGCCGGCCGCAGGAGCGAGCCAACCCCCGTAGGTCGATCGTTCATACTCCGTCCAAATACCCCTGGAGCAGCACGGCGGCTGCGACCCGATCGCGGGCTTCTTTGCGTGACGCGCGACTGGCGTCTGCTTCTAGCAGCGACTGCTCGGCTATGGCCGAGGTATATCTCTCGTCGATCATCACGACTTCCAGATTTGTGGCCGCCCTTGCCCTTGCGGCTAGACGCCGGGCTCCTTCGGCCGAGGTGCCCTCTCCGCCTCCGAGTGACAACGGAAGCCCCACCACGATGAGTTCCACATCCCATTCCCGAGCGAGATCGGCAAGTCGGTCGTCGAATCGGGCATCGGACGCATCCCAGGTATCGAGCGGTTGCGCTATCAGCTGAAGGGGATCCGATATTGCGAGTCCGATCCGGCGCGTGCCGTAGTCGAGTGCGAGCACCCTGGCCAGGTCAAGCCTCCAATAGCGTCTCGGCCACATGCTTGCGAGCCACTTCGAGTGCCGATTCCAGCCGCTGACCGTGCGGCCCACCCGCCTGCGCCAGCTCCGGGTCCTTGCTGCCTCCGCCACCGAGCTCCCGGGCCGCTTCGGAGACAAGGTCGCCCGCACTTACGCCGCGGCTAACCAGGTCTTTGCTTACCGCGGCTACCAGGGCGCCTTTGTTCTCGTGAGTTGCGCCGAGCACAACCACTCCGCTGCCGAGCAGCCCCCTGACCTCGGCGGCGATCATGCGGAGAGCATCGGGAGCAGTGTCGCCGGCCGCGGCAACGACGAAACGAGAGTCTCCGGCCACCTCGGCTCCATCCGCCAGCTCGGCGGCCATCTCGGATCGCGAGGCCTCCGCTTGGACCCCCAACTGCTCCATCAGCTCGCGGTTCCGCTCCACCAGTGCTCGCGTTCGCTCCGCCACTTGGTCGGCGGGAACACTGAGCAGGCGACCGACCTCGGCAACGTCGCGTCTCAGGCGGGCCAGATAGTCGTAGGCAGCCTGGCCGGTGAGGGCTTCGACCCTGCGTGTATTTGCCCCTATCGAGGACTCTGAAGTCACGACTAATGGTCCTATGCTCCCCGAGGCGGGCGTGTGCGTACCGACGCAGAACTCCAGCGAGTACTCCCCTATCCGCACCACCCTGACCTGATCGCCGTACTTGTCGCCGAAGAATGCGAGGGCTCCCATCTCCTCCGCCTCGTCCCGGGACGTCACGAAGTCGCTCACCGAATCGTTGTGAATCACGCGCCTGTTGGCCAGGCTCGCTACTGCGTCGAGCTCGTCGTCCGAGACGGCCTGAAAGTGGCTGAAGTCGAAGCGCAGGCGACCTTTCGTGACCAACGAGCCGGCCTGCTGAACGTGGTCTCCCACCACCTCTCGCAGCGCAGAGTGGAGCAGGTGAGTCCCCGTGTGGCTTTTTGCGATTGCCTCTCGCCGCGGGACATCAACGCGAGCTTCGGCATCCTGTGCCACCTGCATGTACCCGTTTGCTATCCGCGCTAGATGCCCGTGCAGACTTTGGATCGGCGCCTGTGTGTCCCTCACCTCCGCGGTCCCGGTGGTGGTGCTGATGACGCCTATATCGCCGACTTGCCCGCCTGACTCCGCATAGAACGGAGTGCGGTCCAGGAACAACTCGACTTCCTCTCCCTCCTCCGCACGTTCAGTCGTCTCCCCATCCCGGACGATTGCGAGCACCCTTCCCACACTGAGCAGCTCCTCGTAGCCCAGAAAGTTGGTCGGTCCTATGTCGTCCGAGAGAGCTCGGTAGGCATCCTCAGCCTCGGCTGCCTTCACCCCCTGCCACGCGGCACGGGCACGCTCTCGCTGCGCAGCCATCTCTTGTTCGAAGGTCGCCAGGTCGACATCCACACCGCGTTCAGACGCGATCTCGGACGTGAGCTCGATCGGGAATCCATACGTGTCGTGAAGACGGAACGCAACGGTGCCGTGAAGCTCTGCTCCCACTTCGAGCTGTCCGAGTTCCGAGTCCAGCAGCTGGTGTCCCGATTCGAGCGTGCGTCGAAACCGAGTCTCTTCTCGAGACACGACCTCGGTGATGAATTCCGTCCGCTCGACCAGCTCCGGATAGCCATCGGCCAGGCAGGCAACCGTCGCGTCAACAAGGCCGGGCATGATCAGACCCTCCCCATCTAGCTGCCACGCGTGCCGCACGGCCCGTCGCAGCAGCCTTCTGAGCACATAGCCGCGGCCTTCATTGGACGGCATCACCCCATCCGAGATAAGAAATGTGACGCTCCTGCCGTGGTCGGCGAGCAGCCGTAGCGAGACGTCTGTCATTGCATCCTGGCCATAGGCAACGCCCGAGTAGGCCTCGCCAACCCCGAGGAGTGGGCGGACGGTATCGATCTCGAAGACACTGTCGGCCCCCTGGAGGACCATCGCCACCCGCTCCAGACCACTGCCCGTATCTATGTTCCTCGCCGGCAGGTCGCCGATGACGTGGTAGGGGTCGTCCTGGATGTTCTGCATGAACACGAGATTCCATATCTCGACAAAACGCTCCTCGTCAACCACCGGGCCGCCGTCGGGGCCCCACTCCCGGCCTCGGTCGACGAAGATCTCGGAGCTCGGCCCGCATGGGCCCGGAACCCCCATCTGCCAGAAGTTGTCTTTCCCCCTCCGCTGTACTCGCTCAGGGGACACACCCACTCCCTCGATCCAGATCTCTTCCGCCTCGTCGTCGGTCTCGTGCACCGTGAACCAGAGCAGGTCGGTGTCGATCCCCAGTTCGTCGATGACGAACTCGTACGCCCAGGGGATCGCCTTCTCTTTGAAGTAGTCGCCGAAGCTGAAATTGCCGAGCATCTCGAAGAAAGTGAAGTGACGAGCGGTCGTCCCCACGACGTCAATGTCGACGGTCCGGGCACACTTCTGCACAGATACTGCCCGTGGCCACGGCGGCTGCTCGTCGCCCAGGAAGTACGCTTTGAACGGAACCATTCCCGCGCCGGTCAGCAACAGGGTGGGATCGGTGGGAATGAGCGACGCGGAAGGCCTGACCGCGTGGTCGCGGTCGGAGAAAAACCTCAGAAAACGTCGTCTGATCTCGTCGGAGCGCATAGCGTGGCCAGGTTAGTTATCGGCTTCCGCAGCTCCTTCGCGTGACGGGCGTCCCAGCTTCTCGTCCCAGGATGCCAGGCGCTCCGCAATGCCGGCTTCGTCTCCCTGCCTCGAAGGTTGATAGATGGCTTGAGGCGGGATCTCGTCCGGTAAGTAGTCCTGAGATACAAGGTGATCGGGAAAGTCATGCGGGTACAGATAGCCCTCTCCGTGTCCGAGCCGGGCGGCGCTCGGGTAGGCCGAGGAGCGTAGGTGTTTTGGCACCTCCACCGTCGTCGAATCGCCGACCAGAGCGCGCGCGGCTCCCATGGAGGCCGCAACCGAGTTCGATTTGGGGGCGGACGCCAAGTAGATGGCGGCCTGGCTGAGGTTGTGTGCGGCTTCGGGCAGCCCCACAAGTGCCAGAGCCTGTGCCGCCGCCACTGCCACAACCAAGGCCTGGGAATCGGCTAACCCGACATCCTCCGAAGCGAAGATGACCATTCGGCGAGCTATGAATTCAGGGTCCTCACCTGCCTCGAGCATGGTGTGCAGCCAGTAGAGGGCGGCATCGGGATCGGACCCGCGGAGGCTCTTAATGAAGGCCGAGATCACGTCGTAGTGCTGATCTCCCGACTTGTCGTATCGGATGATCCTCCGCTGGAGGGCTTCCTGGATGTCATCCATCGTCAAGGCCGATCGACTCTCACCCTCCGCGATCACGGCGGCTAGCTCCAGGGTGTTGAGCGCCAGCCGTGCATCTCCTCCCGCACGCGCTGCGAGTGCCTCCTTGGCCGCCGGATCGATCGTGAACCCCTGACCGCCGAGACCCCTGGTGTCCGCGAAGGTGCGCTCGATGATCAGGGATACGGCTTCCTGCGGTAGTGGCGCCAGCCGAAACAGCGTGCTGCGAGAGACAAGCGGCGAATTTATTTCGAAAAAGGGGTTCTCGGTCGTGGCTCCTATCAGAACCACGATGCCGTCCTCGACCCCGGGTAAGAGGGCGTCCTGTTGTGCGCGGTTGAAGCGATGGATCTCGTCCAGGAAGAGGACCGTGCGGACATCGTCTTCTTCCAGGTTTGTACGGGCCCGCGCTAGGACTTCCCGCACGTCCTTTACGCCCACCGATACGGCCGAGAGGGCAACGAAGTCAGCCGAGGCATAGCTTGCAACCAGCCGTGCCAGGGTTGTCTTGCCGGTCCCCGGAGGACCCCACAGAATCATCGACACGGGGCGACCAGAGAGAACCATCGCACGGAACGCCGCTCCCTCGTCGACCAGCTCGGGCTGGCCAACCACCTCGTCGAGCGTGGCCGGCCTCATTCGAGCGGCCAAAGGAGCGGCGTTCCTCCGGCGTTCTTCTCGTTGCTCTTCGAAGAGGTCGTCCTGTTCGCTCATTCCTCTTCCTCGAGCGCGCGGCGCACTGCGGGCCGAAGGTCGAGGCCTAGCTCCTCCAGCTGATCATCGCCAACTCGGTCCGGGGTATCGGTCAACGGATCCATTCCTGTCTGGGTCTTGGGAAACGGGATCACCTCCCTGATGCTCTTCTCCTGACGCAGCACTGCGAGCAGCCGATCCAGGCCTACCGCAAAACCTGCATGGGGCGGTGTCCCGTAGCGAAGGGCCTCCAGGAACCAGCCAAATCTGCTCTCCGCCTCCTCGCGACCGATGCCCAGGATGTCGAAGACCGCTGACTGCGTCTCCGGATCATGGATTCGCACGCTGCCCGACCCGAGCTCGACGCCGTTGACGACCAGGTCGTAGGCACGCGAGACCGCGTTGGAGGGATCTTTGCGCATCTCAGATATGTCGGCCGGAGCCGTGAACGGATGATGTGATGGCACCAGCTCGCCCGCCTCGTTCACGTCGAAGACTGGAAAGTCCGTGACCCATGCGAACTCGAGCTCTTCATGACCATCGGGTTGCCCCAGATCCAGCCTGAGCTGACCCAGCACACTGGCCGTAACGTCTGCGCGGTCGGCTACCAGCATCAGCTGGTCGCCCGTGGTGGCTCCGAGGCCCTCCGCCACCGAGTACTGCTCCTCGGGCGTCAGAGCCTTGGCGACAGGAGACCGAATGCCGTCTTCTGTCACCTCCGCCCAGATGAGGCCCCCGGCGCCCAGCTCTTTCGCCCGCTCGACCAAGTCGTCCAGACCGGCCCGGGATAGGCCGAGGGGCCCTCTGTTGAAGCCACGTATCGTGCCGCCGTCTGCCAGCACGTCGGCGAAGACACGAAATTCGGTTCCTTCGAACGCCTCGGTCAGATCCGCTATCTCCATCCCGAATCTCAGGTCCGGCTTGTCGGTCCCATACCGGGCGACGGCCTCGGCGTATGTGATGCGCGGAAGCGGCAGCTGCAGGTCGGTATTCCTGAGGCGGCGCACAACTTCCGCGATAACCGCCTCGATTGTCTCTTGCACGCCTTCTTCCTCCCAGAAAGAACCTTCCAGATCGAGCTGGGTGAACTCGACCTGCCGATCCGAGCGGAAGTCCTCGTCGCGATAGCAGCGGGCGATCTGGAAGTATCTCTCCACCCCCGAGATCATCAGCAGTTGCTTGTAGAGCTGCGGTGACTGAGGGAGCGCATAGAAGCGCCCTTGTCGCAGCCGGGATGGCACCAGCAAGTCGCGCGCACCTTCTGGCGTCGACCGAACCAGCGTGGGCGTTTCAATCTCGAGGAATCCCCTCTCGAACAGCACATCCCGGATGGCGCGGATCATCTCCGAGCGCGCCCGCAGGTTCTCGGCCATCCGCGGGCGTCGGAGGTCGAGATACCGGTACTGAAGCCGTGTCCTCTCATCGACCTCTTCTCGCTCCCAGACCATGAAAGGCAGCGGCTCGGCCGGGCTCAGAATCGTCAGCTCCTCCGCGGCGACCTCCACCTCCCCCGACGGCAGATCCGGGTTGGCAGTTCCTTCCGGCCTTGATCTCACCTGGCCGGAGACCTCGACGGCGAACTCCATGCGCAGCGTCGCCGCCTCGGGATGCTGCTCCGGGTCGATCACCACCTGTGCGATGCCAGAGGCATCGCGGATGTCGACGAACAGAACTCCGCCGTGGTCACGGTGGCGGGCCACCCAGCCGGCCAGGGTGACCTGTTCGCCTGCGTGCTCGGCCCGCAGCTCGCCCGCCCGGTGGGTCCTCATTCACTCAGCCATTCGACGATTTCGTCGCGCGCAACTGTGAACTGCTCCCCGCTGGTGAGGTCACGTACCGTCAAGGACCCGGCGCCGAGTTCCTCTCCTATCACCACTGCAGTTCGAGCCCGGCGCCGATCGGCTGCCCTGAACTGAGCTTTGACCGAGCGGCTGCCCAGATCCATGTCTGCGCGTAGGCGAGCATTGCGCAGCACGCTCAGCAGCTCGAGGGCATCGTCCCTTCGCTCGGGTTCGGCCAAGACCACGAACGCATCGAGAGCGGCTCCGGAGTCGGTTTCTCCGGCGGCCAGCATGATGCGATCGAGACCCATCGCGACGCCCACCGCCGGTACCCGATCACCTCCCAAGGTCTCCGCCAATCCGTCGTACCGTCCGCCGCCTCCGACCGCGCTCTGAGCAGCTTCGTAGCCGGGAGGGACGTACTCGAAGACGGTCCGGTTGTAGTAATCCAGTCCCCGCACGAGCCGCGCCTCGAGCTGATACGGGATACCGAGCCGTTCGAGTCCGTCGCGAACAGAGGCGAAATGCGCCTTGGTATCAGCGGACAGGTAGTCAAAGGTGGCAGGCGCATCGGCCAACACGTCAGCGTCTTCCTTCGAATCGAGCACCCGTAGTGGGTTCGTCCCGATGCGCTCCTGCGACTCCTCGGAAAGGCTCTCCCGCCGCTCGTTCAGAAAAGCCACCAGCGCCTGCCGGTAGGAGCGGCGGTCCTCGGCATCTCCGATCGAGTTCAGCAGGACGATGGGATCACTGATCCCTGCCGCCTGTAGCAAGCGATAGCCGAGCTCGATTATCTCCACGTCGGCGTCGGCGGAAGGCTCACCGAGATACTCAGCATCGAGCTGATAGAACTGCCGGCGGCGGCCTGCCTGGGGCTGCTCGTAACGAAAGAACGGCCCGGATGTGGCAACTTTCATGACTCCTTGTGTGCCGGCTTGTACGTAGGCGCGAACTATCGAAGCCGTCGCCTCGGGGCGAAGCGTGAGAGACCTTCCTCCCTTGTCCGAGAAGGTGTACATCTGCTTCTGGACGATGTCGGTATCGCCTCCGACACCGCGCGCGAAAACCTCGGTGCTCTCGAAAATGGGGGTAAGGGCAAGGTCGTAGCCATACCGTTCGCACAATTCCTCCCAGGCCAGCAGAACGCGTCGCCAGGCGCGGGAGTCAGGCGGCAGGATGTCCGCCGTACCTTTTGGTGCGCGATAGGTCATGCGATATTCGATAGAAAGGGGTTGGTCCGGCGCTCGCGACCCAGCGTAGTCCGCGGCCCGTGACCGGGAAGCACGATTAGCTCGTCCGCCAGCGGCAGGATTTTGCGGGCCATGCTGTCCATGAGCGCCCCGTAGTCGCCACCCGGCAGGTCCGTGCGTCCGATCGAGCCGGCGAACAGCTGGTCTCCGGAGAACAGCGTCCCTTCGGTGAGAAAACAACAGTGCCCGGGGGTGTGACCCGGGGTGTGGATCACATCGATTGTCAACCCCGCGAGCTCTAGTCGCTGTCCGTCTGCCAGGCTCTCGAAGCGCGCCGGGGGCGCGTAGTCGCCGGGAGGGAGCATGCCGAAGAGGCCCCGCAACTGCGTGTCCGGGTCGAGCGTGAGGAAATCGTCCGCCGGATGTACATAGGCGCGTATCTCAGCCTGGCGTACTACCTGGCCGGCTCCGCCGACATGGTCCACGTGGCCGTGGGTAATCAACAGGGCTACGGCAGCCAGGTCGTGTTTCTTGAGCTGCTCGAGGAGCGAATCGGGATCGGGGGGCGCGTCGATGAGCACCGCCGGCCCGCCATGCTCAGCTGCCACTACATAGGCGTTCGTCTGGGCAAACCAGAGCGGAACGGTCTCGATCAGCACTGATTCAGGCTACCTAAGTGCGCCCGGACCCTATTCGACATCCGCCACGGCTACGCAGCTGATTAGACCGTTTCTGCAGGGAAATAACAGCAGCTCAGAAAGGCCCGAATTCTCAATAACGACAGCGGGTTTGCCGATAACTAGCCCATGCCCTGGAGGCACCGTTCAGACGCGGGCTTCAGCATCATCGAATCGACGGTGGCGCTGGTGGTCGTCTTCGTCGTGCTGCTCGCACTGCTGAGGAGTCTCGACGCTGGACTGCGCATAGTCGTCGAGACCCGGAGGCAAGCAGCGGCCTCGGCGCTAGCGTCCGAACTGCTGGAGCGAGCCCGGTCGCTCGAGTGGGACAACATCGGCCTCACCGACGACAGCAATGACGCCGACTGCCCCCCTGCCGGCGACGGCGTCGGCTGTGCCACCTGGACCGCGGATCCATACAGCCTCACCATCGCCACCGACACCGACGGCGACTACACGTTCGAGGGCGAGAAGGTCGTGTTCCTCAACCCTGCCAGCACGTTTGATCCGTTTCTCTCCTTTCATAGTTCCGTAACCCGTGACAACCAGGACTTCGAGCGCTTCCTGTTCGTGTCCTCCGTCGTAGACGGCGGTGGCTCTGAGCGGTTCCGGCGAGTTACGGCGGTTGTTCAGTGGACAGCCCACAGCGGGTTCCGAAAGGAAGTACGTCAGGTCACCTACGCCTCGGCCTTCGACGAGCCTGCCCAGCCGTTCCTCTACGGGTCCGTCGACTACGACGGTGGCTTCGTGACCGTTTCCGGGACGCAGCCGCAGGGTCGGGGGATGGTCGAGGGCACGAGTGACTGGTCTGATCCCTCGGATGCTCGTCCCGATCTCATCGCCACCGTCGAGTTTCCCGATGCGCAGGTCGACGCCGTTACCGACTACGTCTCCGGCGCCTTCTCGCTTGTACAGGGCACCGTCGGAGACTACGACTGGTCGGACGGCAAGACGGCCACCATTGGGCGCGAGGTGGCAGCCAAGCGAGCCGACGACGACTTCGGATCGGCACCTCCCCTCAACGACCCACCCACCATCACTTCTCTGGCCGCCTGGGAGGTCGACGAGCCGGCCCCTCATGATTACTGGACCAGGGAAGAGACGGATGATGGCTGCTGCGCCGACGCAGTGACCTTCAACGGTCAGGCCTGGTCCCAATACACGACCGATGATCTTCCCTACGCCGTGCTCGATGTCTCGTCGGCGGAGGCGGTGATCGGCTCCTTCACCACGCATGACGGCCTCGGCTCGGCCGTCGCCGACACCTACTACCTGAAGGGCGACGGAGTCCCGCAGGCAACGCTAAGCACCACTGCTCCCACCGCCACGGTCCTACCCAACTACGACCCGGGCCGGGACTCCGACCCAGGACTCCTGCTCAAGAAGAGCAGCCTGGGCCTCGCGGAGACCGACCCCACCAAGTACCAGTTGTGGGGTACCGCCCCCGGAGCAGTCACAGTCGACGGCCCGGCCAATCTCGTTTTCTGGAGCGCGATGAAGGACTTCGAGGATGACAAGGAGGCAACGGTGGCCGCCGCTCTTCTGGACTGTGTCACGCCCGGTGTGTCCTGTGTCACGGTCGCCACCGGCACGGTGACTGCCGATCCATGGAGTGGAGGATCTAGCACATGGGTGGAGCACACCTTGGACTTTGGGACGGTCAGCTACACCGTCGCAGCCGGTCGCGTACTGGCAGTCAAGGTAGTCGTGGACGACACCCCCGCCGATGACGACATGTGGTTTGCCTACGACACGGTCGACTATCAGAGCCGCCTCAACATCAATACGAGTTCACTTATAGGAGCGCCCTACGAGTTTCGGCTGTTTACCCAGGGAGCCGCCTCCGGATCGGCCCACCACTACCAGGGAACCATTGACCGTTACAAGACCGTTCCCACGGCTCGCAGGGTTGACGTGTCGTTCTCGTGGGACGGCGAGACGGTCTACTTCGGTCACGACGAGGTCTACGAGGGTGCTTCCGGTGGTGCCTTTCTCGGCTGGATCCGGGTGGACCTTCCGTCCCTGTCGGGGACGCTCTCCGCCGGAGAAGTCACGAGCGCACCGAGCCTCCTCAGCGACCACCTCACCATTTGGGCCTGGGACCCGTCCAGCGACTCCTACACCCAGGTCTTCGATGTCGACTACGACACACTCGCTTCCGTCCAGACCATAAGTGTCACCCAGAGCCATCTGCTCACCACGGCCGGATACCCCCAGCTCTCCTACGACTTGCAGACTGACCTCACCGTGAACCCGCCGATCATCAGCGAGGCGTTCGACCCGACTGGATCGCGGTCCAACGTGATCGTGCAAGCACCCGCCATCGTCGCCGGGACCATTGCCTATCGGGTCGAGGACATGGTTCCCATATTGGGTACCGACGGCCTCCTCTTCGATCTCGAGCTCGTGTTCGGACTCGGGGGCTTCGATGGCAACGCCCAGTACATCGATCCGGAGGCGTGATGAGGGAGTACGCGCGCGAGGACGCCGGCGTATCGTTGGTCGAGGTGGTGATGGCGATGATGCTGCTGGGCATCGTGGCAATCATCTTCCTGCCCGTTCTGAACTCTTCTCTCTTCGCCACCCGCGATCTCCAGTACACCGCGCAGAGCAACGATGCCGGGCGTCTCGCGCTGGCCGAGCTCGACCGGCAGTTTCGGGCGGCCGAGCGTATCTGCACTCCCGATCCGGGCGACTCGGGCTCGACGCTGAGCTTTCGCACTCGGGCGTGGACACAGACGACAACAGTCAGCGGTTACCGGGATCTCCTCTACCAGCTCAACGGGACGTCACTCGAACGCTCGTCGGATGGTGGCACCTCCTGGGCCACAGTCATCGATGACGTGGTCAACGACACCGTCGTCGACGACGACTACAACCTCGCTGAAGGCCGCCCTCTCGGAACAGCAGGGGTACCGATATTCACGGTCGAGGGCGGAGCAGGTTCGCCGGCGCCCTCCGCAGGCAAGGTCGTCACTGTCCGGATCTGGGTCGATGCCAGCTCGACTGATCGAATCGACCCGAAGCTACTTACCACCGAGCTGTCGGGCCGAAACATCTGGATTCCTAACTCGGCGGGGTGTTGAAATGGTCGGCTCCTTCGCACGTGCCTTCCACCGAGAAGACGGATTCGCGCTGGCGATGGCACTATTCGTCGTTTTCGCCGTTCTGGCGCTGGCTGCGATCTGGTACTCGGTGTCCCTTCACGAGCTCGACGAGGTGACATTCGACCGCAACCGGACTCAGGCCGTTCACGCGGCCGATGCAGGCGCTCGCGAAGCGATGTATCTGCTGGCCAACGACAGCACCGTTCGGGCCGCCGCGCTGGGAGCGGGCAGTTACAACTCGGGCATCACGTCATCGGTCTGCGACCTCGTGCAGCTCACGAGCGATGGGAGCACCTCCGGCGAATACTGGGTGCAGATCACCGACGCGACTCCAGCAGACACGACTGACTACCAGTACTTCGCGGAGGGCTGGGGATGGGCCCCGGAACACACGAGGCGTCAGGCGAACGCCAAGAAGGTCGAGTTCGAGCTTATGCTCATCTCGCGCGGCTCGGGTTTCGACTACGGATTCTACGCCGGAGCAATGGGGATCTCGGCCGGCAACCGCAAGGAGATCCACGGGGACCTCTACTCAGGCGGAGATCTCAATCTCTCCAACCAAACCGACATCTTCGACAACGGCAGCTTTCCGGGTGACGGCAACGTCGAGGCACGCGGAAACGTGATCATCCCGAGCGGTTCAGATGTCTACATCGAGGGAACCACCACCGTCAATGGTCACATCGACGACGACAAATCTGCGGATTACGTGGGCGATGTCACCGCCCTGGGCCAGAACGCTCTCCCTGGGGGCCACAGCGCCTACTTCAAGAGCGGTACGTTTGGTGGTGTGATCAGGCTAGGCACCACACTCGATCCCGGATCCAATGTCAACGGAGCTTCCGTGGTCGAGAACGCCACCGGCCTGGCCGAGGTGCCGGATCGCGGCATGCCAGCTTTTACCTGGAATGCCAGCGACTACACGCCCGCCGGAGCCGAGTATCCAACCTGGGCCGACTTTCTAACGTACTTCAACGCCAACGAAAGCTCCCTCTCCGGTGCTCACTATGTGCAGGACTCGGGCTCTTACACCTGGGACTTGAAGGACGCCAGGTTCAATGACGACTTTCTTCTCGTGGTGGACGGCCAGCTAACCATCAAGAGCACCGCCGGGCTTACGGCTTCGGCCGACACACCACTGACGGTGGCGGTGGTTGTCAGCCAGTCAACAGGCCGCGTCACGCTGGCACAGTCTTTCGGCTCGTCCGAGAATCTGAACTGGCTCATCTACTCGGAAGGCCAGTTCGAAGCCAGCCAGCAGACGACCGTCTACGGCACGGTGTACGCAGAGGAGGACATCTCTTCCAACAAGCTGACGATCTTCTACCGGCCCCCTCAGACATTCGTCGTGAAGGGCTTTACGTTCAGCGCTGTGATTACCTACACGGTTGAGCCGGGGGTGTGGCGAGAAACCCCCGTCAGCAGCTTGCCCTGCAGCCTTCCCTGAGGCTGTCGTGCCTCGGGCTTAGCCGGAGGCCCACCCCGGCAGTGGCAGCTCTTTCCAGTCCTCGTAGCGCCAGTCCGTGCCCAGGATCGGGTAGAGGGGCGGCCGCAGGTACTGGAGGCGCTGGTCGAAGTAGTAGTTGCGCTTGCTGTACGACCCGGACGGGTTGCCGCCGGTCTTCTTGGAGGCGATCGAGCCCTTGATATTGAGGGTGGAACCGCTGGGTGTCACCCTCGATCCGCTCAGGCCACAGGTGTAAGCCAGCCGCCACGCACCGCCTTGCGCCAGCAAGGAAGCGTTGACGTTGAACACCGCGTCGGCGTGGGTCGCATTGGGGTTGATGACGACTTCGTCGGAGGCGATGAGCGCAAAGGTGTCTGACGTCGACACATCGAGAGTCACCGGATTCTGTCCGTCGTAGAAGATGTCAGCGTTGATGATCACATTTCTGGGAGTCGCACTCGTCCCGGCGTACATCGAGAGGCTGCCCTTGACAACTCCATCGACGTACCCGTCGCCGTCGATATCCGTTCCAGAGCTCCAGCCGTGGTGTCCCACAACGAGGTGACCGTTGGCCCACAGGGTGCCGTTTGCCGGCATATCGAGTGTCCCGTGGAAGTCCCACATATCCGAGAATGTGTCGGCACCGTAGGGATCGTGGGAATAGAGCCACCAATACTCCTCCGCGTTTACGCAGGATATCGTTCGGTTGTCGTTTGACTTCCAGACGGCCAGCTTCCCGGTGCCGGCTGAGACATAAGGGTGGACGAGCCAGGCCTTGATCCCGCCTTCAGTCAGGCAGACGCCTCCTCCGCCACAAGCGGCCGACTTGATGTCGTCGAGGTCGTCCCAGAAGCTGTCGAAGTCGAGAGGCTCCGGAAACACATCGCGTATGTCTCCATGAACGCCACCGTCCGAGTCCCAGCCCTTCGACCCGTCGGCGTAGATGGGGTCATTCGTGATGCTCCCCTCGGAGTAGACGTCAGCGTGGACCACACCGTTCGGGCAACAGCCGAAGGAGAGATTTCCTCCGGTGTAGATCTTCCCCCAGATCTCGGCGTTCTTCCCGTAGCCCAAACTTGCCTCGGTCGCGCGGAAGAACTCCGAGAGCGACGTAGCGGTGATAGCCGCCTCGATTACGCGTCGGTTGACCCGTTCTCCCGACTTGCCGGCCACGAGCACGGTGAGCGGCGTGGTCGGAGTGGGCGGTGCTACTTCGAGCTGCACGGAAACGTCGTCGCGGTCGACCGCACTGGTGTCCACGAAGGTCCCTTCCAGCAGCGGGTGCACCCACCAGTCAGGGTCAGGGTCGGGTGAGCTATCTCCGTCGCGATCGGGATTCTGGTAGGTCCAGATCTTGCAGCCGTCGTCCCAGGCATTACCGGGTTCGACGACGCTCTTGTAGCTGGCCGAGCTGGAGTCGTCACAGACCCGCGCTCTTTCCGCCTCATCGACCCAGTGGAGGTAGAAGAACGGGTCGAGGGTCAGCTTGGAGGCGTACCGATCCAGCAGCGCTTCGGTCCCGGCAATGACTATATCCTCCCGCCTCTGATTGGAGGATTGTGTTTCCTGACGCAGGGAGAGAGTCAAGACAAGCGCTGTAATCGTGCTGATGAGCACTACTGCCACCAGGGCGGTGACCAGCGCAACTCCACTCTCTTGTCGAATCCTCTCACGCATTTCGGAGCCTCACGCTCTCCTCGAGCTCGAAGATGCGGGGGTTTTCCGTGACGAGACTCGGATCGACCCGTAGGTGGATCTGGACCAGCGGAAAGTCACACGGGGTTGCGGTGCCCTCCAGGCATGTTGCGACTGCGGTCTGGCTGAGGGGGTCGCCGGTCCACTCCACTCCAACGAAGAGTGCCCCGCCGGGCACCACTGAGGGATCGTCGGCCAGCACATTCTCGAGTTCGATGCGCTGCAGCGACGGCGCCCCGGTGTAGGTCCAGGTCGACGCCCCGGGATCATCGGGAGGGATGACGGTGAGCTGGAGATCACAGACGCCACCGGCACTGCCGCCAGAGCAGTTGACCAGCTCGTAGGTGTGT
>JBHICV010000046.1:0-16310 GCA_046759765.1 Acidimicrobiia bacterium
AGTCACCTTCCCGGAGGCGAGCCTCGCCGGTGTGGACTCCTATCCGCACCTCCAAGGTCAGCTCGGGTCCCTCACCGGCGAGCGCGCTTTGGATCGTGGTGGCGGCCGCCACGGCATCGTTGGCGGAAGGAAAGACAAGGTGCGCCCCGTCACCCGTCTGCTTGACCAGAACGCCAGAGTTGGCTGCGGTCGCATTTTTGACGATCTCGTCATGGGCGGCCATGGCCGCATGCATCTCGTCGGGATGCTCTTCCCAGAGGTGGGAGCTGTCCACTACATCGGTGAAAACGAACGTGACGGTCCCGGTCGGGTAGTCGTCCACTGCTTATCCCTCGTGCACAGAACATACCCAGTCGGAAGCGACTCGCGACGCGTTGAGTAGCTGTATCCGTCCTCAGCTACAAGAACTAGGTGCCGTCAGGGGGCGCTGAAGTGCCCGTCTACCTCGTACTCGTTGACGTCAGGTGGCTTGAGGAAGAACTCAGTGAATTCGTCGCGAATTTGCTGAGCCTTGGAGGCTGCGGCGTCGGCGTTCTCCTTGGTGTCGTAGATAGCGATAACGACGCCCTCTCCCGAGCCTTTATCCGAGGTACTAAACCAGTGCTTGAGCCCCGGGATGCTCTCCACCTGGTTGCGGACCTCATTGAGTTGGCCCAACACCTCATCGATTCGCTCCGGGATAACCGCCATCGTGGTAATCCGTGCGTACATACCTCCCCCACGGGTTGCGTGCGGCGAGCCTAACCGTCGCTGCGGATCAAAGTCGCGGCAGAACGGGACCGCGCCTTAATAGCTCAGGCCAGTGACGTCTTACTGGAGAGTGTCCACGAGCCAGCGGTGGAGAGGCTGCAGTTGTTCCCAACGGCTCATGCAAAAGGAGACCAACCGGCTCGATGTCAAAGACTTGGGATGTGGCTCATCTCGTCCGGTCCAAAGCGATGAGTGGCGCAGCAGCCTCTCCTGGTGCTCATTGGCCGCATCGAATCCCTGCGGCAGGCGTTTGTAGTGCTGGTCGCGGACTTCCCAACCGGCCGCTTCGACGGCCTGAACCGCCTTGATGAGCGCCGGGCCGGACTTCGGGTCGACCACGGCGCTGCGGTAGGCAGCTAGCCGATCCTTGTCGAAACCGTGAGCCCCGACACCGATCCCCAGATCGGTCGGGGTGATGCGCATGAAGTAGCCGGAGGCCGCCTGTTTCCTTTCTCCTTCCCAGAACCAGAAGTCGAGGTGGTCCTTGTAGGGCCGCTTGTCCTTTGAGAACCTGATGTCGCGGTTGACTCGGAAGATGCTGCCGTTCACCCTTGGTACCGCTTGCACTTCGGGCGACAGCTCCGTGAGTGATTCTCCGGCGGCTGCTACGAACTGCTTCGCTGGCTCCACCCAGAACGCCTCGTAATCAGCGCGGTGAGCATCAAACCAGCTCTTGTTGTTGTTCTTGGAGAGAGCCGTCAGGAAGTTGACTGTCTCGCGCGGGAAACCGGCGAACGTGGTCATGGGTGGGCCCTTTCCCCTCGATTTCAGACGGCAAGGTTACGTTGCGGCCCGCGGCCCTCAGTCGCGTGTTGCATACTTCTCGAGATGACGGTTCCAGAGACGAGATTCGCTAAGAACGGAGACGTTCACATCGCCTATCAGGTAGTCGGCGAGGGGCCGATCGACCTTGTCTACTTCGGTGCAACCGTCTCGCATGTCGAGCTGATCTGGGAACAGCCCTCCGCGGCTCGCTTTCTTGAGCGGTTAGCGAGCTTCTCGCGTCTGATCATGTTCGATAAACGAGGCGTGGGAATGTCGGACCCGGTCACTGGCAACCAGTTTCCAACCCTGGAGGAGCGCCTCGATGACGTCAGGGCCGTGATGAACGCAGCCGGGTCAGACGAGGCGGTGCTGTTCGGTAACTCGGAGGGGGGAGCATTAGCAGTCTTGATGGCGACAGCCCACCCCGGGCGAGTGTCAGGGCTGGTCCTGTTCAGCTGCTACGCCCGGCTTGCTCGCGAGCCGGATTATCCGTACGGGATCCCGCTTGAAGCATGGGGTCGCACGTTGGCCGCGGTGGAGGCGAGCTGGGGATCTCCTGACGTGATGGACGTCGTTTTCCCCAGCCTCCACGATGACGAAGCGTCCAGGCAATCTTGGTCGAGCTTTGCTCGACGAGCTACCACAGTCGGCGGAATCCTGACCCAGCTCCAGATGAACTATGAGACGGACGTCTCGCACCTCCTCCCTCTGGTTCAAGCTCCGACGCTGGTCTTGCACGGAAAGAGAGAACTCTGGGTCCGGCCCGAGCACGGACGCTATCTGGCTGAGCACACTCCAGGAGCCCGCTACGTCGAGCTAGCTACCGCCGACCATCTCCCTTTCACGGACGCAGCAAGCGCGGTCGCCGACGAGATCCAGGAGTTCTTGACCGGGACCAGAGAAGCGGCCGATCCCGACCGGATGCTGACGACCGTCTTGTTCACGGATGTGGTCGACTCCACGGCCCGGGCCGCCGGAGAGGGCGACCTACATTGGCGGGAGCTGCTCGATCGTCATGACCAGATCGTCCGCCGAGAGCTCGAGCGATACCGAGGTCAAGAGGTCAGGCACACTGGGGACGGGTTCCTCGCCACTTTCGACGGCCCGGCTCGGGCCATTCGGTGCGGCCGTGCGATCGCGGAAGACGTGCGCGATGCCGGACTGGAGGTCCGGGTAGGCATACACACCGGCGAAGTCGAGGTACGCGGTCCCCACCTGGACGGGATCGCGGTTCACATCGGCGCCCGGGTGGCAGCTGAGGCCCGGCCTGGAGAGATCCTGGTCAGTCAAGCCATTCCGCCGCTCGTCGTGGGTTCTGGTCTCGAATTCGAGGACCGTGGCTCCTACGAGCTGAGGGGTGTTCCCGGACAGTGGCAGCTATTCAGGGTGGCCACCGACTGACAGACTGGATCTAGGTCGTCGCGCAGCGTCGGGCGAGAATCTCCCCGTCGAGCTCCTCCGGCGGACACTCTCTCTTCGGCAGCGACAAGGCTCCCAGGTACACGCCGGCGAGCACCACGGCTCCACCCAAGATCAAGGTGGCGTCTACTGGCTCGTCGAGCAACCAAACGGCGAGCAGGATGGCGACGACGGGAATCAGCACGAACTCGTAAGAAGCGCCAGTGGCAGTCCACCGTTTCAACACGAAGACGTAGAGGCCGAACACTCCGACCGAGCCCAGCAAGACGAGATAGGCGATCACCAGCCAGCTGGTTGTTTCGTTGGGAATCGACCACGTTTCGTTGGCGATCCGCGAGAGGACCAACAGGACGACCCCGCCGAGAGCCATAGCGAGACCGTTGGTAGCCACCGGATGCGACGGTGGATACTTCTTGACGATGATCCCGGCTTCCGCAAGCGATACGACGGCGCCCATCATCGCCAGCGCCGGCCCGATCGGGACAGTTACCGATACAGGGGTGCTGAGCAGAACGGCGATGCCGGCCACCGCGATTACGCCTCCGGCGACTCCGCGCCAATGGAGCGGTTCCAGCCGCTGAAGGCGAGCCAGAAACAAGGTAAGGAGTGGAATGGCAGCCATCATCACACCGGCGATTGCGGCCGGCAGCTCCTGGAGCGCCCAATAGCCGAAAGCGAAAGCGGCCGCGAAGCCCGTCATCCCGTACAGGGCGGTTCCCAGAAGCGCCTGTCCCTTCGGCAAGGGGATTCTCCGGAGCGCCACGACTGCGAGCAGCACCACAGCCGCCAGCCCGAACCGGAACCCGGCCCCGAAGAATGGCGGGAGGCTCTCGTTGCTCAGCTTGACTGCGACAACGTTGCCGCCCGCCAGCAGCACGACCCCGCCGAAGGCCGTGAGCGTGAGGCGATCGGGTAGCTGACCGGGGAGGGCGGGCACGGACATAGGGCGCGTCAACCTAGCGCGCCGCGTACGAGCTGTATCTAGAAGGCCTGCGGGTCGGCGGTGACTGATAGGAGGCGACTGAAACCAGCGTTGGCAGTGTGGAAGCTGACGGGCGCGCCCACAGCGACAGCGCCCTAAACCGTTCGAGGTCATCGATCCCGTCGCTCACTAGTGTCGACGCCGATTCGTGTAGACCGGCGGTAGCCACCCATGAGCCAGCTTCCCACCGGGACGGTGACGTTCCTGTTCACTGACATAGAGGGTTCGACTCGGCTTCTGCAGGCACAGGGCGATGAATACCAAAACCTCCTCGAGAAGCATGGGGAGCTGATCCGCGCTCCGATCGCGGCGGAAGGCGGCATAGAGATCTCCACCGAGGGCGACTCCTTCTTCGTGGTCTTTACCTCAGCTCCGGATGCGGTCCGGGCCGCGGCGCAAGCCCAGCAAGCACTGGCCGGCCACCCGTGGCCATTGGCCGGGGAAGTCCGGGTGAGGATGGGCCTTCATACCGGGATCGGGTCGTTGGGTGGGGACAGCTACGTGGGAATCGACGTCCACCGTGCCGCCCGGATCGCTGCTGCTGCCCACGGCGAGCAGATTGTTCTTTCGGAAGCAACCGCCCACCTGGTCGAGCACAGCCTCATCGACGGCGCGGCTCTGAGGGAGCTAGGCGTTTATCACCTGAAGGATCTGGCGCAGCCAGAACGGATCTTTCAGCTGATCATCCCCGAGCTTCGCGCCGACTTCCCTCCTCTCTCCACCTTGGACGCAGTTCCCAACAATCTGCCCACGAAGCTCTCATCGTTCATCGGGCGGGACCGGGAACTGGCACAAGCAATTGAGCTCCTCGCGGCAACCCGCCTACTGACACTTACCGGGCCCGGGGGGACCGGGAAGACGCGGCTGGCCCTGCAGGTTGGTGCTGAGGTTTCGGATGACTTCGCTGACGGAGTCTTCTTCGTTCGTCTCGATCAGGTAGATGAAGAGGACCAGGTTCCCGCCTCGATACTCGAAGCGCTGGATATTCCCGGCGTCCCCACCGGCGTGGACCCCCGTGAGTATCTTGCCGGTTACGCCACCGGGAAGGAGCTGCTCCTGATCCTGGACAACATGGAGCAGCTCATGGAGTCGGGACCATTGGTTGGTGAGTTGCTGGCCGCCTCGGACAAGTCGAAGGCTCTCGTCACCTCGCGAGCTCCTCTCCGAATCGCCGGCGAGCAAGAGATGTCGGTCCCGCCGATGGATACGGCCGATCCCACTGAAGCGCTCGATACCGAATCGCTGCTGCAGTGCGAAGCCGTGGCTCTCTTTGCCGAGCGGGCCCGATCGGTCCGACCGAACTTCGCGATTACCTCCGAGAACGGCCAGGCGGTTGCCGCGATTACCAACTCACTCGACGGCTTGCCACTGGCCATCGAGCTGGTCGCTTCACGAGTGAAGCTCTTGCCTCCGGATGGTCTCCTCGAGCGCCTCGACAAGGTGCTGGATACCGCGGCCGGCAGGGACAGCCCTGCTCGTCAGCGCACGCTCAGAAGCACCGTCGCCTGGAGCTACGAATTGCTTGACCAGCAAGCCCGGCGGTTATTCGAGCGCCTGTCCGTGTTCCGTGGTGGAGCGGCGCTCGATGAGATCGAGACGGTCTGCGGACCTTCCTCAGAACTCGGCATCGATGTGCTCGACGGCTTGGAGACGCTGGTGGATCAGAGCCTGGTCGTCCAATTCGAGCTGGAAGGCGAGCCACGATTCCGCATGTTCTCGACGATCCGGCATTACGCGACTGAACAGCTCGACCAGCGCGGAGAAGCCGATGATTTGAAGCGTCGACACGCGGCTGCCTACTTGTCTCTGGCCGAGCGGGCCGGGCCTCGACTCACGAGGAAGGACCGTCTTCAGTGGTTGGATCGACTCTCGAAGGAGTATCACAATCTCGACGCAGCTCTGAACTGGGCCCTCGGAGCACAAGAAACTGAGATCGCGCTCCGGCTGGTGGCAGCACTGTGGCGTTTCTGGACAATGCGCGGTCATTTACTCGCGGTCGAGGCAATCGTGGATTCAGCGCTGAGCCTGCCTGGAGACTTTCCGAAAGAAAGAGCCCGAGCTCTGGAGGCAAAAGGAGGGATGACCTACTGGCTTGGGGACGTGGCCGGCACGGCTCCCTATTACCAAGAGGCGCTCGACATCTGGCGGGACGTCGGCGACCAATCGGAGATCGCCAACGCTCTGTACAACTTCTCATTCCCCTCGTCACAACTAGATGGAGTGGACGCTGAGGAATCGCTACTCGAAGAAGCGCTGGCCATTTACGAAGAGCTGGATGACCGTTCGGGCATCGCCGGGATGCGTGCAGCCCTGGGAAACGTGGCGGCAAAGAAGGGAGATCCGGAGACCTGGATGGAGCGCTCTCGGGAAGCTATCGCGTACTTCGATCAAGAAGAGCACCCCTTCGAATACGGATGGTTGATGTCCGGAGTCGCATGGGCGTCTTTCATGCAGGGAAACGTCCCGGACGCGCTGCAGTATCTAAGGGAAGGCCTGCGTTTGTTCGCCTCGGTAGACGACGTGTCGGCTCTGGTTACTTTCATGGCTTTCTTCTCGGGCGTGGCCCGGGGCGTTGAGGACGAGGATGGATATCACCAGTTCGCGGGGATTCTCTCGCAGTTGGTAGCTCAGACAGGCTGGCAAGCTCAGTACTGGGACCCCACTCTGCGCGCTTTTGTCGATTGGGATGAGATTGAGCAGCTCGAGTCGTCTCCTCCCGAGCGCTTTGAGGAGGGCCGGAAGATGTCAGTCGAAGAAGCCGTGGCGTTCGCGCTCGAGTGGGAGCCGGCCGGGATCGAGTAAACAGAGAGTCTGCTGGCGGGACTAAGCGTCGGAGTCGTCCCCCCGATCGAGCCATCTCTTGGTCTGCTCGAGTAGTTCTTCGCTGGACCGCGCCCCTCGCTTCCTTGCCTCAGGCCGTTCATCCGAACGGTCAGTTGTTTCCGAAGCGTCGAGTTCATCCGGTAGTTCCGCCTCGACGGGCTGACGCGCGTACGCTTCCAGGGTCTCAACTACTCGGTCGAGAAACACATCCACCTCCTCTTCTGCGTAGCCGCGCAAAGCGGTCCGAAACGTCTGACGCTGTACGTCAAACGCTGTGAGACGCGGTGCCCTGCCCTGCTCCCACATTCTCAACGCGGCCGAGATCTCTTCGAGGAACTCGTCGACCTCCTTCTCCGTGTAGCCCCTCAGGGCGGTGCGGAACGTCGTCCTGTCGACATCGGAGGCCAGTACCCGAGCCACTTTCAATCCTGTTCTAAACATACGCCTCACCACTCCGTCCTGGTGGTGAATTCTCGGGGCGGCAGACACGCAGTGTCTCTGCCAGAATCGGCGGGAGGCGAAAGGCAGATGTGACGACACCGACTACTCGCTACTGCAAGAGCGAGGACGTCCACGTCGCTTACCAGGAGTTCGGTGACGGGCCCGTCAACATCGTCTTCGTACCCGGCTTCGTGTCTCACATCGACAACTACTGGACCCATCCCAACGTAGTCAGGTGGCTGGATCGGCTCGGCTCGTTCGCACGGGTGGTCATGTTCGACAAGCGCGGCACCGGACTGTCGGACCGAGTGGCTGAGCTACCGGCGGTGGACCAACGGATGGACGACGTGCGTGCCGTCCTCGACGCGGTGGGATGGGAGCGGGCGGCGGTCTTCGGGATATCCGAAGGGGGCTCTCTGGCGGCGCTTTTCGCGGCCCACCATCCCGACCGGACCGAGGCTCTCATCGTCTACGGCGGGTTTGCCAAGTTCACCTCTTGGTTCCCCACGGAGGAATCCCTCGAGGCTTTGTTCTCCTATATAGATACCGGCTGGGGCACGGGAGAAAGCCTCCCGCTGTTCGCACCCACGAGCGAGGGCGATGTCGCGTTCCAGGAATGGTGGGGCAGATTCGAAAGGCTCGGAGCCGATCCCGGGGCGGCGATCACGCTGATGGAGATGAACAGCCAGATCGACATCACCGAAATCCTGCCGTCGATCCACGTCCCAACCCTGATCATCCACCGGACGGAGGACACGACCATCGACTTCGATGCCGGGCTCCTGCTGGCCGAGCGTATCCCCAACGCTCAGTTGGTGGAATTACCGGGGCCTGACCATCTTCCTTGGGTCGGTGACAGTCCGCTTCGCATCATCGATGAGATTGAGCAGTTTCTGACCGGCGCCAAGTCAGAGCCGCAAGCTGATCGTGTCTTGGCCACAATTCTCTTCACTGACATCGTCGACTCGACCACGCTCGCCGGCCAGATGGGAGATCAACGCTGGCGCAACCTCATGCATGCCCACGACGACGTTGTAGCTACCGAGCTGGAACGGTTCCGAGGGGTCGTGGTCAAGGGCACCGGTGATGGAGTTCTCGCCACGTTTGATGCTCCTGCCCGGGCCATTCGCTGTGCGCTCTCCATCGCCGAGGCCGTCAAGCCACTGGGAATCGAAGTTCGGGCCGGACTCCACACTGGCGAGATCCACTTGGTCAGCGGCGACGTCGAGGGGATCTCGGTGAACATCGCGTCGCGGGTGGCGGATATCGGCGGGGCCAACGAGGTCATCATCTCGAGAACGGTGAAGGACCTCATTGCGGGATCCGGCATCACGCTGGAGCCGCACGGCACCTATGCCCTCAAGGGGATTCCCGACGAGTGGGAGCTGTACCGAGCTGGCGCCTAGCGGTCAGGACTTCGGCAGTCCCACTGACCGCAAGGCATCCGAGAGGTGCGCCTGGTCTTCGGGCGCTCGGTACGTCTCCAGCTGCTCGAGGAGCTCGATCGAGAGCCCGGGGAGCTCGCTTTGGGCCGTTTCTACTTCCCTTTCGGCCTCGTCTTGTTTTCCGAGCCGGCTGAGCGCCGCAGCAAGGTACAAACGGCTCACCACTGTGTGTATGGCAGCCGGCTGTAACGCTTTGACGGCCTCGTTGTAGCGGCGGGCGCCATAAAGAGAAGAACCATGGAACCAGGCATACCAGACCGGGTGATTGGGGTTGAGCCGCAAAGCGAGCTCCATCGACTCGACTCCTTCGTCCGGCATCCCGAGCCGGGTGGCGATTGAGGCCCAATCGGCCCGCACATCGGCGAGGCTCGAGTTGAGCTCGATCGAACGCCGGTACTCGGCCTCAGTTTTCTCGTATTGACGCTCAATCATGTACAGGTCGCCCAGGAGCCAGTGGACTTCGGCATCAAAGTCGTCGAGCTTGGCTGCCTCGTCAGCGTGGCGCCACGCCTCTTTGAGCGAGGCGTCCGGGGTTTCCGTCCAGCCCCACCAGACCTCGAATAGCCACGTCCATGCCACCGCGACGTGCGCCCGGGCAAAGGCGGGTCGACGCTCGAGGACATCGAGGAGGACAGCTCTCGCCTCCCTGTTGGTATCGGGCGCGAACCGGTGCTTCAGCTCCAAGCCCCGCATGTATCCCTCGTAATCTCCCAGCGAGCCTGGATCCTGAGCCAGCGTCCTCTTCTTCTCAGTCAGAACGAGCACACCGTGGTAGCCACTCAGGTGCGCGACGATGTCCGCGGTTATCTCGTCAATAACCGTGAACACGTCGTCGACGTTCCGGTCGTACTTCTTGGCCCACAGATGCCCTCCCGTGGTGCCGTCGATGAGCTGAGCGGTTATCCGTGCCTGGTCGCCGGACCAGCGGACGCTCCCCTCGAGGACATACCGAACGCCCAGCTGAGCCGCCACGGTTCCCACATCAACGTGCGTGCCCTTGTAGACGAAAGTCGAATTACGGGCGATGACGAAGAGGTCCCGACATCGGGATAGGCCGGTGATGAGGTCCTCGACCAATCCGTCCGCGAAGGGCGACCGGTCCGGATCGCCAATCGTCTCGAAGGGAAGCACGGCGATCGAGGGCCGGTCCGGTTTGGACTCCGTATGAAGGGGTGGGAAGTCGGCGGCGAGGGAGCTTGCTGTCACCTGGTACAGGCGCTCGGGACGGGAGAGGCCACGCAGGTAGTGCTCGCCGAGGTCCCGGAAACCAACCGAGTCCTTGGCCTCGCCGATCAACTCCCGCGTGGCGGCAGACAAAAGGATCTGGCCGCCGTGACCCGCAGCCTCGATGCGCGCCGCCCGATTGAGAGCCGGGCCTAGGTAGTCACCCTCCTTCGGTTCGGCAGGACCGGTATGAAGGCCCATCCGGACCTCAAAGTCTCCGACAGCCTCGTCCCAAGGCTCAGCCGCGAGGCCTTGCTGTGACTCAATGGCCGCCGACACGGCGTTGGACGGATCGGCAAAGACTGCCATGAAGCCGTCGCCGGTCTTCTTGACGATGTGACCGGCGCCTGATTCGATGGCCTTTTCGAGTATCTCATCGTGGCGGCCCATCGAGTGCTCCATGGCACTGCGATCGAGGTCCCACTTGGCCGAGCTGCCGACCACGTCCGTGAAGAGAAAGGTTACGACCCCGCTCGGAAGAGTCACCCGCGTCCTCCCATCGAACCGCTATCCGATTCTATAGAACGGACGCCATGCATGACACCGGAGGGTGCCATCCTGCCGGCTTACTGGGTGCGAAGTCGGGCGCCGGAGAAGCTAGTTAGCCTTCGAGCTGCATGACAACGGTCCACACCCTTCCCTCGGGGACAGTCACGTTCCTCTTCACCGATATCCAGGGCAGCACGCAGCTGTGGGACGCCTTCCCCGATGAGATGCGGACCGCGTTGGGGGTCCACGATCAGATCATCGGCGACGCCGTCTCCTCAGCAAATGGTGCGGTCGTCAAGAACACCGGCGATGGGATCTTCGCCGCCTTCTCTGAGGCGCCGGACGGCGTTGTCGCCGCGGTCGACGCCCAGAGAAGGATCGCCGCTTACGAGTGGGATCCGGTCATCGACTCCCTTGAGGTGCGGATGGCCCTTCACACTGCTGTCGTGGAGCCCGTCGATGGCGACTACCACGGCCCCGCTATCAATCGCGTGGCCCGGATAGAAGCGGCCGGTCACGGAGGACAGATCCTCCTCTCGGACGCCGCCCAGGAGGCCGCTGCCGACGCGCTGCCTGCAGACATGGAGATCGTCGCCCTCGGAACCCACAGCCTGCGCGGGCTGAGCCGTCCCGAGACGATCCATCAACTCGTCGTTCCCGGGGTCCGCTCTGCCTTCCCACCTCTGCGGACCGCGTCGGTTGCTGTGGGAGTCCTGCCTGAGTTCGCGACTTCGTTCGTCGGTCGCTCCGCGGATATCGAGGGCATCGCAGAGCAGTTCGCTGCCCCCGACTGCCGGGTGGTGACCGCGCTCGGTCCCGGTGGCATCGGCAAGACACGCCTTTCCGTCGAAGCGGCACGTCACATCGGCGAGACGAGCAGCTCTGTTGCACACTTCGTATCGCTGGCCGCAGTACCCAGTCCCGAGGCCATCATCAGGGAGATCGCCGAGAGCCTCAACTTCACCATTGATCTCCACATCGCCTCGATGGTCGACGAGACGACTCAGGTGCTCGACCTGCTGCAGAACCAACGGATGATCCTCGTCCTCGACAACTTCGAGCATCTGCTGTCCGGTGCGGCAATCGTGACCCGAATCGTCGAGTCGGCACCGGACGTCGACGTGCTCGTCACCAGCCGCGAGCGGCTTGGAATCGGCTCCGAATGGGTGTATGAGGTAGGCGGCCTCGACGTGGGAGAAGGCGGAGAATCGGACCAAAGGTCCGAAGCCGTGGAACTGTTCGTGGAGCGGGCCCGCCGCGCCGGCGGATCGGTCCCCTCGGATAGCGAGCATGATGTTTCTTCGCTGTGCGCGGCTCTGGGGGGAATGCCGCTCGCTATCGAACTGGCCGCGGCCTGGACGCCTGCATTGCCGGTGAGTGAGATCGCCTTCGAAGTTCAGTCCAGCCTCGATTTCCTTGCCGGGACGCTGGCTGATATGCCGGAGCGTCATCGCAGCGTAAGGGCGGCCTTCGACCACTCCTGGAAAAGACTCGATGTCGACCTGAGAGACGCTTTCAGCAGCCTGAACATATTTCCGGCGCCCTTCACCCGGGAAGCCGCGGCCGAGGTGGCGGGAACACAGCTGCCCACACTGCTGGCCCTTATGAACAAGTCGCTGCTGCGGCGTGCCGATCTCGACACGTACGACATTCATCCGCTTCTGCGGGAGCTGGGTCTGGAAGAGCTCGGAGACGAAAGGGAAATTGCAGCTCGCAAACACGCCGAGTTCTATGTCGGCCGCCTCCTGGACCGTGAGCAGCGGCTGCGCGGCAGCATCGAGCAGATTGAGATCAAAGACGAGGTAGCCGCCGAGTTGGGGAACCTCAGGGCAGCGACGGTGTGGGCGGCGGCGGACAACCTGCCCACCGCGGAGGTCGTAGGAATCCTCAACGCTTTGCAGGCCTTCTACTTCCTTTACAGCTGGGCGGAAGCGATCGACCACTTCGAAGAAATAGCAGCAGCCGTTGAGGAGCGTGTGGGTTTCGAGGCGTCGGTCGACGACGACCGGTACCTCTGGGCAAAGACCCTCGCCATGAACAATCTCTCTCAGTTCGGAAACGTCGACCAGGTCACCGGGGAGCTGACCCGGTTGCTGCCGCACTGGGAGCAGCGTGGTGGCGCGGGCCTCGCCTGGTGCCTCGTCTCTCTGGGCATCGCGGCTGAGCAGGCGGGCGATCTGGCCGAGGCCCGGAGCTTGTTTGAGCGAGCCGAGGCGATCGGGTTCGGCGACGATGGTCTCCTCTACATCGAACACGCCTCGTGGTACGGCTGGGTGATCATCGAGCAGGGGAACGCGGAGCGAGCGCGGGAGATCTTCCAAGATGGTCTCGACGTCGCAGAACGAGACAACACCTATCCCGGCCGGGCTTACACACTGAGCAAACTCGGGGTGGCGGCCGACGAGCTGGGCAACCACGAGGAGGCCGCCGAGTACCACCACGAGAGCCGCGAGATATTCGTGAAGAGCGGCGACCTGGGCGGACAGGGTTACACCCTGTCCCGCCTGAGCTGGACCTACTGGCTGATGGGTGACTACGTCAAGGCGAAGCGCTACGGGGAGGAAGGTCTCGAGAAGTTCGACGAGATCAACCATCGGTGGGGGGTGGCGGCATCGTGGTGTCGCATCGGTCTGGGAGAACTGGGCCTCGGTGACTTCGAGGCAGCGGCCGAAGCCTTCCGAGCTGGGTTGAGCTCAGCGCTGAGCCACAAGATGCAGACGCTCGTCTATTACGCGCTCATGGGAATGGGCAGGCTCTACGCCGAGGAAGGCCGCACTGAGGACGCCGTGCGTCTGCTCGCTCAAAACGTGGAGGCGCCCGAGAACCCCTACGCCAATTTGGCGCAGGAGACTCTCGACGACCTGGGCGAGCAGGTAACCGAGGAGCTGCGACAGGCCGGCGCGGAGATGAGCCTCGACGAAGCTGTTGCCCTGGCCAAGGGAGAATGACGCCTCGCTCGTCCTAAAACCGGGACCCGCTCCGAGGCTGGACGGGGATCGCTCTTAGCGGCCCTGTTCACCGAGCCAGTTGTCGTAAGAGATAGGGTGCCCGGTCTCGAGATAGGCCTGGAAAGAATCCATCGCCCATGACCAGCCTTCATTCAGGTCGTCGTAGTGCGACTTGGTCTCGAGGTCATGGTGGACCAGACGAACCGTCGACTTACCGGGGCCGAGCGATTCGAAATTCACGTCGACCACAGTGCCGGGACAGTGGTCTGGATTGTCCCAGGTGAACCTCAGATGTTGCGGCGGTTCGAAGATGAGAAACTCGCCCTCGTCGCCGTCCGCGTTGCGGTACCTCCCGCCCGGTCGCAGATCGGAGTGCGCTTCGGTCGTGAACCACCTGGTCAGCTTTTGCGGCTCTGTGAAGGCCGCAAAGGCAACCTCGGGCGACACGCTGAGTGTCCTCTCTTGAGTCAGTTCGTAATCCGCCATCGTTTCCTCTTTTCCTTTCCGATCTGTTGATTGGGACTTTCGCCCCGGGGACGTTGCTTGAGGGTCTGTCGTGCCGGTGCCAGCTGTCCAGGAGTCCTCCTCGAGATATTCGGCGAGGCGCGCCAGGGATCGCTCCCACCGATTGGCCCGTGCCTGGAGCCATTGTGCCGTCTCGATGAGAGGCCGAGTCTGGAGCTCATACCTCATTTCCCGCCCATGCTTCTTGCCGACGATCAGTCCCGCACTTTCGAGCTCTTTGAGGTGGCGGGACATCGCCTGACGCGATATCGGTAGCCGGGCCGAGAACTTGGTCGCGGTGCCGGTTCCTCCTTCGTCCAGCCATCCAATTATCTGAGCTCTTGTCCGATCGGCGAGGGCAGCGAACACTTGACCGGGCGGGTGGAGACGCCTCGTCAACTCGCTGCGCCCTCGACGTAGGTCACAAGCTCATCGAGCTCCGACTTCCAGCCCATCGTGTTCTCCTGCACGTGCCAGTCTCTGACTGCCTCGGGGAAGGACGCGAACCCGCTTTCAACGACCGTGATACGGGTGCCACCTTCTTCTGTGGCGATGAGGAATTCGACCAATGTCGACGGCCCCTCGTCGACCGGGGTGTCGGGGTTGGCCGCCCACCGAAACGCAAAGCGCGTGTGCGGCTCGACCTTTTCTATGACGGCCTGATAACTCTTTCCGTCATCGGTCCAGCCAAATAGGGCATCGCCTCCGGGCCGGAGATCGATCTTCGCAATGTCCCCGAACCATGCGCTCATCCCCTCCTCGGTTGTAAGGGCGGCCCAGACCAGGTCTGGCGTCGCAGAAACAGTGATCGTCCGCTCGATCTGATCGGTAACCAATGCATTCACCTCCCGATATGCAACGTTTGAGTTGCGTATTACACGCAACATACGGATTGCGTATTCATCTGTCAACTCGGCCGGCAGCCCGGAGAAGGGACCGCTGATTCTGCGATACTCGTCCGATGCGGCCGGGATTCCATTCGCCTCCACGCAACACTGCCGACCCCGGGCGTTCGAGAGACCCTCGATGACGCTCGCTCGATGGACTCCTCCGCGGCTGGCTTCCCAGCGCAGTCCCGACCAGCGCACCGTCCTTTGGTTGGAGCTGTTCTACGACCTCGTCTTTGTCGCCGCCCTCATTCAGCTCGGTCAGACCCTCATTTCGGATCTCACCTGGCGTGGCGCCGGTCGCTTCGTCGTGCTTTTTGCTCTGCTGTGGTGGGCGTGGACGGGCACGACCTTCTTGATGAACCGAGTCGACGTCGACGACATCATCCATCGGTCGCTGATGATCGCCCAGATGTTCGCCATCGGAACTGTGGCCGTATTGGTTGATGGCGCGTTCGGTGTCCACTCGGCGGGCTTCGCCCTGGCCTACTTTTTCGTACGGCTGACCCTGGTGCTCATGTATGCGCGTGTCTGGTGGCACATCCCCAAGGCACGGCAGCTTGCCCAGTCCTTTCTCGTGGTGAACGGGATCGCTGCGGCAATGTGGCTCGTATCCGTCTTTGTTCCCACCCCGGGTAGATACTGGCTCTGGGGTCTGGCTTTCCTGATCGATGTCTCATGGATCGTCCTGCCCGGTTCACGTCGGCGCGCAGCAAGGGAGTTTCCGGCCGACGAGGAGCACATGGGCGAGCGCTACGCCCTCTTCACGATCATCGTGCTAGGCGAGTCGTTTATCAAGATCATCGGAGCCGTGGCGGACCACGGCGTTACGGCCGACACCTTGGTCCACATGGCCTTGGCGTTCGTGATCGCAGCCGGCTTGTGGTGGACCTACTTCGATGATATCGCCGACAGCCCCATCAAGTCGTGGTCACCAGCCGTTCCGATCGCGGCCGTCTGGACGGTTCTCCATTTGCCGCTGACGATGGGCCTCACGGCAGTGGGGGTGGGTCTCGAACTGCTCGCTCTGACCGACATGGGCGATCGGATGGACTCTTCCGCCGCCTGGCTCCTGATCGGCGCGCTAGTTCTGGTACTGGTGGCGGTTGCCGGTCTCGATGGGATCACTGACAATCGCCACTTTGGTGTAACTGAGCAGGCTCGACTGTTCCCAAGATTCGGTGCCATGGTTCTCCTTGTTCTCTTGGGTTTGGCCAGCTCGGAGTTGTCGTCAACTGTCTTCGGCCTAGCCGTAACGGCAGTTGTGATAGGCCAGATCGCGATCGAGGTAGTCGTGGCCAAACGGGCCGACCACACCGTTCGGGTCCACGTCGAGGAAGTGATGCAAAGCGCCGTCGTCGAAGATCGCTGCGAGCATCTCGCCCGCAACCCCGACATCGTTCCGAACACAGCTGCATGCCGCCAATGCATCAACAACGGGCTGGTGTGGGTCCATCTCCGTGTGTGCACCGTCTGCGGACAGGTCGGCTGTTGCGACGACTCGCCCGCCAGACACGCCTCCGAGCACTTCCTCGAGACTGGCCATCCCACGATCCGCTCGATGGAGGCGGGAGAAGACTGGGCATGGTGCTACGTCGACAAGGTGGCATTCCGCTCGGCTAACGAAGCCCCA